>NZ_NFLJ01000001.1 GCF_002160865.1 Massiliimicrobium timonense
TCTAATGGAGATGGGACAGGATATGCAAAAGAACAATGGAGAAACTTTATTATTGATTATATAAATAGTAAGCAAAATGGAGAATATAAAATTTTGGAATGTTCTCATTATGTTCATAATATTGAATATCAAAAAATATATGATGAAAGTATAAAATTTATAAACAATTTACAATAACAAATTGAAAGTTATAAAGGAGAAACGAATATGCTGGATAAAATACCTAATGCAGAAGAAATGACTGCTTTAATCGGACAATCATTATATGATATATGGAATAAACTTTGTGCTTTAATTGATGAAAAGTATGACATGGAATGTTTATGGAACAAAGGTGGTAAAGCGTGGACTTATGAGTATAAATATCGTCGTGGCGGAAAAACGCTTTGTGCATTGTACGCAAGGGAAAACTGTGTAGGATTTATGATTATCTTGGGGAAAGATGAACAATTAAAATTTGATACAGATAGAAATAGTTATTCAAAAGAAGTGCAGAAAATTTATGATGAAACTAAAACCTATCACGACGGAAAATGGTTAATGTTTGAGCCAACAGATACAGCCTTATTTGATGATTTTGTTAAACTGCTGGGAATAAAAAGAAAACCAAACAAGAAGTGATGATTTTTTTCGTAAATGAATAAATACAAAGCCCAGTTTAACGGTTTTATACAAAAAGTATGAAACTGTTTTTCATATCCTCGATTTTTCACACAACTAGGTATATATTAATATTGTGAGGAGGCGAGAAAGAAATGTATGATAGAGCAATCGAAGATTTAGAACAAAGCAGAAAATCAAATTATCTAGCATTAAGAGAATACGTGTATCTAAAATCGATTGATGAAGATCCAGAGTTTCGTAATATCACTGAAAAAATGTCAAAACTTTATAATGATGAAAAAATCATATCTAAAATGGTAGATGGATTTACAGTTGTTGATAAAGTAAGTGACGATGATAGACTTAATAAAATCTTCAGATATTTAGAATTGTATCGAAAACAAGAAGATATGATGGAATTTAAAATGTATCTAAGGGGTATGAGTGATTGTCTTAGACTTTTAGGACAAATAGATAAAATTAAGTAGATGTTTACATAACAGTTTCGTACTTTAGTATGAGGCTGTTTTTTTGTGGAAAGGAGCAAATGAAAATGAAATTAGTATTAGCGGAAAAGCCTTCTGTAGCTCAAAGCATTGCTAAAGTATTAAAAGCTGATAAACGATATGATGGCTATCTAGAAGGAAACGACTATGTTGTCAGTTGGTGTGTAGGACATTTGGTAGAACTGGTACAACCTGAAAATTATGATATTAAGTATACAAAATGGAAGTATGAAGATTTACCAATTATTCCTACAGGTTGGTTATATCAAGTTTCATCAGCAACCAATAAGCAGTTTAAGGTTATTAAGAAGCTGATGGAACGAAGTGATATAGATGGTCTTATATGTGCAACAGATGCAGGAAGGGAGGGAGAATTGATATTTCGATTAGTTTATCATCAATGTCGTTGTCGAAAACCATTTGAAAGATTGTGGATTTCTTCTATGGAAGATAGTGCTATCTTAGATGGTTTTAAAAATTTAAAAAATTCAAGTGAATATGATGCTTTGTATGAAGCTGCATTATGTCGAGAACGTGCTGATTGGTTAGTTGGAATCAATGCGACTCGACTTTTTTCATGTCTTTATTCGCAAACGTTAAATATTGGTAGAGTTATGACTCCAACACTTGCAATGGTCGTCATACGTGAAGCACAGATATCAGCATTTCAGTCTATTCCATTTTATACGTTGCAATTATCGTTTGATGGTTTCAATGCTAGTAGCCAAAGAATGGATAGCAAAGATGATTGTGATAAGTTAAGACAAAGTTGTTTAGAAAGCAAAACAGCGACTGTTGTTCAGGTTGATAAAAAAAACAAACAAGAAAAAGCACCTTTACTTTATGACTTAACAAGTCTACAAAGAGAAGCCAATCGTTTATTAGGTTTCACTGCACAACAGACACTTGATTATACACAAAGTCTATATGAGAAAAAGTTGGTCACTTATCCAAGGACGGACAGTAGATTTCTAACAGATGATATGGCAGCAAGTGTGAATTGTCTTATTGATGAAGTTTCAATGAAATTTAACATTGGTATTCCAATCTCTAAAGAAGTGAAACAAATTATCAATAACAGCAAAGTCACTGATCACAATGCCATTGTCCCTACAAAACAAATTACTAAATTTAATTTAACTGAACTAGGTAAAGGAGAGTACCAAGTATTGAAACTTATCGCTATGCGTTTGTTATGTGCAGTTGGAAAACCTTTTATCTATCAAGAAACAGATGTTGTGTTGAAGTGTTTTGATACTCTATTTAATGCTAAAGGAAAAGTCACTCTTGATTTGGGTTGGAAACAAATTAAAGAGTATTTTATAGAAAACAAAAAAGAAAAAGAAGCAACACAATTACCGAATCTTGCTATTGGAGAAAAACTAATTATTCATGGCTCAGAAATCAAAGAAGGAAAGACTTCACCACCTAAGCACTTTACAGAAGATACATTATTGCAGGCCATGGAAAAAGCCAGTGTAGATGAAATGAGCGTAAAGATTGAACGCAAAGGAATTGGAACACCAGCAACTCGGGCTGGAATTATTGAAAAACTTGTTCGCATTGGCTTTATTGAAAGAATAGCAAATAAGAAAGTAAAGAATTTGATACCAACTCAAAAAGGCATTTCCTTGATAACTGTTGTACCTGAACTGATTCAATCAGCATCAATGACAGCGGATTGGGAGGAAAAACTGCTTGGTATTGAAAAAGGAACTTATGATTCCAAAGAATTTATGCAAGAAATTGAAGATATGGTTACAGGTTTAGTAAAAAATTATGAAGTTGTAAAAGGAGCAGATGTTATTATGAACAACAAAAAAGTTATAGGAACATGTCCACATTGTGGTAGTGATATCATTCAAGGTCAAAAAGGTTATTTTTGTACAAATAAAGAGTGCCGTTTTGTGCTATGGAAAAACAATGCATTCTTTTCGTCCATCGGAAAAAAACTCACAGAAACACAATTTGAGGATTTATTACGAAATAAAAGGTTAAAATTAAAAGAATGTCAATCAAAGAAAACAGGAAAAGTATTTAATTCAACGGTTATTTTATCTACTGAAAATGATGGCAAAGCTAAGTTCGAATTGAATTTTGGAAAGGAAGGACAGAAGTAATGAAAGAACAAGATTTAATGGGAATCAAGATGATTCGTTTTATCAATAGTCACTATGATGATTTGTTTCGTATACAGGATGGAAAATGTATTCAGGTGAATTTTAGAGATCATGCTGTTTTGAAAAGATGTTTTTATGTAGATGAATATCACGCCAAAATTGATGGTGTAGTTTATCATATTTGTCAGTTTGCGGAAATGATGGAAAAAGCCAATGTAACTTACAATCCTGAAGTCGAAAATGATGAATGGAAGAAAGCATGGAAAGTTGGTAAGAATAATTTTCTTGTGCTTCAGACCTGTGATGATGGTTATGATTATACGATGTATGACAACCATTATAAAGAAATTGATGGAGGCCAGTTAGATATGCCAGAACTATCAATGTTGGAAGCTAGAGATATCATTTTAGAGGATTCTGATTTGAAACACCACGATTTAGTAGTTCAAGATTATGATGATATATTAGAAAAAGTAGAGGAAGTTGAACACCAAGTTCAAATGATTCTTTCGTTTAACAGAGAAGCAGATAATCTTGCTTTTGATTTAACTGATTTTTTTGAGGATGTTGATTTATACGAATACAGAGATGTCGTAGAAAACAAGGAAGAAGCAGTAGCTAAATTAAAACAACAAATATTATCGGGAGAAACAAAAGAGATCAAAGACTATTTAAAATTAATGGTTGGTGAAGATTCGGATGATCAATATATTGCCGAAGATCTTTTAAATGAATTGGAAGACTTTGAAAGTCGTTCAAACATTATTAAACCATCTGTATTGGCTTTGTTAAAAGAAAAGAAAGATGAAGTTTCAATCAAAGGTATCAATACTAAAGAATTTGTAGAAGAAAGATAGGTGTATATATATGTCAAAAAATAAAATAGAGAAATGGGATGAACTCAATGGTAATGCATCTCAAGAAGAACGATTACAAGCATTTATTGATACAACAACAGATTGCTATGCCATCATGCAATTAAAGCGAATTGATGAAACGCTAGGTGAACGTTTTGCTTCCAGGCGAGAATTGGAAAAAATTGGAAGAGTTCCAGAATATGACCATTATGAAGTCATTTATGTTTCACCATTATATCCTGATATTACTGATGGCTCTGTATTAGATAATCTTTATATGAAATTCAATACAAATCTCCCACAAGATTATCGAGGTCATAGCTTATCTGTAAGTGATATCGTTGCCTTAAAACAAGATAATAAAGTCACTTGTCATTATGTTGATTCGTTAGGCTTTGGGGAACTAAAAGATTTTATTCCACCTGAGAACTATCTTAAAAATGCTGAAATGTCATTGGAAGATGATTATGGCATGATTGATGGAGTCATTAACAACGGAAAAGCTTCAGTCCTAGAACAACTCAAAGAAACGACTTCTAAAAGTAGGGAAAAGAAATTATCATTTCCAACAGAAAGAGAGATTGAATGATGGAAATTACTAAAGATGAAGCAATGTTGATCATGATTTACAGCCCAGGTTATCGAAAAGGACTGATATCAGAATTGGAACAAATGAAATCTAAACTTCAAAGTGATGAAACACAACTTAAATCTTTGACAGATGAAGTCTTAAAAAAGGTTCACTCAATGACAGATGAAGAATTTAAGCAATTAGATCTTTATTAAAACGAATGGAGGGAAAGAATGAACGACAAACAACGTTATTTTAATGAAATAGCTCTGGAAACAATAAAAGAAATGACAACAGATGTTGAAAAATGGATGTCTTTTCTAAAAACAATGAGTTATAACTATACCTTCACTTATCCAGAACAGATCATGATATTTGCACAACGTCCTAATGCTATTCTATGCAAGGAGTTTGATGAATGGAGATTAGAAAAACAACGTTATGTGAAACGTGGTTCTAAAGGGATTGCATTATTTGCTAATAATGGTTATAGATCTTATCTAAGATATGTATTTGATGTTGCTGATACTGGAACACGCCCAAATTCTCTTGATTTGAATGAATTATGGAAATTAGATGAACAACATCAAGGTTATATACAAGAGCTCTTAGAGAATGAATTTAAGATAAAAGAAAATGATTTATTAAATCAAATTCCAAAAGTTGTTTCCAAGTTGGCTGATGAATATTGGCATGACTTTGAGCATGAGTTCGCTGACATCGTTGCAGATAGTTTTCTGGAAGAGTATGATGGTTATAACAAGGAGGTAGCTTTTAAAAGAGCGGTAACAGTAAGCGCAACATACTGTGTTTATTTAAGATGTATAGAACATCCAGAAAACTACTTTGAAAATGATGATTTCATGAGTATCTACGAATTTAATACCCGCAAAGCAATCAATGCTTTAGGTACGGCTGTAAACAGCATTACAACACAGGTACTCAAAGAAGTTGAATTAGGAATTGAACAGTATAAATCAGAAAAGGAAAGGAGCATTCAAGATGAACGAAATGAGCTATTTGCAAGTGGGAGATTATCAAATTCCCAACATGGTATTGAAAGAACAGAGCCAAGCAGAATTGAACAAGTGGGGGCAAATGAGAAAGACGTATCTAGAGGAACACAAGCCAATGACCTACAACGACATGATTCTGAGCGAAACGTTGATTCCTCACTTGATGGAAGTACAGGAAACAGCACAGAACAGAATGAAATTGTTGATGGAGCAGTTGTTGGAAAAGAATCCAGCACCGAACAAGAAAATCAATCAGATGGCTTGGGTACGACATATGAACAGCCTAAAAAGCGAAGCAGAAGAAATCGTGAAGACGGAACTAATCAACAGTTAAGTTTATTAGACTTTATTAGTGAAGAAGAGCAGATTCAATTTATTGACCAAACGGAGAACAAAAATCAATTGTCCTCCTTTTTTTCTATCGAGCAAGAAGAACTCAATCAATTCTTGATCTATGGTAGTAATACGACCGATTCAAGAATGATGGTAGTGACTGAATTCATGAAACAAAAACCAATCGAAGATATAGCACAATATTTAAGGAATATATATGTTGGTGGTTATGGAATCATTGGAGACCATAGAAACATTGCTGCGTGGTATGGTGATGATGGTATAGAGTTTGCAAAAGGAAATAAAGCTCTCTTTGTTCCACAAGCACAGGTTGTTCCTTGGTTAGAAGTTGCGAAGACGATTCAATCATTGCTTGAAAATGGACAGTTTATGACAAATGTTGAGCTGCAAGAAGCTCCTTCTTTTGAACGAAAACAGTTGGCTGAAAAGTTATGGTATCTATATCGTGATTTTGATGAGCCGGCTAAAGAAGCTAATCTTCTATCTAAACTAAGTGAATTTGAAAGAAAAGGTTTTCCAGAGGAAACACAAGAAATGGCAAAAATGCTTCAATATGAATCTTATGTTGCTATATTGAAGGACCAATTTGAAGAGTTTATAAATCTATATGAACAGGATAGAGGCTTATTGCGTTTTCATTATCATGATTGCGAGGATATTAAAAAAAGATTAGTAGAATTAAGCTTACCTCGAATTTCTTTTGAAACAACAATATCTGAATTGCCACCTATAAAGTCATTTATCACAGATGATGAGATCGAAGAAGAACTTTTACAAGGTAGCAGTTTTGCTCAAGGGAAAACTCGTATATTTAATTACTTTGCTGAAAATCATACAAACAAGGAAAAAGCAGAATTTTTAAAGAAAGAATATGGTATTGGTGGACGTTCACATGCTTTATCCTCTAGTGATGGTAGCGGTCAAGATCATGATGCAAAAGGTATTCGATACAAGAAAAAGGACTGTGATGATGTCAAACTATCATGGCCACAAGTCGTCAAACGTATTGATTCCTTAATGCTTGAAGAACGTTATTTTCCAGAAGTCATGTACGAGTTTGATGACGTACCATCAAATGTAGATATGGTTGCAAAGGAAACAGAGGTATCTCTAGAACAAAAAGTAGAAGAATCTAAAGAAGATGATTTCCCTTATGAAATTGGGCAGATGGTTTCTATTGATGATACTGCCTTTGAAATTACTGGCATGAATGATGATATCGTTCAGCTTATAGATAAATCTTTGTCTTATCCAGTTTACCGAGTAGAAAAGAAAGAAAACTTTGAACAATTGGTTTCCCTTATGCCAGTAAATGAAATAGAAGAAAAGAAAGATATAGAAGCAAATAACTTTATGATTACTGATGAACATTTAGGAGAAGGTGGACCAAAACAAAAGTATTCAAGAAATGTTGAGGCTATTCGCTTATTGTATCAGTTAGAAAATGAAGATAGAAATGCAACCGAAGAAGAACAAGAAGTGTTATCACAATATGTAGGATGGGGCGGTTTACCAGATGTCTTTGACAGTCAAAAAGAAGCATGGGTAAAGGAATACAAGGAACTCAAAGAACTTCTTCCAGAGCGTGAATACAAAATGGCAAGAGCATCTACGTTAAACGCTCATTATACAAGTCCAGTTGTAATTGAAGCGATGTATAAGGCACTAGCTCAAATGGGATTTACTTCTGGTAATATCTTAGAACCATCTATGGGTATTGGAAACTTCTTTGGTATGTTACCTGATGAAATGCGTAATAGTCGTCTATATGGAATTGAGCTTGATTCGATCAGTGGGCGCATTGCAAAGAAACTTTATCCAAAGGCTGATATTACAGTTACAGGATTTGAAACAATGGATCGTAGAGATTTTTATGATATTGCGATTGGTAACGTGCCTTTTGGAAATTATAAGGTAAGTGATAAACCATATGATAAGCTAGGTTTTTCTATTCATAATTATTTCTTTGCCAAGGCTTTAGATCAAATACGACCAGGCGGAGTTATTGCTTTTGTGACGAGCAGATTTACCATGGATCAGCAAAGTCCAGATGTAAGGAAATATATTGCTCAACGTGCTGAGCTGTTAGGTGCAATTCGATTACCAAACAATGCATTTAAAGCGAATGCTGGAGCTGAAGTCGTTTCGGATATCATCTTCTTGCAGAAAAGAGAGCATCCTATTGATATTGAACCGGATTGGGTCCATTTAGGATATAGTGATGATATTGCCTTGAATAGCTATTTTGTTGAGCACCCAAACATGATATTAGGTGAATTGACAACAAAGTCTACTGCTTATGGTAAAGACGAATTAACAGTGAAACCATATGAAGATAAAGAACTATCGGTTTTATTGTCTGAAGCTATTATAAATATTCATGGAAAATATCTGGATGCAGAAATAACTGATTATAAAACAATGGAAGATGTTGAAACGATACCTGCAGACCCAGATGTAAAGAATTATTCATATACAGTTGTAAATGATGAAGTATATTTTAGAGAAAACTCTATAATGAGACATTGCAACCTGAATGAGACTGCGAAAAGGAGAATTAAAGGACTTGCCGAACTTCGTCAGATTGTTAACGATCTCATTGAATATCAGCTTGAAGACTACCCTAATGAAGATATAAAGAATAAACAAAAGGAATTGAATGATGTTTATGATAGCTTTACTGATAAATATGGACTCATCAATTCAAGAGGAAACTCATTAGCTTTTTCAGATGATTCATCGTATTATTTGTTATGCTCGTTAGAAAACATTGATGAAAATGGTAATTTAGAAAGTAAGGCTGATATGTTCACAAAACGAACAATCCGTCCTTCAGTTGATATTACAAGTGTTGATACAGCAAGTGAGGCTTTAGCAATTTCCATTGGAGAAAGAGGACAAGTAGATTTGCCATTTATGTCAGAGTTGCTTGGTACACCAAATGATTTTGATAAGATCATCAATGAATTAAGAGGTGTTATCTTTAAAGACCCTTTAGGCAGTGATGATATTGAGAAAGATTGGCAAACTTCAGACGAGTATTTGTCTGGAAATGTAAGAGAAAAACTTCATATCGCTCGTATTGTGGCTAAAGATAATCCAATGTTTGAAGTCAATGTAGAAGCATTAGAAAAAGCACAACCCAAGGATTTAGATGCCTCTGAAATTGATGTGAGGCTTGGTGCAACATGGATCGATAAAGATTATATTCAACAATTTATGTATGAACTTTTTGAAACACCTTATTATCTTCAAAGTTATATAGAAGTTCATTATTCTGAAATGACAGCTGAATGGCGTATAACTGGTAAAAGTGTAGGAAGCAGAAATGATGTTTTAGTCAATGTAACATATGGTACAGAACGTGCGAATGGATTTAAGATTTTAGAGGATACACTCAATTTAAAAGATGTACGTATTTATGATATAATCGAGGAAAATGGCAAACAGAAACGAGTTTTGAATAAAAGAGAAACAACTCTTGCTCAACAAAAGCAACAAGCAATAAAGGAAGCGTTTCAAGATTGGATTTGGAAAGATGCAAAACGAAGGGAGCATTTGATTCAAATATACAATGAACTTTTTAATTCAAACAGACCAAGAGAATATGATGGTAGTCATATACGTTTTCATGGAATGAATCCTGATATCGAGTTAAGACCACATCAAAAGAATGCTGTTGCACATGTATTGTATGGAGGAAATACGTTATTGGCTCATGAAGTGGGAGCTGGAAAAAGTTTTGAAATGGCTGCTTCTGCGATGGAAAGCAAACGTCTTGGATTATGTCAAAAGTCATTATTCGTCGTGCCTAATCATTTAACACTTCAATGGGCAAATGAATTTTTACGACTATATCCTAGCGCTAAATTACTTGTAGCAAGTAAAAAGGATTTTGAAACAGCAAATCGTAAGAAATTCTGTGCGAGAATTGCAACAGGAGATTACGATGCAGTTATCATTGGTCATTCACAGTTTGAACGTATTCCTATTTCTGCCCAGAGGCAGGAAAAACTATTGCGTGAACAGATTCAGGATATTGAAAATGCTTTAGAAGAATTAAAGTATTCTAGAGGTGAAAACTTCACAATTAAACAAATGGAAAAGACTCGTAAATCACTTGAAGCAAGACTAGATAAACTATTAGCTAATGATAAAAAGGATGATGTAATTACGTTTGAACAACTAGGTGTTGATAGGTTATTTGTTGACGAGAGTCACGCTTTCAAAAATTTGTTCCTTTATACAAAAATGAGAAATGTAGCAGGTCTATCTACTTCAGAAGCTCAAAAGTCATCAGATATGTTTATGAAGTGTCGCTATATGGATGAAATCACAAATGGCAAAGGTGTTATATTTGCAACTGGAACACCAGTTAGCAATTCAATGACAGAACTCTATACCATTATGCGATATCTTCAATATTCGACTTTACAACAAATGAAATTAACACATTTCGATTGTTGGGCTTCTACTTTTGGAGAAACCACAACAGCAATCGAGCTTGCTCCTGAGGGTACGGGTTATCGTGCAAGAACACGATTTGCGAAATTTTTTAATCTTCCAGAATTAATGAACATCTTTAAGGAAGTGGCTGATATTAAAACATCTGATCAATTAAACCTTCCAGTGCCTAAAACTAAATTTGAAACAGTTGTTGTACAACCATCTAAAATTCAAAAGGAAATGGTGGAGTCTTTATCAGAAAGAGCTGCTTTGGTTCATGGTGGAAACGTTGATCCATCAGTGGATAACATGCTTAAGATCACATCTGATGGTAGAAAGATTGGATTGGATCAAAGATTGATGAATCCATTATTGCCTGACGATGAAAATAGTAAGTTAAATGTCTGTGTGAAAAATGTTCTAAGGATTTATAACGAAGGACAACAAGATAAACTCACACAGCTTTTATTTTGTGATTTATCAACACCAAAGAATGATGATACATTTAATGTCTATGATGATATCAAAAAAAAGCTTATTCAAAATGGTGTGGCTGAAAGTGAAATAGCATTTATTCATGATGCAGATAGTGAGGCAAAGAAAAAAGAACTCTTTTCAAAAGTTCGCTTAGGACAGGTAAGAGTATTGTTAGGAAGTACGCAAAAAATGGGTGCAGGAACTAATGTTCAGGATAGACTTGTTGCAGTTCATCACTTAGATGTTGGTTGGCGTCCATCGGATATGACACAAAGAAATGGTCGAATCATTCGTCAAGGAAACATGAATAAAGAAGTTCATGTGTATCAGTATGTGACCGAGGGAACATTTGATGCTTATTTATATCAAACTTTAGAGAATAAACAGAAATTTATTAGTCAGATCATGACAAGTAAATCTCCAGTCCGTTCTTGTGATGATGTTGATGAGCAGGTATTATCTTATGCAGAAATCAAAGCGTTATGTGCCGGTAATCCACTCATTAAGGAAAAGATGGATCTAGATATAGATGTTGCAAGGTTAAAAGTCTTAAAAGCAGATTATCAAAGCCAACAGTATCGTATGGAGGATAAACTTTTAAAATACTATCCATCTGAGATTGAAAAAACAAAGGAGTATATCAAAGGCTATATGGAGGATATTGAAACTGTAAAAGATAATCCTTTGCCATTAGAGGGATTTGTAGGAATGACTATTCATGATAAAAATATCATGGATAAAGAACTCACTGGAGAAGCAATTCTGACTGCTTGTAAGAACTTTAAGGATAGCGAGAAAGAAATTTTAGGAAGTTATCGTGGCTTTAAGATGGAGCTTACTTTGGATATATTCCAACGAAATTTTGAAATCATTTTAAAAGGTAAAATGAGTCATCATGTAACATTAGGAACTGATGCAAGAGGAAATATTACTCGTTTGGATAACGCACTGGCCAATATCGAAAACCAATTAGAAAAAGAAAATAAAGAATTGGAAAACCTTATAAATCAACAAGAAGCAACAAAACTCGAACTAGGTAAACCATTTCCACACGAAGAAGAATTACGTCAAAAAAACTCTCGTTTAGCAGAACTAGATGCTCTGTTGAATATGGACGGCAGTAATGAACAAAATAAAGATGAAAAATCATCAGTGTTAGATGATTTGAAAAGTAATACTGCTAAATCCAATTCATGTAGTAACAAAGCTGATAAAGAGGTGGAATATGAGAGATAAAGAAATACACTTTGTAGTATCACAAGAGGAATTGGATAGAATCCGATTAAAGATGTCTGAAATGGAGATACAAAGTTTAAGTGCTTATCTTCGCAAGATGGCACTTGATGGATATTGCGTGAAGTTAGATTTGAAAGATGTAAAGGAAATGATTACTCTTTTAAGACGTTGCAGCAACAACCTGAATCAATATGCTAAACGTGCAAATGCAATCAATAGTGTATATCTTACCGATATCGAAGATTTACAAAGTCGGCTAGATGAGATCTGGAGTGTAAGCAAAGAAATTCTTCAACGACTTTCAACAATTCAATGATTAAAAAGAGGTATGGTTCTTGCCATACCGTTACATAATAATTGTTAATTTGACCTTAACATCATTGAGTTTTTTTAAAAGTATAATTACAATTAATTTAGAAAAGATGAAAGGACAGTGATCAAGATGTTATTGAAGTTATTTGTATATCCAATCATGTTTATAGTTAAGATGTTTGAATTGTTCATAAAGCTAACAATGAATGTTTCTAGCTATGTGATAGGACTTCTCATGACTATTTTAGTTGTCGGTGGTATTTATACAATCGTTGTTCAAAAATGGACACAGTTGCTTATTCTATCTATCATGTTTGCGGGTTGTATGTTGATTATTTTCTTAGCAGCTTGGTTGTCCGTAACCTTAGAAAATATAAATTATAGATTAGCTAATTTGATAAAATAAAGGAGAAGGCAGATGAATATTAAATTTATGTCAGAGTTCTATGAACGATTTTATGATGATCCTGTTTTTGAAACTATAGGTCAGAAAGAAGAATACAAGGAAATAAAAAGAAGAATCAAAGAAGGCGAAGAAAAATTAAGAAAAATCATTGGAGAAATCGAATTGGATACATGGGAATTGTTTGAAGATATCATGACTGCTCAATATGAATATGTAACATTGGTTGCAAAAGAAATATGTTCAAAAAGTGCAGAGAATAAGTAGACTAGCCATAGGAAGATTAATTTGAAAGAATAGAATTAACAAGTTCTTATTTATCAGCAATTGAAAATACACATATCAAAAATTCTTTTGATATTCTTTATTTAATTATTAAATATAGATATGAGTTTAATCATATCTTGAAATGATTTGCATAATATAAATCCACGATTTTTAAAACTACTTTAATTTAAAGATACTGCTGAAAAGAAATAAAAGAAAGCATTATATAAAAGTTATAAATGTATCAAGGTTTTTATGGTTGCTGTTAAAAAAAAGAGTTATAATGACTAAGATTAAACTATTATAATAAAGGAGAAATCACTATGGAACAAATACCGGATAATTTTAATGGATATCTAAAAATTGGCAATATCGAGTTTACTTATAATATAGACAAATTTAATGTTTCCCTACTACCAGTACAAGAGGATCAGTATGAAAAATACAAAGTTTTTGAATCTATTCGTGTAGCTAATAGACAAATACCCGAATTTTTCTTTGGGATACACCAAGGTAGGACAATTGCTTTCTTACATAATGGCAACTTTAATACTTCAATTTTGGGTATAGATATGTCTATTCGATTTGCGACACCACTTATAATTGAAGCGGTAGGTAATACTAAAGATTTTTATAATAGGATGTCTGAGCCGTGGAATAGGTTTCATGCTATTACATTTTTTGGAGGAATTATAAATTCTGTTTTTCCGCCTAATGTAGCTCTTGAACCTATTGACATTAAAGAATTACTTAATACTAATGGTGTAAGACAAATCAAAACCAAATCTTGGGATGATTATCAACAATCTATTGATTTTATCTTTGACAATGAAAAAACAAATATGACAATTTCTGTTACACAAACTTATGAAAAAATAAATAATAGCAATTTTAATTCATATTCATTGGGAGAATTAAATTCATTCATAAGATTGTCTTTTGAACACCCTCAAACTTTTGAGAATATTGCAAAATATTATAACGTCATGAAATCTTTACTCTCAATCTTAACTGGACAAAATAACATTTTTTTTGATGTATATCTTAGTCAAAGAAATCTAGAAGGAAAATATGATAAAACTGCTAACTGTAAAATATTTGATGGATATGAAAATTATTGCAAAAAAAATTGTAATAGAGTAATTAATATCAATAATATACTCGAATATATTCCTAAACTAATTAATCAAATAAACGAAAATAAAGTCGATTCATTATTAGATTTATTACCGAATGATAATAAAGATATTAATAAAATATCAATTAAAAATATTCAAGATATGTGTACAGCTTTAGAAGTGGTTTATAGTATAAATAAGAAAAAACGAAAAAAAGATGAGTTAATAGAAGAATTAAAAGAGAATATTAATGATACTATACAAACATTTATGAGTAATCATCCTGAAATTGATGTAAATAAGGAAACTACAATTTTTAGTGCATTTCAATATCTTAATTATACATTAAAAGAAAAAATTTTTGAGCTCTATAAAGAAAATTGTGCGATTATTGACGAAATTATTAAGAAAAAGTCCTTGCCTCTTATGAATGAAAGCAATATTTCTGATTTTGTTAAATTAAGAAATCGAAAAACACATTATGGAACTATATCTTGGAATGATAGTGTAAATCTATATCCTGCTTTATTGGCAATAGTTTATGCAAGTTTTTTTCGATATATTGGATTAAAAGAAGAAGAACTGAAATCTATATTATTGTATATATTTTAGCTAGTAAAGTAGATTTTTGAACTTGATTATTGGAATAATTACAGTTAATTGTAAAAGATTAACTGTTTTTTTATAGAAAAGGAGTTGATCAAATGGCAACGACAAGATTAATAGCAATGCATATCAACAAGGGTAAAACTTTAGCACAATGTATTAAGGCGAGAACTGATTATTCAATGAATCCGGACAAGACAGATGATGGAAATTATATAAGTTCTTATGAATGTGATCCTGTTACTGTAGATGAAGAATTTCTATTAACAAAAAGGGAATATCTACAAAAGGTTGGACGTAAACAGAAAAAAGATATTATTGCATATCAAATAAGGCAGTCGTTTAAACCAGGAGAAATAACACCAGAGGAAGCTAATAAAATTGGTTATGAATTAGGAATGAGATTTACTAAGGGTAAACATGCTTTCATGGTATGCACTCATACAGATAAACCACATATTCATAACCATATCATTTTTAATTCTACAAGACTTGATGCGACTAAGAAGTTTAAAAATTTTTGGTTTTCTGGATTAGCCATTCAAAGATTAAGTGATATCATTTGTTTGGAAAATGGCTTATCTGTGATTGAAATTAAACCATACTCAATGCGAACAAAACGTACAGAATTTCCTAAGAGAGATTCATTCAGAAGTAATATTTGCAATCAAATAGATATTTCCATATCAAAAAATCCCAAAGACTTTGATGAGTTTCTATCCTTGATGGCTAAAGCTGGATTTGAATATAAGAGAGGAAAACATATATCTTTTCGAGGAAAAGGACAACAGAGATTTATACGATTACGTTCATTGGAAGATGGTTACAAAGAAGATGATATAAGGAAACGAATTCATGGAAAATGCACAAAGGCTCATAAAGAACTTAAGTTGAATTTGTTAATCAATATACAAGAAAAGATAATCAATAAAGGTGAAGCATATGAACGTTGGGCAACAAATTTTAATTTAAAGCATATATCTAAAACATTGTTGTTTTTAAGGGACCATGAGATTACAAGTATGGAAGATTTGAATAAAAGGGTAGATAGTTCTATTGATCATTTTAATCAATTGTCTGATGACATTAAGGCGAAAGAAAAAAGAACTGCAGAAATCCAAGTGTTGAAAAAACATATATTTAATTACTCAGATACTAGAGATATTTATGTGGAATATCGAAAGAGTGGTTATAGTAAAAAGTATCTTGAAGCACACCGAGAACAGATATTAATTCATAAAGCAGCTAAAGATGCATTTAACGATTTAGGGTGTAAAAAAATACCCAAAGTCAAAGAATTGAATGAGGAATATTTACAACTCTTATCAGAAAAGAAAAACTTATCTTCAGAATATTATAAGGCACGTTCTTTAATGCAGGAATATAAAAAGGCTCAAAAGAATGTAGAGGAATTTTTAAGAGAAGATTCTAAATATGATAAAGAAATGAATAAAGTACATCGTTAATTTAAAGGATAGAAATTCAACTAATGAATTTAACGATCCTTTTTTTCGTTATTGGAAGTTATGTTTTAGCGTTCAGAATGAATGCGTAGCCATCACTTATAAGTGATGATTTCAAGGGGATTGGGGTATTCCCCAACCAGTGATTTTTGAAATTTGGCAAAAAGGCAAATTCTCAAAAATGAGTGAACTTGGACAAGTTTACACTGCTGGCCCAGTTTGTGAAATACTATGAAAAAGTGATTAGAGTTAGAAATATAATAAAAATCATGTGTTCGCAAGAATATTACTTTTAATAAAGGAATAGTAATTGAAAAACGGAGAATAATATGCTAAAATAGAGAACAAAATAAAAAGCAATGATAATGTTTCGAGAGGTGGATAAGATGGCAGTTACATATAAGAAACTTTGGAAGATACTAATTGATAAAGATATGAAGAAAAAGGATTTGCAGTCGCTTGCAGGGATTAGTGCTGCTTCTATAACTAAACTTGGGAAAAATGAAAATGTAAATATGGATATTATTGAAAAAATATGTATCGCATTGAAATGTGATGTGTCAGATATTTTAGAGATAACGGAAGATGAATAAAGGAGTAAAGTGATTTTATGGTTAATTATACTCCACATCAATCAAGATATTTTGCTGAACAAATACAATTAAAAAGACCGCAGTCAAGCTTTGAATCAATAGCTTCAACTATATCCGGTGTAAAGGTTGATTTAAACCCACATCAAGTAGATGCTGCAATGTTTGCTGTAAAATCACCATTAAGCAACGGTGCGATTTTAGCTGACGAAGTTGGACTTGGGAAGACTATTGAAGCGGGTCTTGTTTTATCACAATATTGGGCTGAACGAAAAAGAAAAATAATTCTAATTGTGCCTGCGTCTCTTAGAATGCAGTGGAGACAAGAACTTGAAGATAAATTTTATATCGATTCTATTCTCATGGAGTCAAAAGAATTTAATCGTCTTAGAAAAAATGGATCAATAAATCCATTTGAAGTTTCTAATAAGGTAGTTATTTGTTCATATGATTTTGCATCCCGAAAGGCGGCTGAATTGAAAGCTGTAAATTGGGATCTGGTAATTATGGATGAAGCTCATCGTCTTAGAAATGTATACAAAAAAAGTAATGTTACCGGTAACAGACTTAAGAATGCTTTAAGCGGAAGAAAGAAACTGTTGTTAACAGCTACTCCGCTGCAAAACAATCTTATGGAGCTATATGGCTTGGTAAGTATTATCGATGACCATGTTTTTGGAGATGCGAAAACATTTAGAGAAATGTATGTTGCAGTTAATAATACTGAAATTCGTAATCGTAACTTAAGAAAAAGATTACATTCATTTTGTCAACGAACACTCCGTTCACAAGTAACAGAATATGTTCGATACACAAATAGAATTCCAATATTGCAAGAATACACACCTTCGGCTGATGAAGAAAAACTATATAATTTTATCTCTGATTATTTACAGACTGATAAATTATATGCACTTCCAGAAGGTCAGCGTACACTCATCACTATGGTTCTTAGAAAATTATTAGCTTCATCTTCATTTGCAATTTCTGGAACACTTAATTCACTAATAGAACGCTTGAATAATCTTTTGTTAGGCGTTGAAAGTGAATTGGATATTGAAGATTATGATACTATTGACGAATTAACAGAATCATTTGAAGAAGAACACACAACTGCTGAATTGATTCGAGATCGAGAAGGTATTATGCAAGAACTTGCACAGCTTGAAGAATACGCTAGGTTAGCACAAAGCATTACTGAAAACTCTAAAGGTGAAAATCTTTTAACTGCATTACATAAAGGTTTTGATGAAACAGAAAAACTTGGTGGAAAAAGAAAAGCTGTTATTTTTACAGAATCAAGAAGAACACAAGATTATTTATATAATCTGTTGTCCAACAATGGTTATGCTGGTCAAATTGTTTTTCTTAATGGCTCTAATAGTGACGCTGATTCTAAAAGAATTCTTAACGAATGGAAAGATCGCCATAAGGATGACGGAAGAGTTTCAGGTTCTAGAACTGCCGATATTAAGGCAGCAGTCGTAGAAGAATTTAGAGATAGAGCAAGCATTTTGATTGGAACAGAAGCGGCAGCTGAAGGGATAAATCTTCAATTTTGTAGTTTGCTCGTAAATTATGATCTTCCATGGAATCCACAGAGAATTGAACAGAGAATTGGTCGTTGTCATAGGTACGGACAGAAAAATGATGTTGTAGTGATAAACTTCCTTAATAGAAAAAACGCAGCTGATGTAAGAGTATACCAATTACTCGATCAAAAATTTAGATTGTTTAGTGGTGTGTTCGGCTCTTCCGATGAAGTTCTCGGTTCTATTGAATCAGGTGTTGACTTTGAAAAACGTATTGCTGGAATTTATCAGAAATGCAAAACATCTGATGAAATCACTCAAGAATTTGACGAATTGCAAGAAGAAATGGCTGAAGCAATCAATGAAAAAATGACACAAGCCCGTCAAACAATTTTAGAAAACTTTGATGAGGATGTAGCTGCGAAACTTAAAGATTGTCAGACAAGTACAGTTGCAAGTATGGACAAATATACTCGCTGGCTTTATTACTTTTTCCTTATGCATGGAGCAAAAAGAGTTGAGCCACTTGACCAACTTCGTTTCCGTGTAGACAATGATGGAAAATTTAAAATATACAATCTTGATTGGAAATCAGCAGAAACATCAGGAGAAATATTTCTTAGAAAAGATGATAAATTATATTCGGCTTGGTTAGATGAAGCAAATAAAACTGAACTTTCTCCGGTAACGATTGAGTTTGATTACTCTGGTAATAAAAATAGGCATATAGCTTTCTTTGATTCACATATTGGATTAAAAGGTATGCTATCAATGGACAAAGTATCCTATGAGGGTATTGGAGAAGAAGAACATTTGATATTTACCGTTAAATGTGATGATGGAACTTTGCTTGATGAGGAACTTATCAATTCAATGATGGAACTTCGTGGAACTGTTGTTGGTAACTGTCAAGCAGAATCTGATAGTTTCATTAGATTTAGGCAGGAACTTATCGCTTATCAACAACAACAAGTTGAAGAGAATAATAAAAAATATTATCTAGAAGAATGTGATAAGTTAGATGCTTATAGTGAAGATTTAAAAGAAGGTCTTAAGCGTGAACTGAAAGATTTAAAGAAAGCTATCACTGAAAAAAATAAAGAGTTTAGGGCAAGCACAAATTTACCACTTTCAGAAATGCTTGAAATAAAAGATGAACTAGAAAAAATGAAGAAAAAACGTAGAACAATGGAACGTGATATTAATAAACGTGAAGATGAAATTGATGAAATGAATGAACGTCTTCAAGATGAAATTCGTGAAAAACTAAAGGGCAATAGTAAAATCACTCATATTATGACCATTGGCTTTAAGATTAAATAACGGAGGAATTGCAAATGCAAAAGTTAGAACTTACTTGGATTGGAAAAGGTAAAGAACCGGCAGTAGAGCCTCGTATATTACTTCATGATTCTTCAAAAGATTATGGCGATCCTAACACAGAAAATATGCTTATTCACGGAGATAATTTACTTGCATTAAAAGCATTGGAACAACAGTATACAGGAAAAGTAAAATGTATTTATATAGACCCACCGTATAATACAGGAACAGCATTTGAACATTATGATGATAACTTAGAGCATTCGATATGGTTAAGCTTAATGAAAAACAGACTTGAGATATTGAAGAATCTTCTATCAAATGATGGATTAATTTATATACAAATTGATGATAATGAACAACCATATCTTCGTTTATTAATGGATGAAGTGTTTTTAAGAAAAAATTTTGTAAATTGTATTGTTGTTAAAATGTCAGAAGCATCCGGAACGAAAATGGCTCATGTAGAAAAGAGGCTTCCCAAACTTAAAGAGTATATTTTGGTATATAAAAAGGAAAATGTAAAATTAAATGAACTTAGAATTCCTAAAGAAAAATGGGATGATGAATATAAAACGGTAATGACTAATATAAGTGATGAAGAACTTGCTTATATTCATGATGTCATGAATAGTGAAACTTATACTGTTGAGGAGGTTGAATTATGTCAACAGTATTTGGACAAGGCAGAATATATATCGCTAAGTGAGGTATATAAAAATAATGGATTAAAATCAACAAAAGATAAAGTTGAATTTAATTACAAGAATGCAAATAGAATATTTCAAACAGTTTCAATGGGTGGTGGCACTACTGCTCAGATTAACGAATCACGCAATAGTAAATGCAAGAATATATTTTTTATTCACCAAACAACCCAAAATAAATTATATATTATTAAAGGTGATTATGATTTAGAAAAAAGAAAGCCACGAATACAAGTATTATTTGCTCAGGATTATTTATCTTACAACCCTTGTGATTTATGGACTGATATTAAAACAACAGGACTAAATAATGAAGGTGCTGGTGTTGCATTTAAGAATAGTAAAAAGCCTGAGCATTTGATAGAACGAATTATTTCTATGAGTACTAATCCTGGTGACTTAGTTTTAGATTCGTTTTTGGGTTCGGGAACTACAGCTGCTGTGGCTCATAAAATGGGGAGAAGATATATAGGAATAGAATTGGGTAATCATTGTTATACACACTGCATTCCACGTTTGAATTCTGTTATAGACGGTACAGATAAAGGGGGTACATATCATACACGTCTGCCGTTCTCATCTTTGCCCATAGATATACGGCACTCCCAGCGTCCGTCCCTGCGTTTATAAGCTGTTTTCTTGCTCATTCATTAAAACCTCCAATTAATCATCGTTCAGTATAAGTAATTATGGAAACAATAAAAAAACAATCCACCTATCTTGACAAGACATACATAATTTGCTATAATAATGATAAGGTATATTAGAAACTGTGCGAGAAACATACGAATCAAGTTTAGCGTATCGTCAATTCAATAATTTTGCGAAATACGAAGCTGTATTTTGCAGTATGTTAATGACTGTTAAGGAGGAGTAATATAATGGATGCAAACCAGAATTTGACAGCGGAAATGATTAAAATAGACCCCTATAATTATACACTATCCGAGATGGTGGATGTAATTGGGGAAACCGAAGCAAAAAAGCTGTTTAAATCTATTTATAAAGGCACATCGAAATTAAGTTATCAAACTATAAAGGTGAAAGATGTTTTTAATGGTGGCGACACAAGAAAATATGCGTTCGAATTATGTGACCATTATTGCATTGAAACTGTTTGTATTCAAAGAAGAACCGGTACTACAGTGTGTGTAAGTACAATGGTAGGATGTCCCGTTGGATGTGTTTTCTGCGAATCTGGGAAAAACGGTTTTATCCGTAACTTAACTCCATCCGAAATTGTTCAGCAGATTGTACTACTTAGAGAAAAAGTCAATCGAATTGTTTTTATGGGGATGGGTGAACCACTGTTCAATTATGATAATCTGGTTAAGGCGATACATATTCTACGTGATAGGGATGGATTGAATTTTCCTACAGATGGAATCACAATTTCAACAGTCGGGCCGCTACAGCAACTTAAAAAAATAAGAGAAGAACATTTGAAAATACAGTTGACTCTCTCGCTTCACGCAACAGATCAGAGAACTCGTGACATTGTCATGCCCCATATGAAAGGACATGATATTAGAAAAGTTGTGGAAACCGTACTTTCTTATTCCGAAAGGCACAACAGAAAAGTCACTATAGCGTATTTGCTTATTCCGGGGTTAAATGATCGTTCAAGCGATGTAAGACAGTTAGGAAAGTGGTTTAGAGGAAAGAATGTGTTGATTAATCTTCTTCAGTATAACGAAACATCGAATAGTCGCATTAAACGTCCAAACAAGCAGCAGTTAGTTGCGTTTAAAACAAGATTGGAGGATGCTGGCTTAGAGGTTAAGCTTAGAGAGTCCCGTGGAAATAGAATCAAAGCAGCTTGTGGACAACTAGTTAGCGAATACAACAGGCAGGGAAAGAAAACAGCAAATCGGACTGTAAATGGAACTGAGAATTCAAACGGAAGCGTGCGAAAATCTTCATTTACAGGAAGAGCAAGTTCGAAGAGACATCCTTTTGCAAAACACAAAAATGTTGGGAAAAAGAGAAAGCATGAGTAAGCTAGAACTTTATAATATATATGCTGGTTATGAAGAGAGCAAGCCTGTTCTTAAAGATATTTCTTTTTTTGTAGAGAAGGGTGAGTTCATAGTCCTTCTAGGAACATCAGGGTGTGGAAAGACCACTATATTGAATCTCATCGCTGGGATGATTCCAATATCAGCTGGAGAATTATACATAGATGGGGTTAAATCAAATGATACTCCACCTCGAAAGCGAAACATAGCCATGGTGTTTCAAAACTATGCATTATACCCTACAATGACGGCATATGAAAATATTGCTTTTCCATTACAAAATGCTCATTATAAAAAAAGGATATCGACTCGTCTGTCAAGAGCATCGCCGTTGAATTAGGGATCGATGACCTTCTTGAACGAAAACCTGCCGAAATGTCCGGCGGCCAGCAGCAACGAGTTGCGATAGCTAGAGCATTGGTGAGAAAACCTAGTTTGCTTTTAATGGATGAACCGTTATCTAATCTTGATTCAGCTCTCAGGAATCAGTTGCGATTCGAAATAAAAAAACTACATAAGAGTATTGGAGCAACAATAGTATATGTTACACATGGTGTTAGAATAGATATATAGACACAAAATTTTACGAATCGGCCAAAACATGATATAATATTATGTAAATGTAAAAAGGAGTGTCTAATATATGAAAACATATACAGAGGAATTTAAAAAAACAATTGTAGAATTATATGAAAATGGAAACAAAAACAAATCAGAATTAGCAAGAGAATATGGCACATCAGAAGGAAATGTAAGAGCATGGATTAAAAAATATGGAAAAATAAAAACATCTACAGGAGAAGTTACAACTAATGATGAAATATTAAAATTGCAAAAAGAAAATCAAGAAATAAAAACAGAAAATGAAATATTAAAAAAAGCACTAGCCATATTCTCAAGACAACAGAAGATAAAGTGAAATTTATAGATGAATTAAGAGATATGTATGATATAAGAACATTGTGTAAAGCGGTAAAATTGCATCATTCAGTGTATTATTATCATAAACAAAATAAAGAAAATTCATATAAAAAAGCAAATGAAGAATTGGATAAAAAAATAATAGAGGAATTTGAAAAATCTAAAAAAAGATATGGTTCACCCAAAATCACAAAAGTGTTGAATAAACAAGGAATTAAAGTAAGTCAAAAAAGAGTAGCAAGAAGGATGAAAGTATTAGGATTAAGAAGTATTACAGTAAAAAAATTTAATCATAATGGAAACAAAAAAGTGGATGATAAAAACAAAGAAAATTTACTAGAACAAAACTTTAATGCAGAGAAACCAAGTGAAAAATGGGTTGGAGACATAACATATATTTATACAAAGGAAACAGGCTGGACATATCTTGCAATAGTTATGGACTTATTTGATTTAAAAATAATAGGATGGTCGTATGGAAAAAATATGACATCAGAATTAGTAATATCAGCATTTGAAAAAGCAAAAGCTGCAAGAGGCGTAACAGAAGGAATGATATTTCATTCAGATTTAGGAAGTCAATATACATCAAAAGAATATGAAAAAATGCTACTGGAAAATAATGTAAAACATTCTTACAGTAAAAAAGGTTATCCTTATGATAATGCAAGTATGGAAAGCTTCAATGCCATATTAAAAAAAGAAGAAGTAAATGTAAATACGTATACAACATTTAAAGAAGCAAAATTAGCTATATTTGAATTTAGCGACAGGTATCGGTAAAACAAGACTTATGGGTGCTTGTATTGCGTACCTTCGTTATGAAAAAGGCATTAAAAACTTTTTTGTAATGGCACCGAATCTTACAATTTATAGAAAACTAAAGGCAGACCTTGGAAATCCATCAAATTCTAAGTATGTATTTAAAGGATTGGATTTGTTTGTTGATCCGCCACGTATTGTAGATGGTGAGAACTATGATGAATTTAGACAAATGCAGTCATTTGTTAATGATGTTACAATCAATGTATTTAATATTTCAAAGCTGAACTCAGATAGTAAAGTAAAAGCTGGACAACCTGCAAGAATCAAAAGATTAAGCGAAGTGCTTGGTGAATCTTATTTTTCATATCTTCAATCACTTCCTGATTTATGTATATTCATGGATGAAAGTCATCACTACCATGCAGACAAGAGCTTTGATGTTATCAATGAACTTCGTCCTATTCTTGGTGTAGAACTGACAGCAACACCACAGATTCAAAAGGGTTCAAAGAAAATACCATTTAAAAATGTTATATACGAATATTCACTAGCTCATGCATTGAATGATGAAAAATATGTTAAAGTTCCAGCTGTCTTTACTCGTAAGGATTTTAGACCAGAAGAATATACAGCACAACAGCTTGACCATGAGAAATTAAATGATGGTCTTCGCTTGCATGAAGATACTAAGAGTAAACTTGAAATTTACGCTCGTACATTCAATAAACCTGTTGTAAAGCCTTTTGTTCTAGTGGTTGCTAGAGATACTGACCATTCTAAGGAAATAATGAAGTATATAAAATCAAACGATTTCTTTAATGGTTACTATGCAGATAAAGTTGGGTAATCAAATAATTTCCGGGTGAAATTAAAAAAATTATTCTATAAAATTATTGAAAATTTAACTTTCCGGGTCAGTTTTTTAAACTTTCCGGATAAAACGGGTAATCAAATAATTTCCGGGTGAAATTAAAAAAATTATTCTATAAAATTATTGAAAATTTAACTTTCCGGGTCAGTTTTTTAAACTTTCCGGGTAAAACACGAGCCTGATGTGGGTGTTGAGCTCGTGTTTTATTTTTAGTCAGCAAATCATCCATTTATTTATGCTTTTTATATTTTCCTCTTTTTTTATCTGTTTTGTTTTGTATTTCTTTGAATGTTTTTGGCTGAGCAAGAATAACTTTTGAAGATCTTTCGCTGAATAGAACACGCTGCTTAAAGAATTCAAAGTTTTCAATGCCTCTTGCAAGTCTTTTTAAATCCTTTGGTTTCCTGTTGAAGGATTCCATAGCTCCGTTCGATAATCTGACAGTTTTATCTAGTGAAGGCATCATTACAAATGAATGTATTATTTCTCTTTTCTTATCCTTTAGAAGTTTGGCAAATTCAATAAATATATCTATACCTGAATTTATATATTCATCAATTAGACTATCAAGTTTTTCTTCAATAGCATCCTCTGATGTATGATTTTCATTATTGAATGATATATATTTTTCTTTAAGGTCATGTATTGTCTTAAGATTGGAATCAATGGCATAAAATCTTCTTCTGTAGGAATCAGTCGACATGTAACAGTTGAAATGTTTGTCCATTTTCTTGGGATTATCGATTTCTATGATATGATCATCATTTTTAAGAATAATCCAATCCTTGTGCTTTAAAAGATAGTATTCATCCGATTTCCTGTCATTTTCGTATTTTCTGATAAGTTTTCTAATATATGACTGAATTCTATTGATTAGCCAGGAAATCACATGAAATGAATCTATAGAAGTCTCAGCATTAGGAAAATATCGATTCATATAATTGAGATAAGGCTCATACATGTCAGAAATAATATACTTGACATTATTTCTTTCCTCTATGGGAATAGAGATAAAATAGGAATTCGTATATTCCTCGCGTCTTGAAGGCAAGAAATCAATGATATCATGAGTAGTGAAATCCATAATAACCAATGAATACTTACAGTCATCTCTAAAATTGGTGAATACTTCATCAATGGAAATAATTTCAGGAAACGGAAGACGATTCATACTGACGTGCTGAAGAAAAAAATTATGAAGAGAGGTATCAGAGATACCAAAATCATCAGCAACAGCAGAAACTGATAAAGTAAGATCAGATAATTTATTAACAGCAAGATATGTAGTTACATTTGAAATTTGTTTATATCTGGAAACAAATTTCACATGAGGTGTATGACGTTTTTTGCATACCGGACAAACCCATGAACGCTGCTTGTATTCAAGGATAAGATGAGAGTTATCCTGAAGTATAGAATGTTTGATTTTGCGAGTATAGACATCTTTGACACGCATTTTATGACCACAATCAATACAATATACATCACACAGTCTGTATTCAAGAGAAATGATTTTATGATTACCATCAACTTTAAAATCAGTGACAATAATATTAGGATCATCTTCTAAATCAAGAAGTTTTTTGATAAAATTAAGAATGGTGAAAACCTCCTTTCAAACAGATAATTTAAGCTGACACTAGAATTATAATATGAAAGGAAAAAAGGGAGAATAGCAACATGCTTTCTCCCTTAAATTTCACCCGGAAAGTCAATAAAGAGCACCCGGAAAGTTACACCCGTAAAGTTTGGCTTAAATTTCCGGGACCCGGAAAAAATTTGAATACCCATAAAGTTATGGAAATCAACTCTGCACAGCGAGGAGCTGAGAAGGACGAAAATATTGAACAGCTGTTGTCGTTAGAAAATCCGGAGAATAAGATTGAAATTGTTATTCATGTTAATATGCTGAAAGAAGGATGGGATGTAACAAACCTTTATACGATTATCCCATTGCGAGCATCAGCTTCTGAGACTTTAACAGAGCAGACAATTGGACGTGGACTTCGTCTTCCATATGGTGAACGCACTGGTGTTGATGAGGTTGACCGTTTATCTATTGTGAGCCACGATAAGTATGAAGCTATTATAAATTTAGCAAATGATCCGGAATCACTTGTTAGAAAAGTATATTATATTGACGAAACCGAGACTCAAACAGAAGGTCCAAAAGAAACAATTGAAATGCCAACTACTTACGACCATATTGTTGAAGATGTAAGTTTTACAGAGCAATTAGCAATGACATTGATGGAGACTCCTACCTATTCTGTTACTACAGAACAGGAAAAACCAAAAGTGGAAGAACAGGTAAAAGAAGTCGCTCAGTTTGTTGCTTCATATACTTCAAAGAGTGTTACCGAGTTAAATCGTCAGGTTAAAACTTTTAATGCTGTAAAAGACCCGGAAATACGAGAAACTATTCACAAGACTGTTGTAGCCGAAACAATCAGACAGTTTCCACACATGAATTTGCAACCGGAAACATTGACATCAGTTGTTGAAAAAGCAATCGAAACTTGTGTTCAAGCATTAACGGATTGCATTATTCCGATTCCTCAAACTGTTGTTCAACCTTTTAATGAAGTAAAACAAGGATTTGTAGATTTTGACTTGGAAACAAGAAGCATGAATTGGCATCCATCAAGTCAATCTATGGTTGGAACTGAACTTCGTGAAGGTGGAGAAACTTTTGAACATAATCCTGAGATAGCGGCGACCACAAGGGTGGATTCGGCTGAAAACGAGATTGTAAGACATATCATCGTTCATGAAAATGTAGATTATTCTGCTTGTGCCGATTTACTTTATAAACTTGTCGGTGAAGCAAAGGCTCATTTCTGTACCTACTTATCAGAAGAAGACGCAGTAGAGGTTATGTATCAGCGTCAAACAACTATTGCCGATTTAATTTATTCTCAAATGATGCAACACTTTTATACAAATGAAGTTAAGTATCGTGCTACAGAAATGCGACCATTTTCTCGTATCGAAACAGGATTTGGTGGCAAAATTAAATCTGATGAAATATACGACTTAAGAGCAACTATGCCAGCAAGTGAAGTTCGTTCGAAGGTATTTAATGGATTTAAAAAAGCTTGCCATACATTATACAAATTTGACAGTGATACAGAACGCAAATTTGCAATTATTTTAGAGAATGATAAAACAGTAAATAAATGGATGAGACCTTCACCAAAGCAGTTCAATATTTATTACGGTCCGGGTGGTATGAATAGATATGAACCTGACTTCATTGTAGAAACCGATAATGATATTTTTATGATTGAGACAAAAGCAAATAACGAGCTTAAGAGTAAAGATGTCATTGAAAAAGCAAAGGCTGCGAGAGAATATTGCAAAGCCGTTTCCGAATGGAATGCTGAAAATGAAGGTAAACCTTGGACTTATGTATTAATTTCACACGATGAAGTACGCTTGAATTCTAGTTTTAAATACTTAATTGATAATAGAGTTCAATATGAACAAATGGAAATGTAAAACATCAATCGTCTTAAACAAAAAACATATAGAAGGAGGAGCCATATGATTGTTTCAAAATTGGAGCTCTATAATTTTAGACAGTTTAAATCCTCGGGTGAATCACCGGGATTATCAGTTTCTTTTCACAAAGGATTAAATGCACTAATAGGTGAAAATGACTCGGGGAAAACAGCAATCATTGATTCCCTTAAACTTGTTCTTCTTACTCAAAGCAATGAATATGTTCGTCCGATAGATGAAGACTTTTACGTAGATGAAGATGGAAATGTTATAAATGAATTTAAAATTAAATGTGTAATAGATAATTTTTCTCAAAATGAAGCGAAAAACTTTATTGAATATTTATGTTTTGAACATTGTGGAGAGAAAACTAATTATTCTATGCATCTCTGCTATCGTGCATGGAAAGATAAGAATAGAATCTATTCTGAATTAAGAGTAGGTTCTCTTGAAGATGGTATCGTTTTAAACGGAAAAGCAAAAGAATTACTTAAAGCCGTGTATTTAAAACCACTAAGAGATGCCGAACGAGAAATGAGATCTGGTAGAAACTCAAGATTAGCACAGATATTATCAGGACATTCTTTATTTGTTAACAAGGAAGAACATAAACTAAAAGACATTCTTTCAAAAGCTAATCAGGATATAGAAAACTATTTTACTAAAGAAGAAGGTAAAATGGTTTTGGACAACATAAAAAATAGTTTATCATCTTTCAATGTTCCTGATACTGCCTCGGAAGCACAGGTGAAAGTTGCTGACATTCAATTAAAAAAAATATTAGAGAGCCTTTCATTAGTTGTTTCAGAAATAAATCCGGGATTAGGAGAACTGAATTTATTATTTATTGCAGCTGAGCTATTGTTGTTAAATTCTGACACTTCGGGAGGATTAAGATTAGCTTTAATTGAAGAATTAGAAGCTCATCTGCATCCACAAGCACAACTTAGATTAATAGATTATTTGCAGAAAGAATATGATAAAACAGGCACACAAATTATCATATCTACTCATAGTACAATTCTTGCTTCAAAAATAAATCTAAAAAATGTGATATTACTTAAAAATAAAACAGGTTACGATATGTCATACGAGAATACTAAATTGGAAAAAGGAGATTATTTGTTTTTACAAAGATTTTTAGATGCTACTAAAGCAAACTTATTCTTTGCAAGAGGAATTTTAATGGTTGAAGGCGATGCTGAAAATCTTTTGCTCCCTGTTTTAGCTGAAGTTATAGATTGTCCACTTGAAAAACATGGTGTTTCTATAGTAAATGTGGGAAGTACTGCTTTTTTAAGATTTTCTAGGATTTTTTTAAGAAATAATGGCGAAAATATCAATGTTCCTATATCAGTTATTACCGATTGTGATATTAAACCTGAATATAAAAATGAAGGTGGAGAAGAGTTTTTTGATGAGAAAATAGAAGAATCAGAAGAAACGGTAGTCAGAAAAGAAAGTATATATACTATGGGTTCTGTAAGAGGTTATATTACACCGAGATGGACCTTGGAATATTGTTTGGCATTAAGCTGCCTTCAAGATGTATTTCATAAAGCAATTCGCTGTGGCAAAAAAATAAAAAATAGTGATAAATATACCCTTACTAAGGAAAAGCTTGCGGAAATAGAAAAAGAAATTGAGGATGATCAAAAGCAATGGGTTGGGTTAACACCGACAGAGAAGGCATATAAAATGTATCATTTGATGTTAGATAATACAGGAAAAAGCGGTTTAAAGGCAATAGTTGCCCAATGTTTAGCTGCTTTAATCAAAATGAATATTTCTATTCTTCCTGAAGGAGTCACAGAATTAGATATGTTTGATCTTGATTTATATCAATACAAAATTGATGAGGTAAAAAAAGAAAAGTTAATGAATAAAATTGTAAAGGATCCTTATATTAAATACTTGGTGGATGCTATAGAATATTCAGTTAACAACGGTAGAAAGGAATGATGATTGAATGGGTGATATTCATATATCTGATGATGAAATAAAAGATATAGAAAAAATTTTGTTACCTAAATCATGTTATTTTCCTGAAGATGCAAGAAAAGTTATTCGTTGCTGGAAATCATCCGAAGTTGTAGCTTGCCCTGGAAGTGGTAAAACGACAGTACTACTTGCAAAGCTCAAGATATTAGCCGAAAGAATGCCTTTTCCTAATGGAACTGGGGTATGTGTTTTGTCACATACAAATGTTGCGGTTAATGAAATAAAAACAAAACTAAACAAATATGCCGATAAGCTAATGAGCTATCCTAATTATGTAGGAACAATACAAGCCTTTATTGATCAATATGTCACAAAACCGTATTTGAAGAATATATCAACAACTTCCATACAAGTTGTTGATGATGTCACCTATGCAAATCATTTTTATAATTTGATTTGGAGTGATAAGCGTAAAACTTCTCCATATCATAAATTGCGTTATTTTATAAAGTTTCAAGTTGAAAACGGTTCTAATAAATTTAGTAGCCAAGTAAACTATATTCAAAATTTATATTTTGATAATGATGGGTTGTTTGTTAGAGGGCAAAATCGAGCTATTGCAGGGAAAAATTCTGCTTCTGTAAGTCAATATATTCAAGCAAAAGAATCATTATTAAAAGAGGAAGGAATCATCACGTATTCTGATGCATATAAATATGCAACGGAAGCAATTTCAAATTTGTCTTCAGAATATACGGACTTATTTGCTAAGAGGTTTCAATATGTATTTGTAGATGAATATCAAGATTGCGATTTACTACAACGACAAGTTTTAAATAAACTATTTGAAAAGAATAAAACTTGTGTATTTCACATCGGAGATCCGGATCAGGCTATATATAGCTCAGAAGATAGCAAAGAAATAGGATGGACTCCAGATGAAGATTGTATTGAAATGCTCTGTTCTAATAGATATGGACAAGAAATTGCTGATTTTTTGGTAAATCTAAGAACCGGTAATCGAGAAATAAAATCATCAAAGGGGTGCTTGAAGTATATCCCAACGTTGATTGTTTTTAATAATGATTCAAGGAATAAAGTTATTGAGACATTTATTAATGTGCTAAATCAATACAATTTATATGATTCAAATGGTGTCTATAAAGTTGTAGGGCTCGTAAAACGTGAAGAATTGAAAGGATTGAAAATTGGAGATTATTGGGATGGATTTGATTCGAAACAAAATATAAGAAATTTGAATAGATATTGGAATCATATTTATATGATTGCGAACGAATTAGAAAAAGGGAAACTCTATTCAGTTGAAAAAGAAGTCCGTAAAATTTTATGTAAATTGTTTGATTTTATGGAGATAATGGATTCTGAATCAGATTCTAAATATACGATAATCTCTATAAGAAAGATTCTTCTTGATAAGTATTATGATTTATATACGAATTGTTTGATTAAGCTATCTAAGATGCGAGATTATAATGTTGATGAAATAAATTATGCAATAGTTGACTTAGCAAATGAAATTATTGGTAAAGAAATCGATGAAACGGATGTGTTTTCAAAAATTCCTTCTTATTATTTGGACAAATCCATTCTAAAGACTGATTGTAAGTCACAGGATAATGTTATTTTTGATGAAACTTACAAGAGAAAGATTGTATTTGATACAGTTCATGGTTGTAAGGGTGAAACTCATGATGCGACATTGTATGTGGAAACTGAGAAAAATCGTTCATCAGATATAAAACGTGTATTACCATATTTAGGAGTTGGAAAATTAGGTAAAGGAGCAGATGTAGAACGTAGTCGTAAGTGCGTTTATGTTGGTATGAGCCGTCCAAGTAAATTACTGTGTTTGGCGGTGCAAGAATCTACATACATAAAATCTAAGAATGCTTTCTCAAATTGGAATATAGTTAATGCAGGTGATAATAAAATGTAGCAGAAGGTTGTATTTATCAATAAATATCTAGTAACCGCAAAATAAAAATATGATTTTTGATGATTTTGTAGTAATACTTCAGGTTTCTTTTGATAAAGAAGAATCTGTCTATTTTATTGAATAATCTGTATTAAATTAGACAAAAATGAAAAAAGACAAAGTATCATTTAAATACATAGTCTTTTTTCGAGATAAATTTAAAGTTTGAAGCATCTTGATGAATCTTAGTTTATTATATATTGTGGAACTTTTAGAATTCTATATCAGTATTAGAAATTAGTTTCTCTTTGCAATATTGAATAAATTCATTGTTTTCAGGATTTTTCATTTGCATACCAAGTATAATGCCGGTCATGAATCCAAATGAGAAATCATGGTAACGATAAACATTACTTAGTTCCATATATGCATCAAAAAGCTGATTGCTATTTCTTTCAGCTATCTCTTTGCTATATTTTTTTTCTAGTTTTAATAATATATTGTCTTCGGCAACACCAACATTTTCATTTGCTTGAACATAGTCTGGATTATCATGAATCCTTTCTTGATAGATATCAAGATTTATGTAAGTTTCAAAAATATCTTTGATTATTTTATCCATTTAAACTCCTCCCTTCGTACCCAATTATATTAAGTTGTAAAAAATCATGCAACTTTGTCAATTATGAGTATGGGAAAAGCAGAGAGTAGAAACTAGAAAGTTGTTTTGCAAAACAATACTTTTCCAATGATTTTGATATTATGTTTAGATACCTCTTTTGGATTGAATACTTTAGTTTCATAAGATGAGTTGCTAGGAATAAGAGCAATTTCATCTTTTCTTTTTTCATAAAATTTGATGGTAACTTCATCGTCAACGCAAACGACTGCAATGTCACCATTTCTCACAACATTAGTTGCTTTTACATAAACAAGACTTCCTTCAATGATTCCAGAATCTTTCATAGAATCACCTTTTACTTTCAGAAAAAAATCACCTGATTTGTATTCTTCGGAAGAAACGATTTCTTCTCCAAGATAGTCTTGATCAAGAAACATGTCATAACCAGCTTTGACCATTCCAAGAACTGGTTTTTTTAAATCTACGACTGTACCTTGTAAAAAAGATTGAACATCAAATCCCATGATACTGCTCATTCTCTGTGCGGTATCATCTTGAAGACTTTTAATTTCTCCTCTCAGCCATCTGCATACAGTATTATGAGAAACACCAAACTGTTCTGCCAATTCTTTGTTGTTCATATGATAACGATTTTTATATTCCTTGATAATATCTTTAAGTTCCATAATATCAATCCTTTCTTGAATTTTATTATATAGTATTATGACACCAATTTAAAGGGTTTAAGTAAATAATATAATCAAAATATACATAAAGGTGTTGATTATGTATATTTTATGTGTTTATAATAATAGCACTGAAGGAGTTGATGGTAATGAGTAATATATATCTTTGTATTGATTTAAAGAGTTTTTATGCAAGTGTAGAATGTGTTGAAAGAGGTTTAGATCCCTTCGAGATTAATCTAGTAGTTGCTGACCCAACAAGAGGAAATGGTGCTATCACATTAGCTGCTACTCCAGCTATTAAAAAACATGGTGTTAAGAGCAGAGGTAGAATTTATGAGATACCAAAAGATATTGAATACATTACTGCTTCACCAAGAATGAGCTTATATATGAAATATTCTGCTAAGATCTATGGTATTTTTTTGAAGTATATTTCAAAAGACGATATTCATGTCTATTCCATTGATGAGTCTTTTTTGGATATTACATCTTATACGTCAATGTATCAGATGAATCCAAAACAAATAGCACAAATGATACTAAATGATATTTTCAATGAAACAGGAATAACTGCCACAGTAGGCATTGGAACAAATTTATATTTGGCTAAAATTGCTCTTGATATCACTGCGAAACATGCTAAAGACAATATGGGATATCTTGATGAAGATTTGTATAAACAGTTATTGTGGCATCATAAGCCATTAACAGATTTTTGGATGATTGGGCCAGGTACTGCCAAGCGATTAGGTATGCTTGGTATTGATGATATGTATGGTATTGCTCATTATCCAGAAAAAATACTTTATAAATTATTTGGAATCAATGCAGAATACTTGATAGATCATTCTAAAGGGATTGAACCGGTTAGAATTTCTGATATAAAAGCATATAAACCAAAGACAAATTCTGTTTCAAATTCCCAGATATTATTTGAGGATTACAATTACAAAGATGCTTTTTTAATTATGAAAGAAATGGTGGAATCTAATGTGCTGACATTAACTGAAAAGCATTTGGTAACAAATCATATCAGCTTGTATATAGGCTATTCAAAAAATGTCATTAAAGCATCACATGGGAGTTGCAAAATTTCTGTTACTACAAACTCATATAAAAGATTGCTTGAGGAGTTTGTACGATTATATAAAAGAATTGTTAATCCAAATTATCCAATCAGACAGATTGGTATATCCTTTGGAAACGTTGTAGATGAAGTTTATGAGCAGTACGATTTGTTTACTGATATTGAGGAACTTGAAAAAGAGAAAAGAGTACAAGCTGCACTTGTTGAAATACGATTAAAGTATGGTAAAAATGCTGTTTTAAAAGGGATGAACCTCGAAGAAAAAGCGACACAAAGAAAACGTAATACATTGGTAGGTGGTCATAATGCCTAAAGATTTAAAACAACGTGCACAAATATTTCAATCATTTGATGCCTTAAAAGGGTTTCGAGAAATATTAAGGGAAACTGAACGTGTTATCGTTCCTCGAAAAGTTTTATCAGAAGATGATCTGGACATGCTTGATAGAAAAATTAAGATGATTAAAAATGGAATGATAATTAAAATCATCTACTATAATAATGGTCAATATATTCAATTGGAAGGCAAAGTTTCAAAGATAAATCTCAACACTAAGTTTTTACAGATTGTTAAAACAAAAATTAATTTAAAGGATGTTGTAGATATCAAAAGTGATGATTTTCCTGATATATTTGATGAAACCATATAATATTCTATTTATTCACATTGATGGAATGAATTTCCAAATATATTTTCTCTAATTTCACAGTAATACTTATAAATTCAAAATGTTACTTTGTTCTCATAATCTGCTGTATTTTTTATAATAAGCTTATAAAAGTACAGGACGGAGGTGATTACAAATGCAAGATTTATTGGATGTTAAAGACGAGCTTGTAAAATTAGATTATGCCAAGATAGGCAAACGTATTCAAAAAGTACGCAAGCAAAAAAAATTGACACAAGCCGATCTTGCTGCAATATGTGATTGCACGAGTAATCATCTTAGTGCAATTGAAAACGGAGTGAACAAACCGTCATTAGAATTGATGGTGAGAATTAGTTGTTCGTTGGATAAAAGTATAGATTATTTCTTAATGGATAGTCCCTATGCTTATCCAAAATATAAAATTGATAATGAAATATCAGAGAAATTAAATCGATGTACTTCTCAGATGTTATGTATTGTCAATGATATACTAGATTCATTATTATCAAATATTCAAACAAAAAATGACGAGTGAGAAAGTTTTATGGAGTATCTTGGTTTGCCTAATAGAATAGATTAGACAGTCAATCCATATAAATCAATAAACCGCAAGGCTGTCTGATTGATAGATAGTTTTTGCGGTTTTTTTGAAAGGTGGAAGTCGATATGGGAAGATATTTGGGAAGTAAGACGGAAATCAAAGAAGCATTAAAAAATAAAGATTGGTCATTTTTAGAATATGCTATTGATTTTGAAAAAAATATTTGTGAGCTGGAAAGTGATGTGCATAATAGCGATGATCCAGAAGAAATTGCAAATAGAACATTGATTGCAGGTGCAGAATTTTATGATGCTGAATGGTGTGGTGTTGTTGAGGTTGATTTATTTCTTAACAAATGGGCACCGAAGTGGTGGTATAGCAAGAAAACAAAAGAAACACTAGAGCGAAAATATTATGATATGAAAGATTTTACTCCACCTCTTGAGTGGATTGAAGCATTGCATAAGGGCAATCCAATTAGTTGTTTGGATGCTTCAAAAGATAAAGATGATAATTCAAATGATTATTATTTGTACAAAAAAGTAGAGGTTGATTCATATTTAGCTTTTCCATTTTGGAAAAATCCATCGGGATTTTGATTGTTGTTAATCCAAGAAAGCATAGAGAGCATATTGGATTTTTGCAAACTATATCTTATGTTATGTATTCAACACTTAATGAGCTGAATCAATCAGAAAAGGATAAACCATTCAATACTAAAATAACAAATAATAAGGATATTGTTATCAATATATTTAGAACTATGGAAATTATAACTTCAAAGGATGTTTTAAGAGAGGAAGAATTGAATTCTCCAAGTATTATTCGTTTAGTAACTTACTTGCTTTTGAATAAAGGAACATCGCATCCAGCTAGATTGATCTGTGATGCAATATGGCCAGATGAAATCATTGATAACCCAAGCAAGAAAGTAAAAGCTCTGGTTTATCGTTTGAATTTACAATTAAAAGATATGCTATCTGATAGATTGATAGTATCAACAAAATACGGATATCAGTTGAATCCAGAATTAAATATTATCACTGATATTCAACAATTTGAAAAACTCTGGTTAGAATCACAAGCGGCATTATCTACCGAAGCAAAAAAAGAATTATTAAAGAAAATAGTAGAAATTTATAAAGGAACTATTCTTTCATCAGCGAGTGGTGAACATTGGTTGACTTTATCTGAAACCAATTATCATTCTAAATATTTAGGAAGTACAAATGAACTTCTAAAGATGTTTTTTGAAGCTCATGATTATAAAGATATACAAAAATATGCCTCACAATCATTAGTACTTGATAGTGCCAATAAAGAAGCTTATTTATGGTTGATCTTAGCAATGGATAAATTAGGTTCAGTAGAAATGGCAAAAGGAGAATTACGAACAGCTGAGAAGGTATTAATTGATGAAGAATATCAAGACTTGTTAACTGAACTAAAGCAACATGATTTTGGCATTTAAATGAAAAGACTTCTAAATGACTTCCAAAAGTCTATTAGAATACCTCAAATGCCCACATCACTTTAAAATGACCAATACATCACCATGAGAAGACTGTCATGTAACAATATATAGCACTCTCACTTTATACATTTTTCATGCAAAGACACATTGCATGAAAGGTGAGGGTTAAAAATGAATATGATACCAACGCAAGGAGCGATTGTTTTTGCATATATATGCAGATTCATTCGGTCCTTTTTCTTTTTTGTAATTCATATTTGTATACGTGCACCACCTTAGTTTCTTGATTTTTTAAAAATTTCAAGAAATGGAGGAGAAACAATGTATTACGATCAAAAAAAATGTGGAAAACGAATCCAAGATATGCGTAACAGTATAGGTTTGACCCAAGATCAATTGGCTGAAAAATTGAATATAGCAACAAGTACGCTAGGAAATATCGAAAGAGGTTCAAAAGGGATTTCTATAGATTTAGCTGTTGAATTTTGTGTTGTTTTAGATGTATCACTTGATTATTTGATTCTTGGAGAAAGAAATAAATATTTAAGCATGAAAGAAATCATACATAGAGTTATTGCTTTACTTACTGAAATGTTGAAAAGGTTATAACTCACTCTTAGAGAGTGAGTATCCACTCTACAAGGTCATAAAAAAATGACTTTTGAACAGTTACAATCTAAGTGTAGTCAGATATAACTACAATAGTTCCTTGACAATAGAATAATCATTCATCAGATACGTTCCTGTTGTAGGTGCTAACAAGTGCCAGCCACGTCAGCAATACGCAATGACTGGTATTGAAGAATACAAATCAAAAACAGTTGTAGTTGTTTCAACAATATCAATAGCGAAATCATATTGGCTTGTAAATATCAAATAGCTTTTGATAAGGCGATGAAACCAACAGGTATAATGATACTTCCGTCTAGCCACAGCCCTGTTTATAGGATCACGCAATGGAGGCGGCTTCGTGAGAACCACGAGGAGGTGCGAAAGCCTATGGAGCTATGTAGCTGATAGCCGTCTGATGATTTCCCGATAAATACAAAACGTATTATTTTCCCAGGGGTGTTAAGGACAAATATGGGATTCACATATGAAAAGGAAAGGCTGTGATATTATTTACAGCCTTTTGTTACATACCCAAGAAAGGAGGATATTGTATGTTAAATAAAGATTGGGTTTATCGCAGAGGTGATATTTATTATGTGGATTTAAATCCTGTAATTGGTTCTGAACAAGGAGGAAGTAGACCGGTAGTTGTAATACAAAACAATTCGGGAAATCGACATGCACCAACATTGATAGTGGCTATGATTACATCTAAAACTTCTAAGAACGGACAATTACCTACTCATTACTTATTGAAGGAAAATCCTGCATTAGATGAACCATCGGTCGTACTGCTTGAACAGTTAAGAACGGTTGATAAGCGTAGAGTAAGAGAATATCTAGGTAGAACAAGTAAAAGAGAGATGCTTGCAATAGATAAAGCATTAGTTAAAAGTTTATCTTTAAATTATCTATTACGATTAAATTATTCGGATGAAAAAATCTAATCGAAAAAGTGTGTTGAAGGAGGTGATGGAATCACACTTTTTTTAGAAAATGAAAGGAATTTATCTTAAAAAAGAAAGGAGAACAAAATGAAAGGAAAAATAAAGGGAATATTCATTAGCTTTATGTCATTTCTTATGATATTTTCAAACTTTACTCCTATCAGTGTTCGTGCCGAAACCTATACAACAAGTGCTAAGAATCATTCGACATGGTGGCTTGCAGATCCTAGCACAGGTAGACGAGATGAACATGAAGCAGAACTTTTCATTAATGGAGAACAAGTTTTTTGTATTGATGCTTTTACAAGCTTTAAAAGTGGTGTCACCATGAATGATGTAGAATGGAGTACAGTTGGTATTTCACAAGAGATGGCTAAGGAACTATCTTTAATTGCGTATTTCGGTTCAAAAGTTGATGGTCGAAAAGGCAAAGACTGGTATGCCATTACCCAAGGATTAATCTGGAAAACCTTGCATGAAAGCCAAGGTCATACAGACATGTGTTATGTAGAAACTCCAACAAATCCTGATTACGCTACGACAGTGAAATTGTGGAATGAAATTAAAGCAGATGTAGCTGCTTATAAAAAGACACCTTCATTTACTGATGGAGATTATGAAGTGGATGCAGGAAAGTCAATTACTTTAACTGATACCAATAGTTCACTTAAGAACATGGTTGTTAAAGATGATGGTGGATTAAATGTTTCAATCAGTGGAAGCAATAAACTTATTATTTCTGGAACAGCTGATTCACCAGATAAAGCTACAATTACTTTACAGAGAAATATTGACCCGGCTCAGGTTGGAGCAAGTGTTGCATTCTACAATGGCAAGACACAATCTGTTGCTAAGTTTAAAATTTCTGATCCATTGCAGATAAAGCTATCTGTTAAGGTCAATAAGTTTGGTAGCCTTGAATTAACAAAGTATAATGATGACGGTTCAGCAACCGTTAAAGACACGACATTTAGAATTACTGGTCCAAATGGCTTTGATGAAACACATACTACAGACAGTAATGGGCAGATAAAATTAGATAATCTTGTATTAGGAGATTATAAAGCAGTTGAAACTAAGTCGGCTGATGGTTATTTGATCAACGTCAATGAAAAAGGATTTACCATCAAGGCAAATCAAGCAACAACGATTGATTTCAGCAATAAAGAGCCTTCAGCACAGATTATCTTATCAAAAGTTGATAAGGAAACTGGTGAAACCCCTCAAGGAGATGCAACATTAAAAGGTGCAACATATCAGTTAAAAGCTGCTGAAGATATTTACAACAAAGCAAAAACAAAGAAATTTTATTCAAAAGGCGATATAGTAGCAACAAGAGTTACAGACGAAAAAGGTAAGATGGAATCTATTGATAACTTGCCTTTAGGTCATTATCAAGCAGTTGAAACACACGCTAGCAATGGGTATCTTATTGATTCAAATATCTATGATATTTATTGCAGTTATGAAGGTCAAACAGTAGAAAAAATATTACGTTCACAGATATCAAAAGAACAGGTCATGAAACAAGCTTTTGAAATCATCAAAATCTCAAGTGATGGTGAAAGTGGCGAAGCAGATACTTTGGAGGGAGCAGAATTCACAGTAAAATTGAACAGTGATATTCAGAAAAATGGTTGGGATAAAGCAAAAGCTTATGATGTTTTAAAGACTGATAAAAAGGGATATGCAAAATCTATTGAACTTCCTTATGGTACTTATACTGTTAAGGAAACAAAAATTCCTGATAATGTATATCCAGTAAATGATTTTACTGTGGTTATCGATTATGATAGTCGTGAACCACAATCTTGGAAAGTATTAAATGATGCTCCATTTAAAGCACTGATCAAAGCAGTTAAGCTAGATAAAGAAACAGGTAAAACCATCTTACTTCCTGATACGACATTCAAGATCAAAAATCTTGATACAGGAGAATATGTAGGACAATGGGTATGGTTTCCAATTCCTCATTATATGACAGAATTTAAAACCGATAAAAGTGGTACTGTCACAACTCCTAGCACATTGGGCATAGGAGAATATCAAATTGAAGAAATTCATGCACCAGAAGGATATATTTTAGATAAGGAACCTATTAAATTTACTGTATCAGCGAATACACCTTATCAGATTGCTGATGATGGTAAGACACCAATCATTAGTGTGACTAAGGAAGATATATCAGTTAAAGGTAGTATCTCTGTTGCTAAAATTGGAGAACAAGTTACTAATATTTTTAAAGATTCAAATGGGAACATTCAGTTTATATATGAAAAATTACCAGTAAATGGTACAAAATTCATTGTAAAAGCTGATGAAGATATTTACTCTGCAGATAACCAGAAAACCCTTATTTATGCAAAAGGGGATAAGGTCGCAGAACTTACTACTGATTATGGATACGCAGAAACAGATTTATTACCATTAGGTAAATATAATATTTATGAAAAGACTGCAGGTGATGGTTTTGTCATTAACAAAGAAATAAAAAAAGTTTCACTCACTTACAAAGATGAACATACATCAGTTGTATTTTATGATGTAGAGTATGAAAATAATCGTCAGAAAGTTGAAATTGAAGTTGAAAAACAAGACAAAGACACTGGTACACCATTAAGTGGCGCAGTATTTGGATTATATGCAAAAGAGAATATTTATGGAATAGATAACCGTCCTATGAGAAGTAAACGTCTGCTAGTAGAAAAAGGCACATTGATTGAAACAGCAGTATCTGACTCGAATGGTGTTGCACATTTTGACTCAGATTTACCAATTGGAAATTTATTTGAAATCAAAGAGATGAAAGCACCTATTGGTTATGCGTCTACTACGCAATTAGAGACAGTTGATACTTCTTATCAAGGACAGGATAAAGAAACATTAAAATTCTCATATGTATTTATGAATGATATTACAAAGGTTGAAATATCTAAAAAAGACATCACAAATAAAGATGAAATTGAGGGTGCACATTTAACAGTTTATCCTAAAGATAGTAAAGGAGAAATCTTTGATACTTGGATCAGTGGCCAAGATGGAAAAAATGAAGATGGCACAATTAAGCCACATATTATTAAAGGTCTTGAAGTAGGAAAAACCTATGTATTGAAAGAAACAAGTTCGCCTTATGGTTATGCAATTGCAGATGAGGTTGAATTTACAGTTTCAGATACCGGTGAAATTCAGTCAGTAGAGATGAAAGATGAAATGGTCTTTGGCGAACTAAAATGGAATAAGACTGGAGAAATTTTTGACCAAGTCATTATTGGTCAGACAGAATTTGGTACTACTTATTCCCCAATATGGAATAAATCAAATCTTTTAGCTGCTGAAGTAACTATTTATGCTGCTGAAGACATCAAAATTGGAAATACAACTTATTTCCATGAAGGTGATAAAGTAGAAGTATTGGAATCTGACTGGGAATCTGTTAAAAGTAAAAAGCTACCAGTAGGAAAATACTATTACCAAGAAACGAAAACACCTCATGGATATCTATTAGATACAAATAAACATTATTTTGAAATCAAGGATAGCCAGATAACTGATCTTCAAATTATCGAATCAACTTTAGAAAATAAACGACCAACATTTGATATTGATATGACAAAAGTTCTAGAGGAACAAAATATCTTTAAGAGTGACGATGCATACAAAGATATTGTGTTTGGGATCTATGCCAGAGAAGATATTTATGACTACATGGGAAATGTAGCAATCGAAAATGGTTCTTTAATCAGTACAACAGGTATTGATAAAGATGGTCATTTAGTTACTGTACCTGACTTGCCAAATGGTGTTTATTATTTAACTGAACTTCAAACAAATGCTCAGTATGTTCTAAATGAAAGAGAGTATGACTTTGAAGTTGCTTATCATGGAGAAGATGTATCTAAATATACAATCATGATTGGAAACGATGGAATCATTGATAATGAACTGGCTCGTGGAACAATTTCTGTAAAGAAAGTGGATTTTGATACTAAAGGAGCATTATCTGATGTTCAATTCAATATTTCAGTTCATGAAGACATGAGCTATATCATCAAGTCAGTTAAAACGGATAAAGAAGGAATTGCTTTATTTGATGAATTAGAACTTGGAACTTATTTTGTACAAGAATCTAAACAAGTAGATGGTTATGTATTGAATGATCATATCTATAAAGTTGAAGTAACAAAAGATGGTGATTTATTAGAGGTTGTTTGTGAAAACAAACCAACAGAGATGGAATTCAGTAAGATAGACATCACAACTGGCGAAGAATTACCAGGTGCTAAAATTTCAGTAACAGATAAAGAAACTGGAAAAACTATTGATGAGTGGGTATCTACTGATACACCTCATAAAATTAAGTATTTGGTCGAAGGTAAAGAGTATGTCATGACTGAAATCATTGCACCTAAAGGCTATGATATTGCTGAAAGTATTACTTTTATAGCTAAAGATGGTCAAAAGATTGTCATGAAAGATACAGTAACTCCAAGAAATGATAATCCTAAGACTGGGGATGTGTCTCATGTTGGTTCATGGATAACCCTTGCTGGATTAAGCGGGGCAGTATTAATGATTGCTTTAAGAAAGAAGAGAAAAGATTATGAATAGTTCAATATATTTATCATTATTTCTTATAACAGCTTGCATAATCTTAATTTTAAAAGTATATCATGCTGTAAAGTTATCTAAACGCAATAGAATACAAACAATAAGAGGGAGAGAATTTCTCCCTCTTAATAATAATGAAGAGCTTTTAGAAATTATAGCAAATATGTATGATGTATTTATTTCAGATCTACCAAGAAATAGAAATCTACAAAGAGAAGCTGTGAAGTACATTATTAAACATGCAAATGAATATAGCAGAAAAGAAATTATTGAAGCGTTGGATTATTTATATTCTTGGGGAAAATAGATTATAAAAATAATTGCTTAAAAATACAAGTTGTATGATAGATGATTCATGGGACTTGTATTTTTAATTTTTTATTAGATGATTTACATATCTGTTTTCTAGATTGATATGTAGATAGGAGAACTCAAATGACAGATAATTGGACTGAATTCTTAAAATTCATAAAGGAAATGATTGAAAAATACTTCAGTTGTATTGAGTTAAATGATGGAAATAATGACATCGTTGAGTAAAAGTTATTAATTCACTAAAATGAAATAGAGATTGATTTAGAACACTGAAGTATAAACTGTTTGTGTGAAATTATTTTACACAAATAGTTACATAATGTATTTCTTGAAAAGAAGGAGGTTTTTTATGGAAAAATCAAATGTATATACTTATACTAGAGTCTCTACTACAATGCAAATTGATGGATATTCATTAGATGCTCAAAAGTCTCGAATAAAGGCATTTGCTGACTATAGTCAATTTAATATTGTTCATGAATATGAAGATGCAGGAAAGTCTGGAAAATCTATTGAGGGTCGAATTCAATTCCAACAAATGTTAAATGATATTATTAGTGGAAAAGACAAAATTTCATTTGTGCTCGTATATAAATTATCGAGATTTGGAAGAAATGCTGCAGATGTATTATCAACATTACAAATTATGCAGGATTATGGTGTTAATTTAATTTGTGTAGAAGATGGAATTGATTCTTCTAAAGATGCTGGTAAACTCATGATATCTGTTCTTTCCGCAGTAGCAGAAATTGAAAGAGAAAACATTAGGATACAAACAATGGAAGGACGAATTCAGAAAGCAAGAGAAGGTAGGTGGAATGGTGGCTTTGCTCCGTATGGTTATAAGTTGGTAGAAGGATTTTTACAGATAAACGAAGAGGAAGCTGAAGCAATAAGGTTGATTTTTGATTTGTATGCAAATACAGATATGGGAGCAAATGGTGTTGCAAAATATTTAGAAAATCATGGTATTAGAAAAATTGCAAGGCATAATGGGAAATATCCTGTCTTTAATCCACATTTAATTAGAATGATTATAAATAATCCTGTTTATTGTGGAAAAATCGCGTATGGGAGACGCAAAACAGAAAAAGTTCATGGAACTAGAAATGATTATAAACAAGTAAAATCTGACGATTATTTATTAGTGGATGGTATACATGAAGCAATCATTGATGATGAACTATGGGAAAAAACACAGACAAAAATTATTACACAAGCTAAGAAATACGAGGTAGTTAATAGAAGGAGAAACATGCAAAGACATTTATTATCTGGTATTGTGAAGTGTCCAATTTGTGGGACTGGAATGTATGGTAATAAGTCAATTAAGTATAAAAAAGATGGAACAAAATATAAAGATTTTTTTTATTACGCTTGTAAACATAGAAAATTTATTGATGGACAGAGGTGTACTTATAATAAGCAAATCAATGAAGATATTTTGAATGGAGCAGTAATAGAAATTATTTCTAAACTCATTAATAATTCTAAGTTTGCTGATATGATAAAAGATAAAATAGACACAAAAATTGATACCACTGAGATAGATATAGAAATTGGTAATTATGAAAAACAATTAAGACAATACCAGTTAGTCAAAAATAACTTAATTAATGAAGTTGACATGCTTGACCCTGAAAATAAGCACTATATGGAAATAAAAAATGATTTAAATGAACGCTTGTATTCTATGTATGATAAAATTGATGATGTTAGAGTAATGTTGAATGATGCTTGTGCAAGAAAAGAAACTATAGAATCTGAAAAACTTACCAGTGATAATATTTATAAAATTTTAATGCAATTTGATAAATTGTTCTGTATAATGAGTGATGAAGAGAAAAGAAAACTTGTAGAACTATTAATTGATGAAATACAAATATATGAAGAAAGACAGAGCAATGGACAATGGATCAAAAGCATGAAATTTAAGTTGCCAATTATAGAAGAAAATTATGCATTTGGTTTGGACAAAAATGAGCACGTTGAAAATATTGTTCTCCTGACAAAATAAGAGAAAAGACATTGTATATATTGACAAAAAAGTTAGGTGTGTTAAAATGGTTCTCGAATAAGTGGTGGAGTCTGTCATAAAGCAAATATGCTTTATTTATTCGATGTGTTTTATTTTATCCTTATAAAATAATCTATCGACAGATTCTTTTAAAAGAATCTGTTTTTTATAGACAGATCTGAAAGGAGTTGTCTGCTAGAGAGATAGTGATATAATAGATGATATAATCATCATTTTGTAAAAATATTATAAAACATGTGCGGAGGAAAAATATGGAAACGGTAGATTTTCATAAATCAAAGAAAAAGAAATCCTTTTCACCTATGCGACGTATTGCCTTTAGTTTTTTTATGGTGATATTGATAGGTTCACTTTTATTGGCATGTCCATTTTCTAATCAGGGAACAATTGCTCCTTATATTGATCATTTGTTTATAGCAACATCAGCAACTTGTGTGACTGGTCTTGTCCCTGTTGTTGTGGCTGATCAATATACATTGATTGGACAATTAGTCATTATCTTATTGATTCAAATAGGTGGTTTAGGATTCTTGACATTATTGAATATGTTTATCTATGCTTTAAGAAAGCGATTAACATATACAAATAAGATTATTATGCAGGAAGCATTGAATCAAAATTCAATGGCAGCGATTGGTATTTATATCAAAAGAGTCATTAAATATACGGCTTTCTTCGAATTAATGGGGGCAGTATTATTAAGTCTTGTCTTTGTGCCAGAATTTGGTGTTGTTAAAGGATTATATTATGGATTATGGCATTCTATTTCAGCCTTTTGTAATGCTGGATTTGATGTAATTGGGCCTAATTCATTGATACCTTATCAAACTAATATTCTTGTCAATCTTACAATTGCTGGTTTAATTATTGCCGGTGGTCTTGGTTTTGTTGTATGGATTGATTTAAGAATGTCATGGCGCCATTATAAAGAAAATTTTAAATTCTTTAAGCTAAAAACATTCTTTTCTTCATTATCATTGCATACAAAAGTTGTTTTAACTGCAACTGTATCATTGTTATTGGGGGGAACACTTGTTATCTTGCTTTTGGAATATAATAATCCTGGTACGATTGGTTCATTATCATTTGGTGATAAAGTTCTTGCCAGTTTCTTCCAGTCAACAACGACAAGAACTGCAGGTTTTGCTTCAGTAGATATGGCAGCATTGCATGATTCAACAAAATTATTTATGTCAATATTGATGTTTATTGGTGGTTCTCCTGCTGGAACAGCTGGAGGGATTAAAACGGTGACATTAGTCATTTCATTGATGTATATTTTCTCATTGCAGAATGGTTATGAAACTGTATCTATGTTTAAACGTCGTGTTGATGATCAGGTTGTCAAACGTTCATTGACGATTGCTATATTGAGTTTCTTTATATGTACATTAGGATTATTTATCCTGTCAATGAATGAAGGTGCAGATTTTATTGATTTGATTTTTGAAGTCTTTTCAGCCTTTGGTACAGTTGGTTTATCGGCTTCATTAACACCAACATTGACAGTGTTGGGAAAAATTGTCATTATTATATTAATGTATATTGGACGTATTGGTCCATTGACAATGGTATTTGTTTTCGCTAAAAAATATAAACAAAAGAAAGGACAGGACATCATGTATCCAACAGCTGATGTTCTTATAGGATAGAAAAATGCAAAGTAAACAGATTGTTGTTTTAGGATTAGGTGTATTTGGTTCAACAATTACCAAAACATTATCTCAATATGGGTGTGAAGTTGTTGCTGTAGATAAATGCCCTGAATGTGTACAAAGAGTATCTGAATTTGCCACAAAGGCTGTCATTGGTGATATTACTGATAAACAGTTTTTGGTTGATTTAGGTCTTGAAGAATTTGATGTCGGAATTGTCGCTATTGGTAATCATTTGGAAGAAAGTCTTTTAGGTGTTTTAAATCTTAAAGAAATTGGTATTCCTTATATCATTGCAAAGGCTAAGAATAAAACATTTAAAGCCATTTTAGAGAAAATTGGAGCTGATCGTATTATTCGTCCAGAAAAGGAAATGGGTGAAAGAGTTGCTCGTACACTATTGAGAAAGAATATTACAGATTTAGTAGAACTTGATGAAAATTATAGTCTTGTGGAAATGAAAGTCCCTCAAGCATGGGTTGGTCATACATTATCTTCTTTGGACTTAAGAAAGAAATATGGTATTAATATTTTAGGTCAACGTGATATGGAAACACAAAAGATTGAATTATCTGTCAATCCGGAATATGTTTTACGTATGAATGATCATTTCTTAATGGTAGCTGAAACTGAGAAGATTGAAAGATTTGATTATTTGATTGTTTAAAATAGAGTTATTTTATGTCTATTGATGTCAAAAAGATATTGGCAAATGACTTATTAAATCTTTGTCAGAAACAATCTTTGCAATCAATAACAGTTTCTCAGTTATTAAAAGAAACAGGTGTGAGCAGACAGACTTTTTATAATCATTTTAAAGATAAGAATGATTTGATCTGTTATATTTATGATACTTATATCGTTCCTGATTTTGATGAACACCATATGGATATTGATTTTTATGAATCATTATTACAGACTTTTCAAAATATCAAAAAATATCATAAATTTATGAAACAGGCTTGTCAAATAGAAGGACAGAACTGTTTAAAAGATTATATTGTGGAACATTGTCAGCAGTTTGATTTAAAGTGGCATCAAAATCTCTATGGTTCAGATCCTATGCCAGATGATTTAAAGTTTGCGACAATCTATCATGCTAATGCTTCAAGCAGTATGACATTGTCTTGGATTCTTTCTAATATGCCTGTGCCATGTGAAGAAATTGTTGATATGATTGTTCAAATGAGAGGTTTAGGTATGGACAAATTGTTTCATTCAAGTGCAAATTATTTAGGAAGTCCTTATCAGAAAATAGACAAAAAATAAAAAATGTCCATTTTTGGACAAAATGAAAAATTTATAAATGGGAATCTCCTATCTTTTAGGCTAAAATAAAAGCAGAAAAGAAAGGAGATTTTTTTATGAGAGAAATAGTTATTAATGATAAAGGACAAGCTGTTGCTCCGCAAAGTCAACCAATTATAAAACAAGATTTTTTATCTGATCACAAAACAAGAATATATTGGTTAGGGGGAGCTGGAATCATGGTTCATAGTCATCAGACCAATATCATGATTGATCCAGTTTTAGAAGGTTTTGATATCCCTTTATTGTATCAAGTGCCGATTTTACCTCAAGATGTAGAAAAATTAGATGGTATTTTGATTACCCATATCGATAATGATCATTTTTCTAGACCAACATGCCATCATTTAAAAGATGTCTGCTTACAATATTATGCTCCAAATTATGTTGCAGATGTCATGAATGAAGAAGGATTGAAAACAGAAAAACATGATATCAATGATTGTTTTCAAGTTCAAAATCTATCCGTTCAATTGACACCAGCTTGGCATAATTGGCAAAATGGTTCATCAAAATGGCAATATCGTTATTGGGAAGAAAAAGATTACTGTGGTTATTGGATGGAAACACCGGATGGAACAATCTGGTTACCCGGTGATTCGCGCCTATTAGATAAACATTTGCACATGCCTCAACCTGATGTCATTTTATTTGATTTTGCTGATAATGACTGGCATATCACTTTGAAAGGAGCCATTCAACTAGCAAATACTTATCCTCATGCTGATTTGATCTGCATTCATTGGGGTAGTGTTGATGCTCCTGACATGACACCATTTAATGGCAATCCCCAAGATTTATATCAACATGTCATTAATCCAGAAAGAATTTATGTCTTGGCACCAGGTGAAGCGTATCATTTAAAGGGGTGATATCAATGAAAACATTATATTTACTAAGACATGGTGAAACACTGTTTAACGCTTTGCATAAAATACAGGGCTGGTGTGACTCACCATTAACAAAAAAAGGCATACAACAGGCTAAACAAGCCAAAGAATGGTTTGAAAAGCAGCATATTTGTTTTGATCATGCCTATAGTTCAACAAGTGAAAGATGTTGTGATACTTTAGAAATTATCACATCACTTCCATATCAAAGATGTAAAGGATTAAAAGAGAATAATTATGGTTTATTAGAGGGTGAACATGATTATTTGGCTGAAAATGATCCACAAAAATGTGCGACTTATTACTTACAGTTTGGTGGTGAATCTAATGAAACATTAAAAGAAAGAATGGTTAAAACATTGACGGATATTATGGAAAAAGAAGATCATCATTCTGTTTTAGCAGTGAGTCATGGTGGGGCTTGTTTTAATTTTTTACGTGCCTGGCAAGATCCTACAGAAGAATTAAAGAAAGGATTTGGTAATTGTTGTATTTTTATTTATGAGTATGAAAATCATTGTTTTTATCTCAAAGATATCATAAGACAGGAGGAATCATAGTGGAATATGTACAGTTAGGAACGAGTGATTTAAAGGTTTCAAAAGTTTGTTTAGGATGTATGGGATTTGGTGATCCTCATAAGGGAATGCATTCATGGACATTGCCTTATGAACAATCAAAGAAAATCATTCATTATGCATTGGATCAAGGTATTAATTTTTTTGATACAGCAATGGCTTATCAAGGTGGAAGCAGTGAAGAATACTTAGGGAGAGCCATTCGTGAATATGGTTGTCGAGATAATGTTGTGATAGCGACAAAATTTCATGGTCGTACCCTAGAACAGATTCAACAAGGCATCAGTGCAAAAGATCATATTGAAAATTGTTTGAATCAGAGCTTAAAAAGATTACAGATGGATTATGTTGATCTTTATATATTACATGCATGGGATAATAATACGCCTATTGAAGAAACATTGGAAGCTCTTGATGCAATGATTCAACAGGGAAAAATTCGTTATATTGGTGTTTCTAATTGCTATGCATGGCAGATTGCAAAAGCGAATGAAATAGCCAAAGCCAGACATTTACATTCTTTTGTTTCCGTGCAAGGACACTACAATCTTATTTTTAGAGAAGAAGAAAGAGAAATGAAACCCTATTGTGATTTACATCATGTGGCTTTAACACCATACAGTGCTTTAGCTTCTGGACGTTTAGCCAAACATCCGGGTGAACAGTCACAACGTTTAAAAGAAGACACTTATGCAAAAGGAAAATATGATCAAAGTTACAATCAAGATTTACCTATCATCCTAAGAGTTGAAGAATTAGCTCAAAAACATCATGTTTCAATGAGTGAAATTGCTTTATCGTGGCTTATGACCAAAGTCACTGTCCCAATTGTTGGAGCAACAAAATGCTCACATATTGATACAGCTATCCGTGCTGTTGACTGTCATTTGACACCAGATGAGTGTCAATATCTTGAAGCGTGTTATCAACCCCATCATCTAGTCGGTGTCATGGCAGAAAAAAGATGATTTGACATGAATCAAACCATCTTTTTAGGATGAATGAAAATATTGATATTGTGATATTTATCATAATATGTAAAGTAGGCAAAATTAATAATAAGAAGAATCAGTAAAAATAAGATAGCTTTGACAGCAAAGAACAAGTGAAGTATATAAGCTAAAGCTACACCTATATGAAAGCAAAGTAATGTTCCACCAAAGAAACATCCTTTTTTAAGTTTTTCATGTTTGATTTGTAAATCATCAACTAAAAAATATTCAGTTAAAGATACAACTGTCTGTTTGATGTTGTTAGTAGAAAAGATTGTTGAACTAGTATAACCTAAAGCACCTTTAAAAACACACCATTGAAAAGCAGTGACAAAAAAACAGGGATATAAACTCACGATGGGATTAATGTCCTCAGGAATCATTGCTAAAAGTATGACACAGACAATTTCCATATAGAAAACCAGATATTGAAGCTTCCACTTTGTACGATATGTTAAAAATGTAGCTATGATCATTGCAAGAATATAAACGACTACAGCACCTATTCTAATAAGAGAATCTATATAATGACTTCCTAATAGGGCTTTTACCAGATCGATTAAATTGGCTGTCTGGGCAGAGCCAAAAACATTCATCCTCGTAAAAATAGCATAACCACCAAAAAATCCACCAACAATAGCCATCAGATAATGAATAATCACATCATGATAATCATTTTTCATTTTTATACAACTCCTTTAAATGCTTTTTCATTATAGCACTGTCAGTTATTTTCGCAATCTTTGTCTATAAAAAAATAAAAAAACAAGTTGATTTTTATTGTTGAAAGGGCTTTTATTTTATATAATAGAAGTATGAAAAGAGGCGAGATGGGTGTATTATATTTCAACGTATGCTTTGTATGAACTTGTAAAGCAGTTGTTTCATGATGTCAAGGATGTAGATGATATAACTTTATATGCTTACAAAGAAAACAAATGTTGGAAAATTGGTTTTTCTAATGAATATACAGATCAAATTCCTGATGATTCTATCAATCTTCACTATGAATTTAAAGATGGGTTTTTAAAAAATAGCCCTCGTCAGGCAACCGAAGAAATGATGAATAGAATTCGAAGTTACGAACAGGAAATGGTTTCTATATAAGCATGTCAAAGAGCTGGTTACATGTGTTGTAATCAGCTTTTTTATCCATTATAATAAAAAATGAATGAAAGGAAGAAAATGGTATGGAGATTAGAATTTTAAGATATTTTTTAACTGTTGCTAGAGAAGAAAATATTACCAAAGCAGCTAATGTTTTACATATTACACAACCGACATTGTCAAGACAATTAATGCAGCTGGAAGAAGAGTTAAATACGCAATTATTAATCAGAGGTAAAAATAAAATTACTTTAACTGATGCAGGTATGTTATTAAGAAGACGTGCTGAAGAAATTATTGATTTAGCAGATAAAACAGAAAAAGAATTTTTAGAAGCCGATGAATTGATTGCTGGCGAAATATTTGTCGGTGCTGGAGAAATTAATGCTATGCATCTTTTAGGCGATTTTATGATTAAATTTCAACATCGTTATCCTCAAATTAAATATCATTTGTACAGTGGTAATGCTGATGATGTGAAACAAAAAGTTGATCAGGGATTATTAGATATAGGATTATTGACAGAACCTGTTGATGTCGAAAAATATGATTTTGTACGTTTGAATTATCAGGAATCATGGGGCATTCTTGCGCCTAAAGATAGTGCTATAGCAAAAAAAGACTATGTCACACCACAAGATCTTCAAAAATTGCCATTATTAATAGGTCATCGTCAGATTGTTCAAAATGAATTAGCCCATTGGATGGGAATGAATGTTCAAGATTTAAATATTGTAGCAACTTATGATTTAATCTATAATGCTGCTATTTTAGTAGAAAAAGGATTAGGCTATGCTCTTTGTTTAGATAAGATTGTTTATATGTCTAATGATTCTCTTGTGCGTTTTATTCCTTTAAAACCAGCCTATGAAACAGGGGCTGTTATTGTCTGGAAAAAACATCAGGTTTTCTCATTGACAGCTACTCGTTTCATACAGGAACTTTATGATTATTTTCATTAATAATGAATTTATGGAATTGATATCCAATCAAAGATAAGAGTTTATTTCTTGGATTGACGATGCGAATGTTTCCATTGTTTGATTTGTTGAAGTCGCAAAGCGACTTTTTTTTCATGACCTTGTTCAGTAGGGTGATAGTATTCTTTATTTTGTAAAGCTTCTGGTAAACAAGTCATAGTTGTTAATTTGTCTTGGAAATCATGGGCATATTGATAACCTTTTCCATAATTTAAATCTTTCATTAAACGTGTAGGAGCATTGCGTAAATGCAAAGGAACTGGCTCAGCAATGGTTTCTAAGGCATCCTTTTTTGCACTTTCATAAGCCACATATAACGCATTAGACTTTACAGAAAGAGATAAATATGTCACTGCGTGAGTCAAATGAACGCTACATTCTGGCATACCAATGAAATGACATGCCTGATACACCGCAACAGCAATTTCTAAAGCACGGCTATCTGCCATACCGATATCCTCACTGGCAAATCGTACAAGCCTACGGGCAATATAGAGGGGATCTTCACCAGCCTCCAGCATTCTGGCTAACCAGTAGATAGCCCCGTCAACATCACTGTTACGCATCGATTTATGTAAAGCAGAAATTAAGTTATAATGTTCTTCGCCATTTTTGTCATAAAGCAATGATTTTTGACTCGTCATCTGTTCAATGATTTCAGGACTAATCGTTAGTGTCTGGTGATTTTCAGGGGCATTATAGACAGCCATTTCCAAGATATTTAATGCAACACGTGCATCACCATTAGCAAAATGGGCAATCATGGATAAAGTGGATGGTTCAACTTGAATGTTTAAATCACCAAAACCTCGCGGATCATGAATAGCATGATTTAAAAGTTCCAAAATATCATTGACATCTAAAGCATGTAAAACAAAGACTTTACAGCGTGATAATAAAGCAGAATTGATTTCAAATGATGGATTTTCAGTCGTCGCTCCAATGAGGGTTATACTTCCTTGTTCCACATAGGGTAAAAAAGCATCTTGTTGTGCTTTATTAAAGCGATGAATTTCATCAATGAAGACAATAGTTTTGATACCTTGATGTTGTGTTTCAATCGCTTCTTGCATCACTTTTTTAATTTCCTTAATAGCACTATTAACAGCACTGAAATCAATGAAATGAGCATGAGTTGTTTTCGCAATGATTCTTGCCAGTGTGGTTTTACCAACACCGGGAGGTCCCCAGAAAATCATCGAAGGAATTTGGTCGTTTTGAATAAAATGCCATAAAACTTTCCCTTGACCAACAAGATGTTTTTGACCAACATACTCTTCCAATGTTGAAGGCCTTAGACGATGAGCTAGAGGTTCTAAAGATGATTGAATCTTTTGCTTTTTCATAGTTTTCACCAACTTTCTTTTTATATTTTAGCATTTTTAAAGTAAAGTTTCTATAAGTTCATGTTTCGTTCATATGTTCATCATATACTATGCGTGATTTATTGAAATGGGGAGATTATCGTGTTTGGGTATATAGTCATCAATAAACCAGAAATGAAATTTAAAGATTTTGATATTTATCAATCATTTTATTGTGGTTTATGTCGAACAATGCATGATTTATATGGCATTAAGGGACGCGTTGCTTTAAATTATGACATGACTTTTATAGCATTGTTATTATCTGGTTTATATGAACCAGAACATCAAATAAATAGATGTCGATGTTTTTTACATCCAGTTAGAAAACATCTGGAAGTGCATAATCAATATATCGATTATGCAGCTAAAATGACAATTGCTTTAACATATTTAAAATGTGAAGATGACTGGCTGGATGATCAAAAAATGACAAAGCAGCTTTATAAAAAAATACTTGAACATAGTTATCAAAAAGTTAAAGAAGAATATCCACAAAAGATAAAAATAATTGAGGAACAACTTGTTTTGATTCACCAATATGAACAGCAGGAGAGTGTTCATATTGATGATATTTCGGGATGCTTTGGAAAAGTCATGGCAGAAATATGTGCTGTTGAAGATGATATATGGACAGAGCATTTAAGGGAGTTTGGTTTTTTCTTAGGAAAATTTATATATATACTGGATGCTTATGATGATATTGAAAAAGATTTAAAGCATCATACTTTTAATCCTTTTATAGATCAATTTCAACAAGTTGATTTTGAAGAAAAATGTTATCATTTATTAGAAATGATGATTTCAAGAGCAGCAGAAGCTTTTGAATATCTTCCGATTGAGGAAAATGTTGAAATTTTAAGAAATATCATATATAGTGGTGTTTGGAGTCAATATGAATTACGTAAAAAAAGAAGATTGGAGGATAAGAAATAAATGGATCCATATCAGATATTAGGCATTTCTCCAAATGCATCAGATGATGAAGTGAAACATGCCTATCGTACTTTAAGTAAAAAATATCATCCTGATGCTAATATTAACAGTGTGCATCAGGCAGAATATACAGAAAAATTTAAACAAGTTCAAAATGCCTATAAAACGATTATGGATAATCGTAAGAAAGGTTTTACAAATCAGACATATGGGCAACAGCATTCCCAGTCATCATATCAGTATCAAGGAAATGATCAGGCTGCTTTTCAAGATGTTGCAGCATATATTCAGGCAGGTCGTTATCAGGATGCTCTTTCGATTCTTGAACAGATTCGTACACGTTCATCGCTTTGGTTTTATTATAGTGCTTTAGCGATGAATGGAATTGGAAATAATGCTACAGCATTAGAGTATGCCCAAACAGCTGCACAAATGGAACCAGGTAATTTACAATATCTGTTTTTGGTTCAACAATTACAGGCAGGAAGTGGACAATATCGCCAGACACAGCAGACTTATACTTCACCTTATGCGAATATGGCGAATTGTTGTTATTCGTTATTGCTTTTTAATATTTTTATGAATTGTTGTTGTAGATGTTATTAAAGGAGAATGATTTATGAGTAAGATTATTGGTATTGATTTAGGAACAACAAATAGCTGTATGGCATTCATTGAAAATGGAAAAACGTCTATTATTCCTAATAGTGAAGGAGCAAAAACAACACCAAGTATTGTTGCTTTTACAAATGATGGTCAAAGACTTGTAGGAGAGAGCGCAAAAAGACAGGCTATTACAAATCCGATGGGAACAATTGCATCTATTAAGCGTGAAATGGGGACAAATTATAAGAAAAAGATTGGTCATCGTGAATACACACCACAAGAAATTTCTGCGATGATTTTACAGAAGCTAAAACTTGATGCTGAAAATTATCTAGGAGAACCTGTTAAACAGGCGGTTATTACAGTTCCGGCTTATTTTAATGATGCACAACGCCAAGCTACAAAAGATGCTGGAAAAATTGCCGGATTAGAAGTTCTAAGAATTATTAATGAACCGACAGCAGCTGCTTTAGCTTATGGTTTAGAAAATAGCTATGGTCAAAAAATGATGGTTTTTGATTTAGGTGGTGGAACATTTGATGTTTCTATTATTGAAATAGGAAATGGTGTTATTGAAGTTCTTTCGACTTCAGGAGATAATCATCTTGGTGGTGATGATTTTAATGAAGCTTTAGCCCAATATATTTTAACCGAATTTGAAAAAAGTTCTGGTATTTCATTAAAAAATGATTTAATGGCTATGCAACGTGTCAAAGAAGCAGCCGAAAAAGCCAAAATTGAATTATCATCTATGGTTTCTACTGTTGTTTCATTGCCATTTATTACAACGACTGCATCAGGACCACAAAATTTAGAAATGACGATTACCAGAGAAACATTTAATCGTATTACAAAAGATTTGGTTGAAAGAACAATTTTACCAATGCAAAATGCTCTAAATGATGCTCGTTTATTACCGGCAGAATTAAATAAAATCATTCTTGTTGGGGGGTCTTCGCGTATTCCTGCTGTTCAAGATAAGATCAAAGAAGTAACAGGTATTACGCCTAGTAAATCTTTAAATCCTGATGAATGTGTTGCTATGGGAGCTGGAATTCAAGGTGGTAAGTTATCTGGTGATGTGACAGCAATGGGAAATTATAATGTTTTATTACTGGATGTTACACCATTAACATTATCGATTGAAACAGTTGGTGGGGTTGCGACACCATTGATTGACCGTAATACACCTATTCCAACAAGCCACAGTCAGATTTTTACAACATCTGCAAATTTTCAAACACAGGTTGAAATTAATGTCTTACAAGGTGAAAGACCTTTAGCTAAAGATAACAAGAGTCTTGGAAAATTTAAATTGAAGAAAATTAAACGTGCAATGCGTGGTGTTCCACAAATTGAGGTGACTTTTGATATTGATGTTAATGGTATTGTGAGTGTTTCTGCGAAAGATTTAGCAAGTGGAAATATGCAAAGTATTACGATTGAAAATAGTTCGCATATGTCAGATGCAGATATTGAAAGAGCTATTCATGAAGCACAGCAATTTGAACAACAGGATGCCAAAACAAAAGAAAGACTGGTATTTAAAAATGATTTAGAAACATTGATGTTACGTGTTGACAATGCTCTGGCAAAACATCATAAAGAAATTGATAAAACAATCAAATCACAAATCAAAAATGATTTAAGTCAATTAAAGAAAATGACTAAAAAAGTTCAATTTGAAACTTGCCCAGATGCCCAATTCCAAGAAATTAAAGAGGCAAAGCAAAGACTTGAAGATAGTGCGGCTTTCTTATTGACAATGGGAGAATAAAGACATTGCTTGATCAATGTCTTTTTTAAGGAGAAAAATAATGATAGAAATACAATTAGCAAAAGAAGAAGATTTAAAACAACTGGCATATATTGAAGAAGTTTGTTTTCCTGTTAAAGAAGCAGCCACATTGGCTCAATTTCAAAAAAGATTCCAAGCTTTCCCAGAATGTTTTTTGGTTGCAATAGTAGAGGGAAGAATTGTTGGTTTTATCAATGGGGCTATGATTGCTAAACAGACATTATCAGATGAAATGTATGAAGACACATCTTATCATAATGTTTTTCACGCTTATCAAAGTGTTTATGGCTTAGCTGTTTTACCGGCTTTTAGACATATGGGAATTGCTAAAAAATTAATGCAATTTTTTATAGATTTATCAAAAAGTCGTCAAAAGAAAGGAATGGTATTGACTTGTAAAGAAACATTAATACCTTTTTATCAACAATGTGGTTATACTTGCCTTGGTGTTTCTCACTCCATTCATGGTGGAGCAAAATGGTATGATATGATTTTTGAGTTTGATTTACCATCTTCTCTTTTTATTCCCATGCAATTTTATCATTTAAAAGAAGCAGCAATCCTATTTCAACAATGTTTTGATAATGAACCATGGAATGAGCAATGGACATATCAACAGGCATATCAGCATTTAGAAGAAATGTTGTCTTCACCCTATACGTTAGCCTACGTATTATACCAAAATGGACAATTTATTGGAATGATTGTAGGCCATCAAATGACTTATATGGATAAGCAAGTATTATGCATTGATGAGCTTTGTGTATGCCCACAACTTCATGGACAGCATATAGGAAGTCAACTTCTTGATTATATCAAAGAAGAATGTCATAAAAGAAAAATACAAAAAATTGTCTTACAAACAATACGTAGTTATTTAAGTGATTATTTCTATAAGTGTCATGGTTTTTATGAACAAGACTATCTTGTCAGTATGACATGTGATATAAAAAATTCTCATGAAATATGAGAATTTTTTTAAAAATAAGTTTTTGTATAAACAACTTTTCCTATAATACGTACAGGAAGTGTTGCGACTTCTTCATTAGAAAAATAGCGATTTTCTACAAGTGGATTCGTTGCTTCCAAAATAAGCATGTCAGGTTTTTTGATAATACGTTTAACAGTGACTTCTTCACCACCAATCATAACCACTGCAATATCACCTGTAGAAACATATGAACATTGTTTAATAAGAGCTAAATCACCATCCATAATACCAGAACCTGTCATTGAGTCACCTTGAATTTGTAGAAAATAATCTCCTTTATAAAAATCTTCTTCAGTGACTTCTTCTTCACCCATATAATTATTTTCACCATACATATCATATCCAGCTTTTGCATAACCTAAGATGGGACGTTTCAAATGAATAGAAGTACCTTTGATGATAGGTTCTACATCATAACCTAAAAGATCGTTTAAACGTTTAAGTGTTTCATCTTGAATACGTTTGACATCACCAGAAATCCAACGACTGACGGTTGATTTTGTTACACCAAGCTTTTGAGCAATTTCATCATTTGTTAACTGGAATCTATATTTATAATCTTTAATAATATCTTTCAGTTCCATAGTATTCCTCCTATATGCATATTATAATATAAAATACATCAAAAATAAATAAAAAACAAAAAAATATAAAAGAAGTTGCATAAAATAGTTGAAATATGCAACATCATCTATTATAATAAAAGCGAGGAGTGAGAGATATGTTAAAAACATTTGTGGGATATATAGACTTGAAAGATGTTATACATCAAATTGAAGAAAATAAAAAGAAAGAAATGAAAAAGAGATTACATCATCAAAACTTTGATTGTATTTGTGAAGATTATGTTTTCTATACAGAAAAAATAAAAAATGTTTTATTTGAATATTGCAATGATGTCTTTATCAAAAATGACAATGATCTTTACTTTGATATGACACATTCACAATTATTATTTGATGGGGATATGAATGAAGTCATGAAGTCTATTGCTTTTCAAATAGATAGCGAATATCATATTCATATAAATATAGCAATGAGCTTTCATCAAGATTTTGCAAAGTGGATTTATCATCACTGTCAAGATCAATATCGTATGCTTGATTATCATCAGGCTCAAAGAATATTTGGAAAAAATCTTTGCCAGAGCAAAATGCAGGAAATGAAGATATCAACAAGAGAAATTTTGACCCTTCCACAATTATTTGGTGAAGATGATCAAACAGTTTTTTCGTGCTATGATGATGCATGTTGCATTGGGGAAAGATTAACAAAAAAACTTGTTTCACAACTTAAAGAAAAAGATTATGGTATTCGTCATATTCAAATTCAGTACTACGATGACAATTTAAAAATTTATAAGGAAGAAAAACAGTTAAGGAATTATACAAATATTTACAACGAAATCTATTATACTGTTATGCAGCTTTTGGAAAATATCTCTTATCAGAAAACATATTTTGGATTGAAAATATTATTAAGTGATTTTGAAGATTATCAAGAAAAAACGGATATTTTCAATGTCAAAAAAACATCCTTCTTAGAAAAATGGATAAGCCTGAAACCTCATTATCATTTTTTACCAGAAAACAGATTCTTTAAAAATACAGTTGAGTTCTGATGTTATCTCGATAAGGAGAGTAGAACTATGTGTGATATGGATCATGTTTTAAAAGATATATATACATCGGATACAATTCTCATTCAAGATGAAGAAATGATGCTTGAACAAGTACATATTCGTTATTTTGACTTTATGGATCATATACATGAACGTATGATTGATGGAAAAGTCACTTTGACAGATGAAGAAATTGAGGATTTAGAAGATTGTGTCAATGAGTTTGCATTTGAATATGGTTTTATTCAGTTTAAACGTGGTATTCATCTGGCCACAGCTATTGAACACGCATAATACTTAATTAATGGATTAAAAAAGCAGGAAATGAGCTTAAAGATTTTCATTTCCTGTTTTTGTATGTTTGTAAACTTTTTGATAAAGAATAAATGCTACACATGTTGCAATCAGTTCTGATAGTGGGAAAGTTAACCAGATGCCATTTAAACCTATAAGGGGTAATAGTATAAATGATAAAGGAATGATAATAACAAATTGTCTTGTGAGTGTAATCATTAATGAAACAGGTCCTTTTCCTAATGATTCAAAAACACTGGACATAACAATGGCGAATGTTGAAAAAATAAAACTTAAAGATAAAATACGTAAACCAGTTGTTCCAATAGTTAACATATCTTGATTCGCATTAAATAATTGTAATATTGGTGATGGGAAAATAAAGAATAGACATGTTCCTAACAATAAGATAAAACCAATAGTTAAAGTTGCCATTTTTAATGTTTGATCCATGCGGTCTTTTTGATTAGCGCCATAATTATAACTCATGATTGGACGCATTCCCTGTACAACACCAGTGGTAGGCATATTGACAAAGGTTTGAAGTTTATAATAAACACCAAAAAATGCAACAGCTGTCTGTGATACAGAGGCAAGGATTCCATTGAGTGCTGAAACAAGAACAGATGGTAAACACATCATAACTCCAGATGGTATAGCAATCGAGTATAGTTGCTTAAATGTTGCCCAGTTGATATGAAAATGACGGAAAGATATATGAATATGTGAGTTATAACGTGAAAAAAGATAAACAGATAAGAAACAGGCACTAAATTGTCCAATCACGGTTGCGAGAGCGGCACCACTAACACCTAAGGCTGGAAAACCAAAATAACCAAAAATCATGATTGGATCTAAAATGATATTGATGATTGCACCAACCATTTGCATAATCATGGGAATAATCATGTTTCCACATGCCTGAAACATTTTTTCAATTGCTAAATGAATAAATGTTGAAAAAGTCAATGTAATGACAATCACACCATATTCCTGTCCATAACGAATAACCTCTGGATTTTGGGTAAAAAGCGTCATAAAAGGTTGAATGAAAAATAATCCTAATATAACAAATAATAAAGAATGAAGAAGTGTCATCACGATTCCTTGACTGGCAACAAAAGAGGCTTCTTGATGATTATGGGCACCTAAGTGTCTGGCAATCAAAGCATTCATTGCAATACCTACTCCACAAGAAAAAGCCAGTGATAAATTTTGCAGGGGATAAATCAGTGATACTGCGGTTAGAGCTGACTCTCCCAGTTGAGCAACAAAGATACTATCAATAATATTGTATAAAGATTGAATAAGCATTGAAATCATTGGCGGAAAGGCCATTGACATCAAAAGGGGAAATATGGGTTTATATCCCATAGGATTTCTTTTTTCCATAAATATAATTCTCCTTTCATAAAAAAAGCCATAGATTTTTCTATTTATAAATCAGAAATAGAGAAATCTATAGCTTTTCAGCATAAATTATTTTATAGAAAAAAAGAAAAATGTCAAATACTTTTGTTGGAAATTTATCCTTTTTATGGTAAAATAATGTCGAAATATGAAACAAAACCAACTATAAAAATATCTATGAAAGGGGAAATAAAGATGTTTTTATATGTCTGGTTTTTTATTTTAGGAACAATTGTTGGAAGTTTTTTTCAACTATGTATGGATCGTTTACCGTTAGGATTAGATGTGATAAAAGGACGAAGTTTTTGCTTTCGTTGTTTTCATCCTCTACAATGGAAAGATTTAATTCCCGTTATGAGTTTTGTTTTATTAAAAGGAAGATGTCGTTATTGTCAACGTCGTATTTCTTTACGTTATCCTTTATTTGAAATATTAAGTGGGTTATTACTTGTATTCATGGTATATTATATCACGCCAATGGGGAAAGCTTTTCTTCTTTATTTATTAATAATGGATTTTATTACATTAACAGTTATTGATAAAAAATGGCAAATTATACCTGATTTTACGCTTTTATTAGAAGCTGTTCTTACCATTGGTTTAATATTTTATATTGATGTTCCGTTTTATGAAAGGATTATAGGAATGTTCATTATTAGTTTACCTATGTTTTTAATGAATCAATGGGTTATAGAAAGCTTCGGTGGTGGTGATATCAAACTGATGTTTATCAGTGGTTTTTTGTTGGGATATGTTCATATTCTATTAGCTTTTTGTATTGCAGTTATTGTTGGAGGACTATATGCATGGTATTTACTTATCCGTCGAAAAGCACATCGTCATAGCCATATTGCTTTTGGTGGTTTCTTATGTCTGGGAATCCTTGTTTCATTGTTTTATGGAGAATTGATTTTATCTTTTTGTTTTCTTTGATTTGTTTTATTTCAAAAATAATTTTTAATATTTATTTATTTGCTAAAATGATTGACATTATTTTAATCTTATGATATTTTATAAAAAAGAAACCGACGAGTGGGAGATAAAACTTAAAGATGTGCTTTTAGAGAGTCTAGGATGGTGAAAGCTAGATAGTGGCAGTTAAGTAAATGGACCCACGAGGGCAAAGGGGAAAGGCAACGAGTATCCTGCGACGTGAGCTCACGTTATCGAGCAAAAATGTGTTGGCATTTTAATGAGTGGGTTATTTTCATAACCAATAAAGGTGGTACCGCAGATGATAACATCTGTCCTTTGATGGACAGATGTTTTTTGTTTAGATGCCAATGAGAAAGGAGAATGGTTATGTTTTTGAAGCGATGGTGTCTTTCTTTAATGTAAAAATGAATACAATAAAGAAAGGTGAGGAAAATGATGAAGAAGATATATAAACAAATTTTATTAGCATTGAGCGTCTTATTGATGGTAGGATGTCAAAATACAAATACAAAAATGAAAAAAGTTGCTATTATACAATATATGGAACATGCATCTTTAGATACGATTAAAGCGTCTTTTGATCAACAAATGGAAAATTTAGGATATAAAGATGGTGAAAATGTCGAATATATTTTTAAAAATGCACAAGGAGATAACAATATTGCAGCAAGTATTACCCAAACATTTCAGTCTGAAGATGCAGACGTTGTCGTAGCTATTGCAACACCTGTTGCTCAATCTGTGGCATCACTTTCAAAAACAACACCAATCGTTTTTGCAGCAGTCAGTGACCCAATTGGTGCAAAGTTGACAACTTCTTTAGAACATCCTGATAAAAATATAACAGGAACGAGTGATGAAATACAGGTCGATCTTATTCTTGATAGAGCTTTACAGTTACAGCCAGATTTAAAAACTTTAGGTGTTATTTACAATAAAGGGGAAGCCAATTCAGTAACGAATATTCAAAAGGCAAAAGATTATGCCAAGACACATCATTTAACAATCAAAGAAGCAACGATTACTAATGTGAATGAAGTGCAAAGTGCTATTGATGTGCTAGCAAATCAATGTGATGCTGTGTTTGCTCCTAATGATAATACTGTTGCCAGTGCAATGAATGTGGTGAGTCATGCCTGTATAGAAGCGAAAGTGCCTCTTTATGTAGGTGCTGATTCAATGGTTCAAGAGGGTGGTTTTTTAAGTGTTGGTATTAATTATGAAGATTTAGGAAAAGAAACAGCAAATATGGTTGATCAGGTTTTAAATGGAACACCGGTAAGTGATATTCCTGTAAAAGTTTTTAAAGATGATTTAAATGTTTATGTAAATGAAGATGTCGTGAATGAATTAGACATGACATTACCTGAAACACTTTTACAGGATAAAGCATTACAATTGATGTAGGGGTGAAAATGATGAATCAGGTTATTATTATTGGGGCATTAGAATTAGGTGGCATATTTTCGATAATGTCTTTAGGATTATATATTAGTTATAAAATTTTAAACTTACCCGATTTAACGGTGGATGGAAGCTTTACATTAGGTTGTGCTGTCAGTGCAGTGATGACATTATCTGGTCATCCTGTCATTGGTTTGATTTTAGCGTTTATTTCTGGTTTATTAGCAGGGCTGGTGACAGGTGTTTTAACAACCAAATTAAAGATAGCGTCTTTACTGGCAGGAATTTTGACAATGACTGGGCTTTATTCTGTGAATCTCAAAATTATGAATGATTCACCTAACATTTCTTTGTTTGATTGTTCAACAGTGTTTACACCCTTATCTGCTTTTGGAGAGTATGGCATTCTTTTGTTCATTACAGTTGTCGTTATTGTGGTGGCATTGTGTCTTCACTATTTTTTAAAAACCCAGTTTGGCTTAGCCTTACGTGCTTGTGGTGATAATGAAGATATGGTCAAAGCTTCTTCTATTGATGTCGATGTCATGAAAATGATTGGGCTTTCTCTCGCTAATGGACTAGTTTCTTTATCAGGAGCTATCTATGCCCAACATCAAGCTTTTAGTGATAGTCAAAGTGGAACAGGAATGATGGTTATTGGACTTGCCAGTATTATTATAGGGATGGCTTTTATTAAAAAAGATCAAATTGGTTATCAATTGTTAGCAGTTATTGTGGGATCTGTTATTTATCGTGGTATTTTAACAATCGCATTACAAATAGGGATTCCATCAACAGATTTAAAATTATTATCAGCTATACTTGTTGTAGTGGCTTTAATATTAACAAAAGTCAAGGTGAGGAGGAAAGAGGTATGTTAGAACTTCAAGATATATCAGTTGTTTTTCATCCTAAAACAATCAATGAAAAAGTTGCTTTATCACATATCAATTTTCGCATTGAAGATGGTGATTTTGTCACTATTATTGGGAGTAATGGGGCAGGGAAATCGACGTTGTTCCAGACAATCAGTGGGGCCGTTACCCCTTATCACGGACATATCTTTCTTAATCAGCAGGACATCACTTCATTAAAGGAACATAAGCGTTCCCGTTTTATTGGTCGTCTTTTTCAAGACCCACTTAAAGGAACGGCTCCATCTTTGACGATTGCAGAAAATCTGGCATTGGCTGGATGTCAAGGGCATTACTTTCATTTAAGACCCATTTTAGCTAAACAACGTCAACAGATGTACATGGCTTTAAAAGAATTAAATCTAGGATTAGAAGAACGTATGGACACAAAGGTCGGCGTTCTTTCAGGAGGACAGCGACAAGCTTTATCGTTGTTGATGGCAACTTATGCAAAACCACAACTTTTATTGCTTGATGAACATACAGCAGCTTTAGATCCCCAAACCGCTTCAAAGGTTTTAGAACTCACAGCCAAGATTGTTAAAAAATATCATATGACAACATTAATGGTGACCCATAATATGCAAGATGCTTTAACTTATGGACAAAAAATTATGATTATGAAAGAGGGCCAAATCATTGATGTGATTGATAGAGAACGTAAAAAAGACTTGACAGTTGAACAACTGATTCATCTCTATTCATCAAAAACACATGATTATAATGATCGTATATTGCTTTAAAGAAAAAAAGATATAGCTATCACAAGTTATAGGCTCTATACTAAAACTGGAGGGGAAGTAATATTCAAAACTTCATCTTCCAGTTTTTTTATATAATAATAGACATAGTCGATAACTCGTTTTACAATTAGTTCACCACAAACAAAATGAAAGGAGTTATTTTCTATGTCCAATCCCAATTATACCAATGATATCTTAAAATCGCTAGAATTAAATTCAATGAATGGTATGTTTTTTCCTATGCCTTATCCTGATTCTGATTCCTGTTTCAGATACGAACGTAAACCTAATGGTTCCATTATTAAATATGTTAATATCGTATCTTCTTCAATGAGCAAACCTTGTCCTCATTGCGGTTGCATTGATCGTCATGATTCTAAAGGCATCAGAAAAATTTTTCTTACCCATACTTCAAATGGGCATTTAAAGACCATACTCGAGGTCACTTATAGAAGGTACAAATGCAAGCATTGCCATAAATATTTCAAGGATAACATCCCTTTTAGATTCCCTCATTCTAAGCTGACTACCATCGCTGCCCAAACCTGTCTTTTTGGCTTTAGAGAAAATACTGCAATGGCTGTACTTGCTAGATCTCATGGTCTTTCCAAAAGCACTGTCTATAGATTATTTTATCATCATATAGACATTCCTCTAAGATTCTATCATCTTCCTTCTACGATCTCCATTGATGAATTTAGGGCAACAGTTGATGAAGGCACTTTTGCTTTTCATATAACTAATCCCATTACTGGAAAAACTATTGATATCATTGCAGATAGACGTGCTTCTTATCTAAAAAACTATTTCATGAGATTTCCTTACGATGAACGAAAGAAAGTCAAAATCATCGTCATGGATCTCTCAGGTGCTTTCCACTCAATCATGCATTCTCTTTTTCCTCAGGCTCAGATCATTGCTGATAGATTTCATTATACAAGAATTGTAAGAGAAAACATGGTTCAAGCAAGAATCAATTGTTGTAAAAATCTTAAAGATGATTCTCTATCAAAACTTATCAAAAGAAATCTTCATCTTTTTGACCAATATAAAAATAGACTTAATGAAAAGAAAGCGTGGTATTATCCATACTTTAAAAAACACATGACAAACAAGCAGCTAGTTGAAGCAATTCTTGAACTTGAATCGTGTGAAGAGCTAAAAATCAACTATGACATTTATCAGGATTTCCTGAAAATACTTAATGAGCCACACAATGATTATAAGAAAGCATTAAATGATTGGCTTGATCATATTTTCAAGACAGAAAATCATTATTATATGACTACTGCTAAAAACTTCAGGAAAAACTGGTTCATGCCAATACTAAGATCATTGACATACACAACATACTACACGAGAAAAAACAAAAAAATAAAAACATGCTTCAATAATGGATTCATTGAAAGCATGAATAATAAGGTGAAACTAGTCAAGCGTAATGCCTATGGCTATAGATATTTTCAAAACCTAAGAAAAAGAATACTTCTGCATCTTGGTTTTAAGTATGACATTATTTAAAAAAGGAAGTAACTGATTCAGTTACTTCCCCTCCACTCTTGACACAGAGCCATAAAAAATTCTACCACTTTGTCAACAGTCTGAGCAATGAATCTTTATAGAATCATTGCTTTTATTTTATCTTTTAAAAATACTTTTTTCTATGACAATAAGGACATTCATTTAATGATTTTGAAATGAAATGTTTATATAGTTTTTTCCCGCAATGAGGACATTTCCATGATGTCAGCCATAATACTATAGACAATACCAGAAATAAATCACTTCCTATATAACAAAACAATGCAACATACTCATTAGCATAAATAGGGAAAAAATAATTTGAATCTTGAGAAAATAACATACCCATTAAAGTTAAAAATACACACATCACTATGAATATATAAAATACATTAACAACATTTCTTTTATTTTTAAAAAATTCTTTCATAACCTTATAAATTTGAACGATGATATATCTTTCAAATATATCCTCCTTTCTTTATTATTTATAAACATAACATAAAAATATGAAAATCTTGTGTCATTAAAATATCTTGTCATATGTAAAAAAGTTCTGACTTTGAAATAAGTCAAAACCTTAATAATATTAACAATAGTTTTGTAAATACATAGTGGGATAATCTTTATATTTTTGAGCTTCTTTTTCATCTAAGAAAATAGAATAATGAATTTGTTGAGATGAAATTTGATGAGGTCCACTACAGTTACCAAATCCTTCAATTTCAAAAGTATAAGATTTCTCATTTCCTTTTACATTAATGACTGTCCCACTCATGACGATACCTTGTACAATAAAATAGACAGTTTGTCCTTCTTTAAGCATTTTCTTCCAATCCTTCAAATTGTAAACGATAATATTTCGCATAAACATTATTTTTATTTAATAAGAACTGATGTGTTCCTCTCTCTACAATACCATTATTACCAATCACAATAATTTCATCAGCATTTCTAATTGTAGAAAGTCTATGAGCAATTGTAATACAAGTACGATTCTTTGATAAGGCTTCTAGGCTTTTTTGAATATGACGTTCACTTTCATTATCCAATGCACTTGTTGCTTCATCAAGAATTAAAATCTTTGGATCTTTTAAGAATATTCTCGCAATAGAAATACGTTGTTTTTGTCCTCCACTTAAACGTGTACCTCTTTCACCAACATATGTATCATAACCATCAGGTAAACTCATAATAAAATCATGAATATTGGCTTTTTTAGCTGCTTCTATAATTTCTTCATCACTAGCATCTGGTTTTCCATAAGAAATATTCTCTTTGATAGACCCAGTAAATAAATAAACATCCTGTTGAACAATACCAATAGATTGACGTAATGATTTTAAAGTTAATTTTCTAATATCCTGTCCATCAATTTCAATACTTCCACCTGTCACATCATAAAAACGAAGTAACAATGAACATATTGTTGTTTTACCACCACCAGATGGACCTACTAAAGCAATTGATTTACCAGAATCTATATGAATATTTAAATGATCTAATACTTTTTCATCATCATATCCAAAGCTGACATCTTTATAATCAATAACACCTTTTACATTAACCAAATCATGACTATCTGGTGCATCTTCTATTTCAACTTGAGTTTCCATAACTTCATTAAATCTTTTAAATCCCGAATATCCTTTTTGAAGCATTTCTGTAAATTCTACTAAAACCTCAATAGGTGTAATAAAAATATTAATGTATAAAGCATAAGTTGCTAGAGCAATAGGTTCTAATGACCCTTGAGCAATAAAGAATCCTCCACCTACTAAGATTGTCACATAAAGTAAGCCTTGAAAGAAATTATTTCCACCTTGAAATCTTCCCATACAATGATAATTGTTTTTCTTACTCTGTAAAAATCTTTCATTACTTCTTGCAAATTTATGTCTTTCAATATCTTCATTTGCAAATGATTTCACAACTCTAATTCCTGCTAAAGTATCTTGTAAAGATGCATTAACCCCTGCAATTTTACGACGATTATCCATAAATGTCTGTTGCATTGCTTTATTTTGTTTTAAAGAAAATAACAACATACATAAAGTCACAATAATTAATAAGATTGTTAAAGGTACATGAATATACATTAACAACACAAATGAACCAATAATCTTTAATAAAGAAATAAAGACATTTTCAGGTCCGTGATGAGCAAATTCACAAATATCAAATAAATCACTCACCAGCTTACTCATCATTTCTCCAGTATTATTACGATCATAATAAGAAAAAGATAACTGTTCAAATTTATCAAATAAATCTTTTCTCATATCTCTTTCCATTTGAGCACCCATTATATGTCCTTGAGCAGATACATAATATTTACATAATGCTCTTATCGCATACATAATTAATAAGAAAACAGCTAACCAAAACAAACTTTGAATAATTGTCTGATGATCAGCAATATATAATGTATCGTTAAGATAATTTAATATTTGAGGAAAAGCCAAATCAATAAGACTAATAATCATGGCACAAATCATATCAAAAATGAAAACTGTTTTATATGGTTTATAATATTGTATAAACTTTCTCATTATCTTCATAAATTAAATTCCCCCTTTACAATGACTATTATTATAACATAGTTCATAAAAATAGCTATTCATATGTTTTAAAATTCTTGAAAATAAATTGCTTAAAGTCATATTATGTTTGTTGATACCTTATGACAATAATATAATGATAATATAATATACATAACGATGAGATTGTAAATGAAAAAAATAATATGTCTAATTGTATTGCTTTAGGATTGTTTTTGGATTATGTGTTGGTACTATCATAGGTCAAATCTTAGAAAAAAAGAAAAAAAAGTAATAATGAACCAAAGGAGAATTTAAATAGATATTAATCAATATTGGAATGCTGTATAAAGCAAAATAAAATACAATTAAGAACTTTCTTTCATAAAGATGCTTATATTCGTTGGCATTGTACAAATGAAAATTTTACTGTCGATGAATTTATTTAGGCAAATTGTGAATATCCCGGTCAATGGGATGGTCATATTGAAAGAACAGAATATCTTCATGATTTAATCATCACTGTTGTTCATGTATTTTCATCAGATCATTCTTTATCATTTCATGTTGTATCTTTTATAAAATTAAAAGATCAACTTATCATGTCTATTGATGAATATTGGGGCGATGATGGAATGGCTCCTCAATGGCGATTAGATAAACATATAGGAACACCTATTATCAAAAAGGAGGCATAATTCATGGAAGAAAACAAAGTCACAGTTGTAAAAAAGACAGTCAAATCAGGTATCACATTTGGTAGTGCTTTAGCTATGGTTATAAGTTATACAACATGGCATTCTGTTGGTTGGGCTATTTTTCATGGTTTATTAAGCTGGATTTATGTGATTTATTTTATTTTAAAATATTAAAAATAATAAATCTGTGTAAACTTATTTTCAAATTTTAGATAACAAAAAAAGAGCTAAACAAATCAACTTTAGAAAAAGTGATTTTGTTTTAGCTCTTTTTTATTAATCTACATATGAAATTGTCGTAAATCTGTCTTTTCCTTCGCCTTGACTTTCAGTTTTTAAATGTTTATTAAAATCAGCAATTGTTTGATGCACAACTTTTCTTTCATCAGCTGGTAAAGGATCAAGTTTTACAGCAATCTTTGTTCTTAAAACTTGTTTACCAAGTCTTTTTGCCATAGCTGAAACTTTTTTATATCTTGTTTCTCTATAACCATTAATATCTAAACTAATTTCAAATCTTTTCTTAAATTCATTTTGAACCGCTTGTCTTGCGATAAGATTAAACGCTCTTAAAATAACTCCACCTTTACCAATTAAAATAGAATTATTATCCGTATTAATATTGCAATAAATGCGTCCATCTTGAATATAAGATACAGTTTCTACTTGAAATCCCATATTTGTAAGTGTCTTTCTTACAAAACTTTCCAAGTATTCTTGAACCATACTTTCACAATAACATTCAATAACAACTTTTTTAGAAAACAAACCCTTTTTTTCTTCAATAATTTCATATGTCAATTCATCAGGAGTAATTCCTAAATCTTGGCAAGCATGTTGAATGACATCATCTAAAGTTTTTCCTTCATATGTTTTCATATATTTGCCCAGTCCTTATTTATCTTTTTTCTTTTCAATGTGATAAAGTTGAATATAAATTGTTCTTGCAATTGTAATTAAACTTGTTGTAATCCAATATAATGACATTGCTGTTGGCATAGATACTGCAAACCAGACAATCATAACAGTCATTACAATATTCATTGTTTTCATTGATTGTTGTTGTCTTGATACCTTATAACGAGGATTTCTCTTTAACATAATACTGTTAATTTCAATCGCAAAATACTGTGTTAAACCAACTAAAGCGACAATCACAATATAAGCCCATTCACCTTTAGTAATAGCTGACATTGGTGTAATACCTAATTTTAATCCAAATAAAGTTGAACTATATAATATTTCAACTCTTTGAACTGCCTGCCATACTGCTAACATGATAGGTAATGTTAAGAATGTTGAAAAACTACTAAACATACTGATATTATGCTTTTTATATAAAGCTTGGATTTCAGCAGTTTGACGCATTTGTGATGCCTGATCTTTTCTACCAGCATATTTTCTTTGAATTCTTTCCATTTCTGGTTGAAGCAACTGCATTTTTTGTGTTGATTCAGTTGACTTAATCATAATAGGTAAAATTAATAAGTTAATAAAGATTGTCATACCAACAACCCCATAAGCCACATTTCCTAACTTACTAATAAACAAAATACCTCTTGCAATTGGATAAGTTAAAATGAAATCAAAAAATCCTAATTCACTTAAACTCCAAGGTGTAGATTCAGTAATAGCTCGTGAAGCAATAAGATGTCCATTTTTATCAAGATTACTTGTACATCCCACTAACACAAAAATCACAGCTACTAAAGCAAATACCTTTAAAAACTTCTTTGTACGTTGATCTAAATACATTGTTACTTTTCCATCCTTCTCCTTATTTTATTATATAGAGATACAATACTATTTAAATTATCTTGATAAGAATGATTTAAAAAATCATATCTCACTATAATAATAAAATCCATCTTCTGATTTCTATCAAAAACTTGTTGAACCATCATTCTGACTTGTCTTTTAATCTTATTACGAACAACAGCGTTTCCTAATTTTTTACTTACTGAGATTCCCACTCTTAAATGATTATCAGTTTGATGATAATAAACAACAAATTGTTTATTAGCTACAGATTTTTTCTTTTTTATAATAGTTTGGAAATCTTCATTCTTCTTTATACGATATTCTTTTTTCATATTTTTTTAGAAAAAAAACCACATTAAAGTGGAATTTTTTAGGCAGATAAAACTTTTCTTCCTCTCTTACGGCGACGAGCAAGTACTTTTCTTCCGCCTACTGTTGCCATTCTAGCTCTAAAACCATGAGTTTTTGATCTTTTTCTCTTATTTGGTTGATATGTTCTTTTCATTCGTTACACCTCCAAATTAATAATTTTTTTATACACAATAACATATGCCCCATTATTATATGGGTTTTGTTTTTATAAGTCAATGAAAATATAGAAAATTATTTGATTATTCAAGCATTTTCACTTTCTCAAATGTTCTATTTTTTAATACTTTTGCATATGATAGAATAAAGAAAATATGTTTGTTCACAACTTATGCACATATTCTTAAAAGTTATGCACAATTGTGCATAACTTAGCAAATATTCACATATATCGACATTTTTCTTGTGCATAATATGTGAATTTTCTTGTGAATGAAAATATCTTTGACAAATTGTGCACAATTATGCACATGGCATAACTTTTTATGCACAATTCACAGCTATGAAAATTTGTGTAAAACTAAAAAAAGACCGATATATCAATATAATTTGATGTGCATAACTATGTGAATAAGTTGTGCACAATTTTTTTCATCTTCTATTTATGCACTTTTTCCTTTATAATGAGTCTTGGAGATGGTGAAAATGAATAATTTAGATATGAACTGGCAAAAAACTTTGAGCCTGTTTCAAGGAAAACTTGATGATTATGGTTTAGATAAGATTACATTTGATTCTTTTTTCACTACCTTAGAAATTAAAGACATTGTTGGAAGTGTTGTCACAATCACCATTGATACAAAATGGAGTTTAGATGTTGTAGAACCATATTTAACACATCTACAAGAAATTTATAACACTGTCACTAATGGGCATTATCAACTTCATTTAATGACTGAAGAAGATTTTCAAAAAAGTCATGTTCATCAGGAACATCTATTACAATTTGATGATCATTTAAATCCTGATTTAACATTTGATAATTTTGTTATTGGAAATAGTAATAGAATTGCTCAAAATGCATCTTTAGCCGTTGCAATGAAACCTGGTGTATCTTATAGTCCTTTATTTATTCATAGTAATTCTGGTCTAGGAAAAACCCATTTATTAAATGCAATTGGAAATTATGCTAAAAAACGTGATCCATCTATCCATGTCTTATTTACAACAAGTGAAAACTTTGTTAATGAATATATTCAATCATTAGCAAATCATTCTATGGATGAATTTAACTACAAATATCGTCAAATGGATATCTTATTAATAGATGATATTCAATTCATGGCTACCAAAGAATCATCAAGTGAAATCTTTTTTAACATATTTAATACTTTAATAAGTAATAAAAAACAAATTGTCATTACCTCAGATAAACCTCCTCGAGATTTAAAAGGAATGGAAAGTCGTTTAGTCAGTCGTTTTTCATCTGGTTTAACGGTGAGTATTGACACCCCAGAGTTTGAAACAGCTAAAGCTATCTTAAGAAAAAAAATAGAAATAGAAAATGTTGATTATCCGATTACTGAAGAAGTTTTGGATTTTATTGCTACTCATTTTAATACTGATGTGAGAGAACTTGAAGGAAGCTTAAAAAGATTATTATTTTATAAACTCATATGTGGTAAAAAATTAGATATTATTGATTTAAATTTTGCTTTGGAAGCTTTTAGTGATTCTTATAGTCAACCAGCGCAAAAGAAAGAATTAACAGTATCAAATATAAAAAAATGTGTTGCTGATTACTATAATTTAACAGTTGCTCAAATTAATTCTAAATCAAGAACATCAAGTATTATTGTCGCAAGACACATTGCCATGTATCTTGTAAGAGAATTGATTGAAGATATTTCATTTATTCAAATAGGACATGAATTTGGAGGGCGTGATCATTCTACGGTCATGAAAGCCTGTCATAAAGTTCAACAAAAATTAGAGAAAGATATGAATTATCGTCAAGCAATTCAAGATATTAAAAAGAAGCTTGTGTAAAAGTTATGCACAGTTATCCACAACTTATGCACATAGGAAAATAAAAAAAACCATGAATAAAACATGACTTTTTTTAACTTATTCATATTGTGCACAGTATTATTATTATGATATTATTTAAATAATATAAAATATAAAGGAGAACATTTATGAATTTTAAAATTAAAAGAATAGAATTATTAAATGCTTTAACAAAAGTTTCAAGAGCAGTTTCTATAAAAAGCCCTTTACCTGTTTTAACAGGAATTAAATTTGATTTAAAAGAAGATGAATTAATTTTAACTGGTAGTGATAGCGATATTACTATTCAAACAAGTATTCATGATAACATTGAAATTATTAAAACTGGAAGTGTTGTTTTATCTTCTCGTTATATTTTAGAAATTATTAAGAAGATTGATTCTGAAGATGTACATATTTTTATTGTAGATGGAACACTGACAAGAATTGAAGGAGCTAACTCTCGTTTTGATTTAAATGGAACATCTTATATTGATTATCCTCGTATTGATTTAAATAAAACAGGTGTAAATTTACAAATGAAATCTACTGATTTAAAAGAAGCTATAGAACAAACTTCTTTTGCGACAAGTGAAAAAGAAACAAGACCTGTTTTAACTGGTGTTAATTTTAAAGCAAAAAATCATGTTTTAGAATGTATTGCGACAGATAGTTATCGTTTAGCAAAACGTATTTTAAATATTGATTCTGATATTTCATTTAATATTATTATTCCTAAAAAGAGTTTAATTGAAATCAGTCGTATTATTGAAAAAGATGAATTGATTGATTTATATGTTTCTGATCGTAAAGTTTTATTTGTCTTTGATCATGTTTTAATCCAAACAAGATTAATTGATGGTACTTTCCCTGATACAGGACGTTTAATTCCAGATAGTTTTGATTATTCTATGAGTATTGATAGTACAAGTTTATTAAATTCTATTGATCGTGCATCATTACTTACAAATGAACAAACAAACATTGTTAAATTAACAATGGATCAAGATCATGTTATTTTATCTTCTTTTTCTCAAGAAATTGGTTCAGTTGAAGAAAATCTTTCGAGAGCTTTCTATAAAGGAGAACCATTAAAAATATCTTTTAGTGCTAAGTATTTAACTGACGCTATTAAAAGTATTAATGGTCAAAAAGTGAGAGTCCTTTTTACAGGTGAGATGCGACCTTTCATTATTAAAGATTTTGAAAGAGAAGATATCATTCAATTAGTATTGCCAGTCAGAACTTATTAAGCTAATCTATGATTGATTAGCTTTTTTTGTTATAATTTGGTTGGTGATATTATGGAAAAGATTTTACTGGTTGAAGATGATTTACAAATCGTTAAGCATTTAAATTCTTATTTAAGAGAAAATGGTTATCATTTAATAGCTGTTGATGGACAAAAAAAGGCAATGCAAATACTCCAACAACAATCTATAGATTTAATCTTATTAGATATTTCATTAAAAGAAGGTAATGGCTTTTCTTTATATAATGAAATTAAAGCTTATTATGATATTCCTATTATTTTCTTAACAGCCCAAAGTGATGAATTTAGTATTATTACAGGACTTGATTTAGGAGCAGATGATTATATATCAAAACCATTTCAACCTCGAATACTATTATCACGTATTCAAAATATTTTAAGAAGATATAAAAAACAAGATCAGATATTCCAATATCAGAATCTTCAAGTTTATATTTCTCAAGCTAAAGTCTTTAAAAATCATCAGGAAATCTTTTTATCAGCTTTAGAATATAAATTATTATTGATATTTGTACAACATGCTCATCATTTACTAACAAGAGAATTTTTATTAGAAGAACTTTATCAGATGACGGGTGAAGATATGAATGATAATACTTTGACTGTTTATATTAAAAGATTAAGAAATAAGATAGAAGATCAACCTCAACATCCTCAAATCATACAAACCAAAAGAGGATTGGGTTATCAACTAGGAGATTAGATCATGTATATCATTATATTCTTACTATGTTGTATTATTGGTGGTTTATGTTTTTATATCTATAAACAAAATAAAAAAATTATTTTTATTTCTAAACAAATCAATGATATTTTATTTCATCATAATGATTTTTATATTCAAAAATATAAAGAGGGAAATCTTTCTATCTTAGAGAGTGATATATGTAAATTAATCAATAAGATTTATGAACAAAATCATTTATTAGAAAATGAAAAACTGATTTTAAAAGAATATCTGGAAGATATATCTCATCAAATGAAAACACCTTTAACAGCTTTAAATTTAATTCATGAAAGATTAAATAAAGCAGAAGGCAATGAAAAAAGACAGTTATTAAAAGAAGAAAAGAAATTATTAGATAAAATTGAATGGCTCGTGATGAGTTTATTAAAAATGGCACAATTAGATGCCCAGACAGTTACTTTTCATCAGGAAAGCATTACACAGAAAGATTTTGTTTTACAGTTATTAAATCCATTTGAAATACAAATAGATATGAAAGATATTCAATTACAAATCAATATTCAAGAATCAGATATATTCAAATGTGATATTTTATGGACTTTAGAAGCTTTATCCAATATTTTAAAAAATTGTATAGAACATGTAGAACAAAATGGAATCATTCATATAGAAATGAATCAAAATCCTTTATATGATGAAATCATTATTCAAGATAATGGTTGTGGTATTGATCAGGAAGATTTAAAGCATCTATTTGAAAGATTTTATAAAGGTAAAAATTCAAAAAATGATAGTGTTGGAATTGGATTGGCATTAAGTTTAATGATTGTTGAAAAACAAAATGGAACAATTCAAGTAGAAAATACATATCCTGGCACAAAATTTACAATTCATTTATATAAAGAAAATGTATAGATATTTGATTATGACAAATCTGTCACTTTATTGTCACGGGTTTGTCATTTTTATTTGATACAATACAATTGAGGAGGGAGAATATATGGCAATACTAGAAGTTAAAAATTTAACAAAAATATATGGAAATGATGAAAATAAGGTTGTAGCCTTAGATCATGTTTCATTTACTATTGAAAAAGGTGAATTTATAGCTATTGTAGGTTCATCCGGATCAGGGAAGAGTACATTACTGCATTTGATCGGGGGTGTTGATAAACCAACAAGTGGTGAAGTGATTGTCAATGGACAGAATGTCTATAAAAAGAATGAAAATGAATTAGCCATATTTAGAAGAAGGGAAGTAGGGTTGATTTATCAATTTTATAATTTAATTCCTATATTAACCGTTGAAGAAAATATGACATTGCCAGTATTGCTGGATAATAAACAAGTGAATCAGGAAAAACTGGATGAATTACTACGTATATTAGATTTGAAATCAAGAGAAAAACATCTACCAAGAGAACTTTCAGGAGGACAGCAACAACGTGTATCAATAGGAAGAGCATTAATGAATGCACCATCACTGGTTCTTGCGGATGAACCAACAGGAAATCTTGATTCAAAAAACAGTAAAGAAATCATAGATTTACTGAAATTAACACAAAAAAGATATAAACAGACCTTAATCATGATTACTCATGATGAAAATATAGCAATGCAGGCAGATAGAATCATCGTCATAGAAGATGGAAAAATAAAAAAAGATGAGGTTTTAAGAAAATGAAAATCACGAATACATTGACTTTAAGATATTTGAAAGCCAATAAGAAAAGAAGTTTATTAACGATGTTATGCATTATGGTATCAGTAATTATGATGAGTAGTGTAGGAATAGCTTTTTCATCAGGTAAAGCCTATTATAAAAGTTATATAGAAAAAACAATAGGAGATTATCATTATCGCATTGTTGATAATAGACAACAAATTATTGATTTAATAAAAGATGATTCTCAAGTCGATGAATATTATTTTTCTTGTACAACACAACTTGATTATCAAGATTCACAGTTATATATGAAGTCTGGTGATTCATTATATTTTCAAAAGAAAGGACTCTATGATTATATTATTGATGGAAGATTACCTGTTAATAAGAATGAAATTGTCATAACACCAGAATTTTTAAAAATGAATCATATTGATAAAAAAATAGGAGATCAGATAACATTTGATAATCAACAAACATATACAATTGTAGGATTTATGAATAGTTATCAATCTCAAGATTTCATGGGAAATATATATCAGGCATTTTCTTATATAGATTTAACTCAAGATTATACAATGTATATTAAAGATAAAGATGTTTCCAAAAATATATTTCAGCATGTACAAAATTTAAAGGAAAAAATACAAAACATGGAGAGTACAACATCTTCCAAATATTATATACCATATAATTCATCTTATTTGGCTGTACAGAATATCTTTGAAGAAGGTTTAACTGCTGGATATACAGATGTATATCATATGATTTATATTATGATTGGTATTATTAGTTTTGTATCTGTTATGATTATATATCAGGCATTCCATCTATCAACAACAGATCGTATTCAATATCTTGGGATGCTTTCAAGCGTAGGTGCTACGCCTAAACAAAAGAAATGTTCTGTTTATTTTGAAGGATTCATATTATCCATTATTGCGATACCATTTGGAATTCTATGTAGTTTTATAGGATTAAATATTGCTTTTTCATTTGCTAATCAAATGAAAATTTTAAAAGATCTCAACTTATCTATTCATACGCAAATCTCACCATTATATTTATGTCTCGTTATTATAGGTTCGTTTTTGATTACTTTTATCGCATTATATATACCTGCAAGAAGAATATCAAAAATATCTGTGATGGATGCTTTAACGAAAAGTGATGAAGTTAAAGTGAAAAAGAAAAGACTTCAATTAAATCGTTTTTTATCAAAATTTTTAAATGTTTCATGGCAATTGTCTATTAAAAATTATAAAAGACAAGGAATCAAATCCAGAGTTATTATTATTTCCTTAATGTTATCAATGATTATCTTTGTTTCTATGACAAGTTTTGGTAAAAATTTTATTAATACTGTCAAAAAAGAAAGTGGTATTCATGATTATGATATTTCAGTTTCAGATGTCAAAATGAAAAATAGACAAGATGTTATTGATATTTTAAATAACAGTCAATATGATAATGATTATTATTTGAGAGGATTAGAATTTGTTAATGTAGATATTGATCCTGATTATTTAACATATGAAAGTCCAAAAACTATAGGAATTTATATTCAATGTATTGACAATCAAAGATTTAATCAATTATGTGAGGATAATGGTATTCAGCCATCAAATGATTTAGCATTAACATATAATCAATCTTTAATCTTGGGCGAAAATGAAACAGAAATTTCGTCAGTTTATAAAAAAATGGACAGAAACTTCATTCAAGATATATATATCAGTTATCTAGATGAAAAAACTGAAAAAGAAAAGAAGATAGATATTCAAAATTTTCAAGATATTCAAATGATAGAAACATCTGATGAATATAATATAATTAATCCTTATGAATTAACTTTTATTGTTTCCACAGACTATTTTGAAAAAGAGTTTGGGTCTACGAATATAGAAATTTATATTCAGACACAACAACATGAACAATTAAATCAAGAATTGGAATCTTATGGATTAAGCAGTTACGATGAAACATCAGCTAATCAGGAAAGAATTGAGTTTATGACAATTGTAGAGATATTTGTTTATGGATTTATAACAATTTTACTTATATTTACATTATTAAATATCTTAAATATGATGAGTGCCAGCATAGAAAAAAGGAAAAAAGAATTTGCGATGTTCATGAGTATAGGCATGAGTGTCAATGATATGAAAAAAATGTTATGGAAAGAATCTTCTATTTATGGCATAAAATCATTTGTATATAGTTTACCATTCTGTATAATAATAGAATTTCTATTATATAATTTATCTTTTAACACTATACCTTTTAGACCATCATGGATAGCTTATTTGATATCATTTATAGTGATGATGATAGTGATGATCTTAACATTTAAATTAGGATTAAATCGTTTTAGAAAACAGAATATTATAGAAACATTAAAAGATGATATGTAGTCAAAAAGACTATATATCATTTTTTAGCTTATATTTAGCTTATAAGAGGTTTTTATATAAAAATGAGATTTATCACTTTTTTTATAAATATTGAATATAAGCCATAAAAACTATCATTTTTGATGTTTTTGTGATATAATAGTTCAGGTTATGAAAGTATGGGTGATAAATATATGAAAGAAGTTACAATTCATAGTGAGTATATTACTTTAGGACAATTACTTAAATTAGCTGATGCTGTAAGTAGTGGAGCTGAAGCTAAATTAGTCATTAGTGATGGACTGGTTCTTGTCAATGGTGAAGTAGAAACAAGACGTGGGAAAAAGCTCTATCATCAGGATATTGTTTCTTTTGATGGACAAGAATATCTAATCATTAATGAAGATTCATAGTATTCAATTAAAGAATTTTAGAAATTATATTGATTGTTCAGTAAAATTTGATCCTTTTATTAATATTTTAATTGGTCAAAATGCTCAAGGAAAAACAAACTTATTAGAAGCTATATATATTTTATCAATGTCTAAAAGTTTTAAGACAAAAGTCATAGATGAAATGATTTATTTTGATCAGGACTTTGCGAAAATTCAAGGACAGGTTATTAATAATCAAAAGACATTAAATTTAGAGATTGTTTTATCAAAGTTAGGAAAGAAAGCTTTGATTAATCATAATGAAATTAAAAAAACAAGTGATTATGTTGGTTATTTAAATGTTGTTTTATTTATTCCTGAGGATTTAATGTTAATAAAAGGAAGTCCAAAATTAAGAAGAAAATTGATTGATATGGAGTTATCTAAAATATCACCTATATATATGTATGATTTTAATAAATATCAAAGATTATTAAAAGAAAGAAATAAATATTTGAAATTATTAAATGAAAAACATTTAAAAGCTGATGATTACTTAGAGGTTTTATCTGAACAGATGGCACAATTGCAAGTTCAATTATTAAAGAAAAGAATTGAATTTGTAGAATTATTAAATGAGATATCTACGAAAATGTATGATTATATTGCTTTACATCAGGAAGTATTATCAATTAAATATAAAACACATTATAAAGATATGAGTTATGAAGGTATTTTAGAAGATTATCGAAAGAATTATCAAAAAGATATTGCTTTTAAACAGACAACACATGGTATTCATAAAGATGATCTGGTGATGTGTTTAAATCAACAGGATGCTATAACTTATGCTTCACAAGGGCAACAAAGATCTATTGTTTTAGCAATCAAAATCGCTTTATTAGAATTGATTAAAAAAGAAATCGGAGAATATCCTGTTTTGTTGTTAGATGATGTTTTAAGTGAATTAGATGATACAAGAAAGACGAAGTTATTGAATTTAATTGAAGGAAAGGTTCAGACTTTTTTAACTTCAACAAATATTGATGGTATTCATCATCAGGTTATAGATAAAGCAAAGAAAATCGTCATTGAAAATGGAAATGTGAAAGGAGAAAGCTATGGAAGAAAATAAAGTTCAACACAGTTATAATGAATCTGATATTCAAGTCTTAGAAGGATTAGAAGCTGTTAGAAAAAGACCAGGTATGTATATTGGTTCAACGTCTTCTAGAGGTTTACATCATTTGGTATGGGAAATTGTTGATAACTCTATTGATGAAGCTTTAGCTGGATTTTGTAGTGAAATTAAAGTGATTTTAGAAGAAGGCGATGTTGTCAAGGTTATTGATAATGGACGTGGTATGCCAACAGGTGTTCATGCGAAAACTGGTAAGAGTACAGTTGAAACAATTTTAACTGTTTTACATGCTGGTGGTAAATTTGGAGGTGGAGGCTACAAAGTTTCTGGTGGTCTACATGGTGTTGGTGCCAGCGTTGTTAATGCATTAAGTGAATGGTTAGAAGTTTATGTACATAGAGATGGTCATATTTATTATCAAAGATTTGAAAAAGGTGGACAACCTGTTGAAGATTTAAAGATTATTGGTGATTGTGATGATACTGGAACAACAGTTACTTTTAAAGCTGATCCTTTGATTTTTGAAGAAACAACTGTATATGATTATGAAACATTAAATCAGAGAATCCGTGAATTGGCTTTCTTAAATAAAGGATTGAAATTAATTTTAGAAGATCATAGACAGACACCACATAAGAAAAATGAATATCACTATGAAGGTGGTATTAAAGAATATGTTGCTTATTTGAATCGTAATAAAACGCCTATTCATGAAGAAATTATTTATGTAGAAGATGAAATAGATGATATTAAAGTTGAAGTTGGTATGCAATATAATGATGGATATCAGCCAAATATCTACTCTTTCTGTAATAATATCAATACGCATGAAGGAGGAACTCATGAAGAAGGTTTCCGTCTTGCTTTAACAAGAGTCATTAATAATTATGCCAAAAATAATAATTTCCTGAAAAAAGATGAGGAATCTTTAAGTGGGGATGATTGCCGTGAAGGGTTAACAGCGATTATTTCAGTGAAGCATCCTGATCCTCAATATGAAGGGCAGACAAAAACAAAATTAGGAAATGCTGAAGTGAGAAAAATCGCAAGTAATATCATTTCAACAGCGTTAGATAAATTCTTATTAGAAAATCCAAATACTGCACAAATTATTATCAATAAAGCTATTGTTGCAAGTCGTGCCAGAATGGCAGCCAAACGTGCCAGAGAAATGACAAGAAGAAAAACAGCTTTAGATAGTATTGCCTTGCCAGGTAAATTAGCTGACTGCTCATCTAAGGATCCTAGTGAATGTGAAGTATTCATTGTCGAAGGGGATTCTGCCGGTGGTAGTGCTAAGATGGGTAGAGATCGTAGAACTCAGGCCATTTTGCCATTACGTGGTAAGATTTTAAATGTTGAAAAATCAAGATTAGATAGAATTTTAGGAAATGCTGAAATTCGTTCGATGATTACAGCTTTTGGAACGGGTATTGGTGAAGAATTTGATATTAGTAAATTAAGATATCATAAAATTGTCATCATGACCGATGCCGATGTTGATGGTGGACATATTCGTATTTTGATGTTGACATTCTTATATCGTTTCTTAAAGCCATTAATTGAAGAAGGATATGTGTATGCAGCACAGCCACCATTATATTTATTGAAACATGGAAAAGAAGAATATTATTTATATTCTGATTATGAATTGGAGAAGAAAAAAGAAGAAATTGGTGAAAATGCCAAAATTTCTATTCAGCGTTATAAAGGTTTAGGAGAAATGAATGCTGAACAGTTATGGGATACAACAATGAATCCAGAACATCGTGTTTTATGGCAAATTGATTTAGATGATGCTATGCAGGCTGATGCTATGTTTGATATGCTGATGGGTGAAAAAGTTGAACCAAGACGTGAATTTATTCAAGAAAATGCACAAATGGCAGAATTAGACTTATAGTAAAGGAGAGAAAAAATGGAAGAACGTGGAATTAAGAAAAGATCATTAACAAAAGAAATGAAACAATCCTTTATCAATTATGCCATGTCAGTTATTGTTCAAAGAGCTTTACCAGATGTGAGAGATGGATTAAAGCCTGTTCAAAGAAGAATTGTGCATGGAATGAATGAACTTGGATGTTATAGTGATAAACCATATAAGAAATCAGCGCGTATTGTTGGGGAGGTTATGGGGAAATACCATCCTCATGGTGACTCTTCAATCTATGAAGCTTTAGTTCGTATGGCACAGGATTTCAGTTATCGTTATATGTTAGTAGACGGTCATGGAAACTTTGGTTCTATTGATGGTGATGGCGCTGCGGCACAACGTTATACTGAAGCCAGAATGTCTAAGATTTCTATGGAAATGGTGAGAGATATTAATAAAGATACAGTCAATTTTATTCCTAACTATGATGGTGAAGAATCAGAACCAGAAGTTATGCCATCACGTTTCCCTAATTTATTAGTCAATGGGACAACAGGAATTGCAGTTGGTATGGCTACAAATATTCCACCTCATAATTTAGGTGAAGTCATTGATGCCATATCGGCTGTTTCTCATAATCCTGATATTACGATTCTAGAATTAATGGAAAATTATATTCAGGGACCTGATTTTCCAACAGGAGCTTATATCTTAGGTAAATCAGCGATTAAAAAAGCTTATGAAACTGGTAATGGCTTAATTGTCATGAGAGCGAAAACGGATATTATTGATATTCATGGTGGTAAAAAAGCTATTGTTGTTACTGAAATACCATATATGGTCAATAAAGCTCGTTTAATTGAAAAAATGGCTGAACATGTTAAAGAAAAACGTATTGAAGGTATTACAGAAATACGTGATGAATCTAACCGTGAAGGTATTCGTATTATGATTGAACTTCGTAAAGATGTTCAACCAGAAGTCATTTTAAATCAGTTATTTAAATTAACAGCTTTACAGACAACTTTTGGTGTAAATTCTATTGCCTTAGTGAATAACCAACCTCAAACTTTAAATCTAAAACAAATGATTACTTACTATCTTGATCATCAAGAAGAAGTGATTAGAAGAAGAACAGCTTATGATTTAAAGAAAGCTGAAGATCGTGCTCATATTTTAGATGGTTTAAAAAGAGCATTAGATCAGATTGATGCTATTATTGAACTCATTCGTTCATCACGAACAACAGAAATTATTCAACAGAGATTGATGGATGAATTTGATATGTCTGATCGACAAGCAAAAGCAATCAGAGAAATGCAGCTTCAAAGATTAGCTGGTTTGGAAAGAGAAAAGATTGAAAATGAATTAAATCAATTATTAGAATTGATTGCTGATTTAAAAGATATTCTTGCAAAAAGAGAAAGAATATTAGAAATTATTGAAAAAGAATTATTAGAAATTAAAGCTAAATTTGCTGATAAGAGAAGAACTGAAATTATTCAAGGAACATTTGATTTAGAAGATGAAGATTTAATTCCAGTCGAAGATGTGATTATTTCTTTAACTTCTAATGGATATGTCAAACGTATGCCTGTTGATACTTATAAAACACAAAATAGAGGTGGTAGAGGTATCAAAGGTATGGGAACCAATGAGGATGATATTGTGGATGCTCTTATTCATATGAGTACTCATGATGATTTATTATTCTTTACAAACTTTGGTAAAGTCTATCGTTTAAAAGGATATAATATTCCTGAATTTGGTAGAACTGCTAAAGGATTACCTGTTGTTAATTTATTAAATCTAGATAAAGATGAAAGTGTTAAATCTATGATTTCTATTGATAAAGATGATATTGATGAAGATAAGAATCTATATCTATTCTTTGTGACATTAAATGGTTTAGTTAAGAAAACTTCTATTGAAGAATTTAAAAATATTAGACAGTCTGGTAAGATTGCGATTAATTTAAAAGATGAAGATCAGTTGGTTGCTGTGAAATTAACAAAAGAAAATGAAGAAATTCTTGTTGCAGCATCTAATGGAAAATTAATTAGATTTAATGAAAATGATGTCAGACCAATGGGTAGAACAGCATCTGGTGTCAAAGGTATTAATGTAGATGGTAGTCATGTTGTGGGTATGACAACAAACGGAGAAGGACAATATATTATGGCTATTAGTGAAAATGGTTATGGTAAGATGTCTCCAATAGAAGATTACCGTGAATCACATCGTGGTGGTAAAGGTGTAAAAACAATTAATACGACTGAAAAGACAGGACAATTGGTAGCTTTAAGAGCTGTTAATGGTGATGAAGATTTATTAATCATGACAAGTGAAGGTATTATGATTAGACTTCCAATGGAACAAGTAAAATTGGCTGGAAGAAATACTCAAGGTGTCAGATTGATTAAAGTTGCTGAAGGATCAATTGTTTCAAGTGTAGAAGTTGTTGATAAATCTGAAGAAGAAACTGAAGATAATGAAGAAGAATAGTATGTCGTAGGACATACTATTCTCTTATGGGGAAGGAAAAAATGAGAAAACTCAATAAAAAACATGTTATGATAACATTCATTCCTATCATTGTTATGATTGTTTTGATTTTTTGGTTTGTGTTTAGAAAAACAGAAACATTAGAATTAATAGGAAATGAAAAAGAAGTTTTCATGCTAAATTCTATTTATGAAGAAAAGGGAACAAATCTTGAAGATGTAGAAATGATTGGGAATGTTGATACATCTCAAGAAGGACAATATGAAATTAAATATCAATACAAAAATCAGACTGTTAAACGTCTTGTTGAAGTCTTAAATAATAAACAAATCGTTATGAATTTAAATGGATCTCAGGATACTTATGTTTTAAAAGGACAGAAGTATATAGAATCAGGATGTCATGTTATTGATTAAAATGAAGGTAATCTGACTGATCAAGTTAAAATCACAGGAAAAGTTGATACTCAAAAGGTTGGCGATTATGAGATTATATATTCTGTTCAAAATAAAGAAGGTATCTATTGTTCTAAGAAACGAATCGTACATGTTGTCAATGAATTTGAAAAAAATAGTCATGGGATACCTGTTTTAATGTATCATTATGTCTATACTCCAGATGATTTACCAAAAACGATAAATACAAATTATATTCTTGATTCAAAATTAGAAGAACAATTAAAATATTTAAAAGAACAAGATTTTTATTTTCCATCATATCAGGAATTATCAGCTTATATAAAAGGTGAAATTGATTTGCCAAAGAAAAGTGTTATTTTAACCTTTGATGATGGACAAAAAGGATTTTTAAAGTATGGTATTCCATTATTAGAAAAATATCAGATTCCAGCAACTTCGTTTATTATTGTATCCCAAAATGGAAAAGAAAAAGTAAAAAAATATGCCAGTGAGTATATTACTTTTCAATCTCATTCGTATGATATGCATAAAGGTGGAGGAAATATTGGACATGGTGGTATTATCAGTGCTTTAAATATGGAACAAATTAAAGAAGATTTATTAAAAGCTCAAAATATTGTTGAAAATACAGAAGCTTTTGCTTATCCATATGGAGATGTCACAGTACAAGGACAACAAGCTATTCAAGAAGCTGAAATTTTATGTGCTTTTACAACAGAGTATGGAAAAGTAAAAAAAGGTCAGGATCCAACAAAATTACCACGAGTACGTGTACTTGGTGAATCATCATTGCAATCATATATAGCATCATTAGGAATGTAAAAAAGATTTCTACTTCAATTATGTAGAAATCTTTTTTTAGAATGATGTTCAAATAATGTGTATTGAATTATTTGTTTTTATAATTTTTAATAGCTTCTTTAAATTTATTTAAAAAAGCATCTTCACCTAAAGTGTTGATTTTAAAAAACATAGCTTGACTTCCACCGGAACTTATAGCAGTGACCTGAATATGATTTTGATATTCTGTTATAGTAATAGACAAGCTTAATCGGTTTCCGCCTGTATAACTATATCTCTCTAATATTAAAATACCAACATGAACATCGTGTATATCATAATAATGTTCATCTTCTATTGAAGCTGAAAAACTTGAATTTATTAATTCATTTTTTAAAAACTGACAGAAATGATTGAAAGAACCATGAAGTTCACAAGAATATTTAGCCATGATCATACCTCCTTATTTATAGATTATCATGAAGTTTTGAAAATCATGTGTATTTTATATGTTCATATCATTTCAACAATATTTGACAAATATCTTGATCTTTTCTACAATGTTTGTAAGTAGGTGAAATGAATGAAAAAAATACAAATCAGTCAAACTTTAAAAAATATTATTGTTATTGTTGTGATAGCAGTTGTTTTCTTTTTTGTTGGAAAAGTATGGCCAAGTGGTGAAGAACCAACAGCTATAACAAGTGATTTATTGTCACAACAAATTCAAGGTATTAGCGAACTAGCAAGTGTAGAATATAATTATACTAATATGGGAAAATATGAAAATCAGGCGACTTTTTATGGTTGGAAAGTCCCTTTTACAACAAAGAGTTTTATTTTATCTTATGATGGAAAAATAAAAGCAGGAATAGATATGAGCTTAGTAGAAGTTCATATGAGTGGAAAGAATATCAATATTAGTATTCCTGAAGCTAAAATTCTTTCTCATGAGATAGATGAAAAAAGTATTGAAGTTTTTGATGAAACAAAGAATATTTTTAATCAAATTAGTATTACTGATTATAATCAATTTGCGATAGATCAAAAAGAAAGTATGGAAAATAAAGCAAAAGAGAAAGGATTATTAGAAGAAGCACAGAATAAAGCACAAGAAACGATTAAAACTTTTGTTGAATCTATGTGTTCTTCAGATGATGAATATAAAATTGAAATAAAGATGGCAGAATCTTAAGATGTTCTGCTTTTTTTGTTGAAATATGTAAAGTTTATAGTATAATGTTAGAAGTTTGGAGATAAGTGGGAGGTTATATATGAAATCAACACAAAGTGGTAAAAAACTAGCAAAGAAAATGATTATTGCTTTAATTTGTGGTTTGGTTGCTGGATTAGGTTGTATCTTATTAAGAGAAAACTTATTAGCAAGTGGACAGGAATCTTTATGGAATACTATTAATAATGTATTATTCCAAGATATTACTGCTGAAGGAGCTAATAATGCAATCGGAATATTTTACATTGTAGGTCAACTCTTTGTTAATGCATTACAGTTAATTATTATACCTATGGTTTTTGTTTCTATTATATTAGCTATATGTGTTATTACTGATACAAAGAAATTAGGAAGAATTTCATCTAAAACAATAGGAACATTCCTTATAACAACAGTATGTGCTTTAATATGGGCTGGTATTATTGGTTCTATTGTTTACAAATTAGGAGCCTTTAATGCTGTTCATGCTGATAATCTCGTGATACAGGAAGGAACTGTTGGATCTAATCCATTAAATATCATTGTTTCAGTCATTCCTAATAATTTAATTAATGCTTTTACAAATAATGGGAATGTTTTAGCAGTTGTTTTCTTAGCAGTTGCAATAGGTTTAGCAATGAATCAATTAAAAGATAAAACAAAAACATTAAAGAAACTATTAATTGAATGTAGTGATATTATTTCTGTATGTTTATCATTTGTTATTACAAAATGTGCACCTTATGCCATCTTTTGTTTATTGACAAGGACATTTGCTATTTATGGAATAGATTATTTATTACCTGCATTAGCGTATGTATTAACAGTTATTTTTGCTTTAATTGTTTATTTATTTATAGCTTATCCTATTTATTTAATGGTTATGGGAAAAATGAATCCAAAACCATTTATGAGAAAAATACCTAAAGTTGCATTGTTTGGTTTTTCAACTTCATCAAGTGCTGCTACATTACCTATCAATAAAGAAACAACAGTTAATGAATTAGGTGTCAGTGAAGAAATTGCTTCATTTGTTCTTCCTTTAGGAATGACAGTTAATATGGATGGTACAGCTATTATGCAAGTTATTGCCGCTATATTTATTGCAGCAAGTTCTGGATATGATGTTACAATTACATCTATGGCTGTCATTGCTTTTCTTGCTTTAATTGCTTCAGTTGGAACACCTGCAGCACCTGGAGCAGGAGCAGTTATTTTATTTACTATCTTAACAGGTATGGGGTATACAAATGATGGTGCATTACTTGCTTACTCTTTAATTTTAGCAATCAACAGACCAATTGAAATGCTTGTCACATCTTTAAATGTTGTTGGTGATTCAGCAACTTCTGTTATTGTTGGTAAAAAAGAAAATATGTTAGATGAAGATATTTATCATAGTTAAGTAGACTCAAATTGAGTTTACTTTTTTAATCATTATATTTGCTTAAAGTAAATATCAAAAATAAATCTACACTTTCTAGATAATATAGAACCTCATTTTTAATATTGATATAATGCAGATGGAACAGCAATAACGGTAGGTGGTTATGCCTTAGTCGTGGGACGAAGGCACGTGATCCTTCGTTGACATAGATATCCATTTAATAGATGGAAATATGAAAAACGGAGGTGATACACATGACATCTTATGAGATGGTCATGATAATGTTAGGCATACTGACATTTATCATGACAATGATAAGTGTTATAGTGAAATTACTTCTTATTATTATTGATAAGAGTACAAAAAAATAACTACCTCGTGCTTCGGATAAATTGAGGTAGCTATTTTCTCAAACAAATCTAAGGCATAACCGTTTATCGGCTGTTCCTTTTTCAATTACATTATAGTTTATGTGATTTGATAAGTCAATATACAAATAAATTATGTTTGCCTAAAGTAAATATCAAAATTAAATCTACAATCTCTAGATAATATAGAACCTCATTTTTAATATTGATATAATGCATATGGAACAGTAATAACGGTAGGTGGTTATGCCTTAGTCGTGGGACGAAGGCACGTAATTCTTCGTTGACATAGATATCCATCAAGAGATGGAAATATGAAAGACGGAGGTGATGGACATGACATCTTATGAGATGGTCATGATGGTGTTAGGAATACTAACATTTATTATGACTGTAATAAGTGTGATTGTGAAATTGCTTCTTATCATTATCGATAAGGATAATAAAGCAAAAAAAATAACTACCTCTTGCACTGGAAAATTGAGGTAGTTATTTCTCCTTAATTTAATCTAGGGCATAACCGTTTATCGGCTGTTCCTTTTTCAATTACATTATAGTTTATGTGATTTGATAAGTCAATATACAAATAAATTATGTTTGCTTAAAGTAAATATCAAAATTAAATCTACAATCTCTAGAGAGTATAGAATCTCTTTTTTGATATTGATATAATGCAAATGGAACAGTAATAACGGTAGGTGGTTATGCCCTTGTCGTGAGACGAAGGCACGTAATTCTTCGTTGACATAGATATCCATTCAATAGATGGAAATATGAAAGACGGAGGTGATGCACATGACATCTTATGAGATAGTCATGATAATGTTAGGAATACTAACATTTATTGTGACTTTAATAAGTGTGATTGTGAAATTGCTTCTTATTATTATTGATAAGAGTGTAAAAAAATAACTACCTCTGGCTCTGGTAAAGTTGAGATAGTTATTTCCAACCAAATCTAGGGCATAACCGTTTATCGGCTGTTCCTTTTTCAATTACATTATAGTTTATGTCATTTTAGATGTCAATATACGAATAAATATATCTATTTATATGAATATTTAATAATGTTATAATATATTTAAAAAGTAGAGGTGTTTTAAAGATGAAATGCATAATAAGAAAATGGAAAAGAGAAGATGCCGAAGATTTATATCAGAATATTAATGATCTAAGAATTTTAAATAATTTAACAGATCGTATACCTTATCCTTATCATTTAAAAGATGCCTATGATTATATAGAAGCTATGTTATCTGCTGATGAAAATAAAATCTTTGCTTTTGCAATAGAATATGAAGGAAAGGTTGTTGGAAGTATTTCAATTTTAAGACAAGATGACATTTATCGTAGAAGTGGAGAGATTGGATATTATTTAGGCTATAAATATTGGGGCAAAGGAATTATGAGTGAAGCTGTGAAACAGACATGTCAATATGTTTTTGAACATAGTGATATAGAGAGAATTTTTGCGGCTCCTTTTGATTATAACCCAGCCTCACAAAGAGTCTTAGAAAAATGTGGTTTTGAACGAGAAGGTATTTTACGTAAGAATGGCTTTAAAAATGGTGAGTTTCATGACATGATAATGTATTCTTTGATTAAATAATTATTGAAATTATCAAGTCTTATGCTATAATCAGTATATCAAATCGTTGCATTGGATAAGTAAATGTGAAATCATGATAGAGAGCTGATGGTTGGTGTAAATCAGTATGAGGAAGCATTGAAATCTACCAATAAGAGGAGCTAATCCCTCCCGGTTGAACCGTTATCTCATAAAAGTTATCAGTCTGATAAGAAATAGGGTGGCACCACGATATATTCGTCCCTTGTAAAAGGTGCTTTTTATTTTATTGGAAAAGGAGAATGAAAAATGATTGATATAGCAATACTTAGAGAAAATCCAGAAGCAGTAAAAGAAAATATGCGTAAGAAATTTCAACATGATCGTTTGCATTTGGTTGATGAAGCTTATGCATTGGATAAGGAATATCGTGAAGCTTTGACAAAAGCGAGTGAGCTTCGTGCTATGCGTAATTCATTGTCTAAAGAAATTGGACAATTTATGCGTGAAGGTAAAAAAGATTTAGCTGAAGAAAATAAAAGAAAAGTCAGTGAAATGGCAGATACTTTAAAAGAATTAGAAGCAAAAGAAATAGAATTAGGTCCAAAATTAAAAGAAGTGATGATGAAAATTCCTAACTTTATTGATGATAGTGTACCTATTGGAAAAGATGACAGTGAAAACGTTGAAATTCAAAAATATGGAGATCCTGTTGTTCCTGATTATGAAATCCCATATCATGCGGATATTATTACAAAATTAAAAGGATTAGATAAAGAAGCAAGTGGAAGAACAAGTGGTAATGGTTTCTATTATTTGATGGGAGATATTGCCAGACTTTCTTCAGCAATGTTATCTTATGCCAGAGATTTTATGATTGATAAGGGATTTACTTATTGTATTCCTCCATTTATGATTAGAAGTGATGTTGTGACTGGTGTTATGTCATTTGAAGAAATGGATGCTATGATGTATAAAATTGAAGGTGAAGATTTATACTTGATTGGAACAAGTGAACATAGTATGATTGGTAAATTTAAAGATCAGATTGTTAAAGAAGAAGAATTACCAATTACATTAACTTCATATTCTCCATGCTTTAGAAAAGAAGTTGGGGCTCATGGTATTGAAGAACGTGGTATTTATCGTGTACATCAATTTGAAAAACAGGAAATGGTTGTTTTATGTAAACCAGAAGAAGCTATGGAATGGTATGATAAAATGTGGTCATATACTGTTGAATTATTTAGAAGTTTAGATATACCTGTAAGAACACTAGAATGTTGTAGTGGTGATTTAGCTGACTTAAAAGTGAAATCTTGTGATGTAGAAGCATGGTCACCAAGACAGAAGAAATATTTCGAAGTCGGTTCTTGTTCTACATTAGGAGATGCACAAGCTAGACGTTTAGGTATTCGTACAAAAGGTGAAAGAGGAACATATTATGTTGCTACTCTTAACAACACTGTTTTAGCAAGTACACGTGCATTAATTGCATTTATTGAAAATAATTATAATGAAGATGGAAGTATTTCTATTCCTGAAGTATTAAGACCATATATGGGAGGAAAAGAAAAAATCGGTTAAGACAAAAATCTTAACCTTTTTTTATACTTAATTTTTGAATATGTTGAATCAAAGGAAAATATTCATTAACAAGGGAAACAAACTTTCCAACAGTGAGTGCTGAAACAACAGTGCCTAAACCAACCCCTTGTAAAGAATGGAAAAAGAAAAATGAACATAAACTGGCAATAATAATCAAAGTGATATCAAAACATATTTTGACCATACCAAAATCTTTATGTGTCACATCACTGATTGCTTTGACAATACCTTCTCCTGGAACCATAATGACATTAGGAGCAACTTCAATACTGATTCCAAATGCTAAAATTATACAACCTATAATCAGGCTTATAATACGTATAAGTAATGTTTCTGGTTGAAACCAGCTCATCAAATACATACTTATATCAATAAAACTACTAAAGATAATATTCGCAAGAATTTGTAAGAATTGGATAGGTTGAAAATCTTTTTTTAATATGATAATTTGAATGATAATAAAAATCATATTAAAAATGAAAGTCATCATACCAAAACTAATATGTGTAAAATAAAGACTAAAAACATAAGGAACACTTGATATTTGTGAAGTTCCCAGAGCACTTTTGGTAATAAAAGCAATACCAAATGAGTTAATAAAAAGACCTAATAAAAAATAAAAATATCTTAAAATTGTTTTATTCATCATATTCCTCCCTCAAATTATCAAGTACTTGATTCAATATCTGATTCACTTCTTTTTGATTTAAAGATTGATAAGCTATCTGATCAACTTCATAACATATTCTTTTGACTTCTATTGCTTTTTCTTTGCCCAATTCAGTCAGAAAAATGAGTACTGATCTTTTATCATTTAATTGATTTTGACGATAAATCAATTGCTGTGTTTCCATCTTTTGAATAAGACTTGTCATAGTTGACTTATCTAAGACACAAGTTTGACCTATTTCTTTAGGGGTTTGCCCATCTTTTTCATAAAGACATTCAAGAATTTTAGGTTGACCGGGATAAAGCCCAATGTTTGATGTTTTTTGTGTCATCAGTTTATGACTATAATGAAAACATTTTAATAATAAAAAGTGTATCTCATGATTTAACATATTTTTCACCTCATTTAGTTTGAAATCAAACTAAATTATAATTTATAAAGATGATTTGTCAAGTGACTTTGTACACATAAATTTCATATTTTTTCCACTTGATATTCACATGGTTTTGTTAGAATCTTCTCGAAAAAGGAGGTTGTGTATGAAAAATATTCTTGAATTTTTAGAACAATCATCACAAAAATATTTTACAAAAATAGCTTTTAGTGATGATAAAAATGAAATAACATATGGTCAATGTGTTGAAAATGCTCAAAGAATAGGAACAAATTTATCATCATTGCAGATACGTAGACAACCTATAGCAGTAATGATGGATAAAAATGTAGAAAGTTTAACAGCATTCTTTGGCGTTGTTTATAGTGGAAACTTTTATGTAGTGATTGATATACATATGCCAGATGATCGTATTCAATCTATATTTGAAACTTTACATCCAATAGCTTTGATTACGGAAAAACAATATGAGCATAAAGCACAAAATTTACATCCTCAAGTTTTTATTTATGAAAATATGATTCCAACAGAAATAAATCATCAAAAATTAAATGAAATCAGAAATCAAATGATTGATACTGATCCACTTTATGCTTTATTCACTTCTGGTTCTACAGGTGTTCCTAAAGGTGCAGTTGTATCACATCGTAATGTTATGAATTATGCCTCGTGGTTTAAAGAAACGTTTGATATTCATGAAGATACACAATTTGGAAGTCAGACACCATTTTATTTTAGTATGTCTGTTTCAGATGTATTTAGTACGATTATGGCTGGAGCTTCACTTCATATATTGCCTAAAAAATTGTTTTCTTTCCCTGTAAAGCTCATTGAATATATGAATGAAAAACAAGTCAATACTATTTACTGGGTTCCTTCAGCATTAGGAATTATAGCGAATATGAAAGTATTGGATTATATAAAATTAAATGATGTTCAAAAGGTTTTATTCGCTGGTGAAGTTATGCCAACTAAACATCTCAATTATTGGAAGAAACATCTTCCTCATGCTTTGTATGCGAATTTATTTGGACCAACAGAAACGACTGATATTTGTACATATTATATTGTTGATAGAGAATTTGAAGATGATGAAGTTTTACCGATTGGCAAAGCTTGTCAAAACTGTGATGTTTTCTTATTAGATGAAAAGAATCAAGAAGTCATAGATGATCGTGAAGGAGAACTTTGTGTTAGGGGATCGTTTTTAGCATTAGGTTATTACAACAATCCAGAAAAGACACAAGAAGTTTTTGTTCAAAATCCATTAAATCAAGCATATCCTGAAATCATTTATCGTACAGGAGATTTGGTGAAATATAATGAACGTGGTGAATTAATTTATATCACACGTAAAGATTTTCAGATTAAACATATGGGATATCGTATTGAACTAGGTGAAATTGAAGCAGCAGTTTATGCTTTATCAAAGATTCAAAGTTGTGCAGTTATTTATGATGAAAAAGAAGATAAGATTATTTTGATATATAGTGGTAAAATAACAGATCAAGAGATTATGGAAGGAATATCTCATAAATTACCACAATATATGTATCCTAATAAGATGATTCAGTTAAAGGTTATGCCTTTAAATCAAAATGGGAAAATAGATAGAAAATGGTTAAAAAATCATTATCATGAGGAGGAAAAATAAATGAATGAATTATTAGATATTTTAAAAGATTTAAAACCGGGTGTTGATTTTGAAAATGAAAAGAATTTAATTGATGATAGAATTTTAGATTCTTTGGATGTTATGAATTTAACGGTTGAACTCAATGATGAATTTGATATTGAAATTACACCTTTAGATATATTACCTGAAAACTTTCAATCAATAGAAACAATCTATCAGTTAATTACTCGTTTACAGGAAGATAATTAATGGCATATACAACATATATATATTTATTACTTTTTTTAGGAAGCACATTTTTACTTTATACAGTGTTTCCTAAAAAATATAAATGGATTGTTTTATTATCAGCAAGTTATCTTTATTACATTCTTGCAAGTCGTGTATGGATGATTATTTTTATATTACTGACAACTATTTCTATATACATAGGTGCTATATGGTTAGATAAAATTAATGATATATTTGTATCAGTCAAAAAGTCTTTAGATCGACAACAAAGAAAAGAATTAAAAGAGAAAATATTATGGCAAAAGAAATGTGTTGTTGTGTTTATATTGTTCATAAATCTAGGATTACTGATTTTCTTAAAATATTCAAACTTCTTAATAAGTTTACTTAATATCAGTATTTTAGAACAATTTCAAATTTCCATTCCACTCATTAAATTATTTTTACCACTAGGAATATCTTTTTACACATTACAAGCCATAAGTTATATAGTAGATGTTTATCGTGGGAAATATCATGCAGATGAATGTTTATCAAGAGTCGCTTTATACTTAGCGTTCTTTCCAACAATCGTAGAAGGACCTATAACAAGATATAACGAAGTAGCATATCAACTATATGAAGGTCATTCTTTTGATTATAAAAATTTTACTTTTGGATTACAGCTTATTTTATGGGGAATGTTTAAAAAGATTGTTATTGCTGATCGAGCAAATATGCTCGTTAATTATGTCTTTGATGATTATTTAAAGTTTTCAGGTTTAAGTGTAGTGATTGCGATTATTTTTTATACAATTCAATTATATACAGAGTTTTCCGGATGTATGGATATTGTTAGAGGAAGTGCTCAACTATTTAGTATTAGACTACCAGATAATTTTAGACAGCCATTCTTTGCGAAAAGTATCAATGAATTTTGGCAACGTTGGCATATAACATTAGGTTCATGGTTAAGAGATTATGTTTTTTATAGTGTATCTTTATCAGCACCATTTAAAAGATGGAGTCAGTTTGTTAAAAAACATGGCAATGAATATGTCAGTAAACTTTTACCAGCTTCAACAGCTTTATTTTTTGTTTGGATATGTAATGGATTATGGCATGGTGCCAGTATAAAATATGTAATGTATGGAATGTATTATTATCTATTGATGATGCTAGGTATGTATTTAGAACCTGTTTTTATGAAAATAAAAAATGCTTTCCATATTCAAAATCAAAATAAGTTTTTTCAAATCTTTTCTATTATAAGAACTATTTTGATTGTTAATATTGGTATGCTTATATTTAGAGCTGATACTTTATCTTCAGCATGGCATATGCTTGTATCTTGTTTTCAAGGCACAATGGATATTCCTTACATGGGACTAGCATTGAAAGATATGATGATAGTGATTATGGGTGTTATCATTGTTTATATCATGAGTTTATTGAAGGAAAAAAATATATCTGTAAGAGAACATATTGCAAAGTGGCATATTGTACCACGTTGGACTTTTTATTTAACTGGATTGATGATTGTTGTGATTTTTGGTGCCTATGGTAGAGGCTATGATATTGTTAGCTTTATCTATGCACAATTCTAGGAGGGATGAGGATGAATAAACAGAATATGAAAAATATTTTAAAAATGATGATTTTCTTATGTTTAGTGATTACTCTTTTACATCTTTCATCTCGTATTGTAGAACCTAAACAAAATACAAAAGAATCTGGTATAAAATATGAAAATGCAAGAGGATTTTATGGTGAAAGACAAAATTCTTTAGATATTATTGCGATTGGAAATAGTGATTTATATAATGCAATGAATCCTTTACAATTATGGCATGAACAAGGAATTCCTTCTTATGTCTGTGCTGAACCTAGTCAAAAAATTGTTGAAGCATATTCTTTATTGAAACAGACTTATTTGAATCAAACACCTCAATTAATTATATTAGAAGTAGATGAATTATTTACAAAGAGTGATGTTGATGATTTAGATATAAGTATCTCTGAAACTTTAAAAGAAATTTTTCCTGTTTTTGATTATCATAATCGTTGGAAAAATATTCAAAAGGATGATTTTATAAAAGAAAAAGTTTATAATCAAAAGATTTTGACAAAAGGCTATAAATACTATAATAATGTTCAATCTTATAAAGGTGGAAAATCATATTTAAAGAATAAAAAGAAAAGTTCTTTAACATATACAACACAATATTATCTTAATGAATTTATAAAATATGCCAAAAACAATGGCTCACAAGTTTTATTGATGTGTTGTCCTACAGCGAATACATGGACAATGGATAAACATCATACAATCCAAAAAATTGCTGATCAATATCAATTACAATTCTTAGATTTTAATATGTTATTAGATGATATTGATTTTGATTGGACTCATGATACAAGGGATGGTGGAAATCATCTTAATGATTTTGGAGCACAAAAAGTCACTCATTATTTAGGTAACTATTTAAAATTACAATATCATTTTCAAGATTATCGTACACATCAAGATTATCAAAACTGGAATCAAGATTATTTAGAATATCACCAAAAATTAAAGTATTATAAAGGAAAAAATGGTTTTATTGGAAAATAGAATTTTTTATTGATTTGTCTAAGAAATATGCTATAATATTTCTTGCCATTACAATAGGCGGCTTCGAACCATGTCAGGACCGGAAGGTAGCAGCATTAAGAATGTCCGTTTATGTGTAGTGGCTTTTTTCTAAGGGGTGAAAACAATGAGTGATGAAGAATATATGCAATTAGCTTATCAACAGGCTTGTTTTGCTAGAGATATGGATGAAGTTCCAATTGGTGCTATTATTGTTAAAGAAGGCGAGATTATTGCAACAGGGTATAATCGAAAAGAATCTCAGCATGATGTAACGGCACATGCAGAGATGATTGCTATAAGGAAGGCATGTCAAAAATTAAAGTCTTGGCATTTAGATGGATGTATCCTTTATTCTACTTTAGAACCATGCATTATGTGTAGTGGTGCTATCATTCAAAGTCGTATAGAAAAAGTTGTTTTTGCAGCCAAAGGACAACGTTGGCATGGTTTATCAACATTTTTGCAAAGTCATGAATTTAACCATCATCCTCAAATTGTTTCTGGTATTTTAGAGGAACAATGTTGTTTATTGTTATCACAATATTTTAAAGAAAAAAGAAAACATGATAAATCATAGATTATGAGAGATTTTCGTTTGGGAATCTCTTTTTTTGTTTTTAATAGGTCACATGATAAGTCATATCATGATTAAATTTATAAACATCGATTGATAATGTAGACTTTATTGTTCAGTCAATGAAGGGTATTAAAATATATGTTTTTTGGTCAATTATAGCTCCTTTTTATTATAAAACACCGTGAACGAAAAAGTCTACTTTATCGTTCATTATGCTTATTAAAGGAAGTGATCTTTATGTCTATGATTGATAAATATATGTATTTTACAGTATCTTTTCATCCATCACAAGATCAACAATATGATGGGGAATTAAATAGCCCTTTTTTAATGAGAAGTGTTACGTTTCATCATTTAACTGATCTCATATTGATGATGGATCAGATTATGGAATCTTGTCATATACCAGCTACTGATAATAGATATCGAACATTTAGAAGAAAACATAGTTTTTTGAATAAAGAATTAAAGTATCGACAAATAACATCAGAAAAATTTGAAGACTATCTTCAAGAATCTATGAAAGATTATAAAGAAAATGTTTTTCAAATTAAAGTGATGTACAGGCAGCATTATTCTTGGCAGGGAGAAATTGTATTTGAAAAAATGAATATAAGAAAGTTTTTTAGAAGTTCTTTAGAATTATTACATCTGATATATTCTACATTAGAAAAAATACATTGTTGAAATATATGAAGAAAATAAGTCATATTCAATTAAAGAATCCTTATTTAATGATAATTTTATTTTTAACTTTCTTTATTTTTACATTTATAGGTGCAGGAAATATTATAGTTGTTTCCTTTATGGGAATATGTCTATGTTTATTAGGGTTATTACAAGGTTCTGTGAAAGTAGATTTATGGATACTTATTCCATTAGTTCTATATAACCTTATAAGTCTTATTTCAGGATATAGAATTTATGGAAATACAATTACTGGTTTTTCATCTACACAATTTATTTTTCCTCTTATTTATTTACTTGTGAGTTATTTACAAAAGAATGAAAGATATATTCTTCAAATGTTATGTTCTCTTTGGGTAGGAATTATAGCTTTTCTTGGAATAGGTGAATTTGTTGTTGAAGCATTCTATGGAAATGCATCAAGAATATCTGGATTATTAGGAAATCCCAATGCAATGGGAGCTATTCTTATGATAGGATGGTTTTCTATAAAAAGTTGTTTATTCAAAATGGAAGATGGTCTGATTCTTAAACGAATTCTTTATTTTTTTGAATCTATTATACTTGTGGCATTATCTTTAACTTTATCTATTGGAAGTTTTGGAGCATTAGGAATAGGTGTTATAGGAATGACTTTATATGGAAAACAAAGTTTTTCTTACTTTTTAAAACAACTTTCCACTATTATTTTATCATTTGCATGTGGTTTACTTCTTTATATTGCAGGAAGTTATACAAATTGGTTTGGACTCGTTGTTGTGATTTTGATTTATATTTGTTTATTTTCTTGGTATAGAGAGAAACTCAACGAATGTTTATCAAAATATTCTGTATTACCTATTTTATTATGCTCAGTTGGAATCTTAGGATTGGGAATTTTAGTTATTTTAAGACCTAATGCATTTGCGACATTGAGCGAACGCTTAGCTATGATTAAAGATGGATTTCAATATTTATGGATTCACCCTATTTTAGGAATGGGACCATATCAGTGGAGAATTTATAATCTACATTCTGGAGGACAGTATTTTAATACTTGGCATATTCATAATATTTTTGTACATGTTGCTGTTGAATTAGGAATGATAGCATTCTTCATGTTATTGATTATTGTGGTTAGACATTTTATGAAAAAAGAAGATATGGCTCAACGAGGTGCTTTTATTGCAATATTGGTTCATAATCTTATGGATACGAGTTTCTTTTATATAGCAACTATCCCATTTTTAATCATGATTTCTCATCAAAATGATCATTATACTAAGAACTTAAATAAACTCACAACAAGAATAATCTTTTGTTTATTATTGTTTTTATTTAGTTCGAATCTTATGCAATGTTTTCTATAAGGCAGGTGAATGTTTTTGAAGAATAAATCATTACGATTCTTTTCTATATTCTTTCTTATCTTTTGTATTTTAACTGCTATAACATTTTATGGTGTTTATCTTAAAAAACAATCTCTGCCACCTTATATAGGAAAAGATTTAACAACAAAAGAAATGAACGAAGTTATCAAAAGAAATAGTCCATTAACATCATATGTTCATTTGACAGAAAATGCAGATTTTCCTCGTCAATCTAAAATAAAAAAGATTACCATACATCATATGGGTGCCAATTTAACTTTAGAGAAATTAGGTGAATCTTTTAGTAAGAGGGATAGACAAGCTTCATCTAATTATGCCATTGATGATCATGGAAACGTCGCTTTGTATGTAGAAGAAGAAAATCGTGCATGGACAAGTGCTAATGCTGATAATGATCATCAAGCCATAACAATCGAAGTTGCAAATGAAACGATAGGGGGTGATTGGAAAATCAGTAATCAGTCTTATCAAAAACTGATTGATTTATGTGTTGATATTTGTCAGCGTCATTCTATTGAAAAATTAGTTTATACTGGTGATAAAAACGGAAATCTAACCATGCATAAAATGTTTGATGCTGATACAATATGTCCCGGTCCTTATTTGGAAAGTAAAATGGCTGATATTGCTAAATCAGTCAATGAAAAATTAGAAAATGAAACGAAAGGATGAGTATAAAATGAATCATACTGAAAACTATAAGAAATATGCTTATCGTAGTCTTTTGATAATGATGCTAGGAGTTGTTTTCTTTATATTATTTGGGAGTCGATTAATTTCTCAAAATGTATATGCCTCATATGATCCAAGTAAAACTTATATTGACGCAGATATTTTAAAGTTCGAAAAAGTATGGCTGGAGGATCAGGAAGAAAATAGACCAAATGATATTAAATTTACAGTTAAACTTGCAAAACATGACAATAAACCTGATGAAATAAAAGAGATAGTTTTAGATAAAAATAATGGATGGAAATCTGAAATAATATGTAATAAAACAGATAGTAATCAATACGCAGGTTATTGGCCTGATACAATTAAAGAAATAGTAGTTGATGGATATGAGTATATGGGAGAATCTGAACCTATTATATCATACGAAGGACAAACAAAGATAGTAACTATTACACTGGAAAATAAAAAGCTTCCTACTGGTAATCTCATTGTATCAAAGGATGTTAATGGAAATAAGGGAGATACAAATAAAGATTTCCATTTTACAGTAACATTAAGTGATACGTCAATTAATGGAACATATGGTGACATGACATTTAATGATGGAGTAGCTACATTTACATTAAAAGATAATGAAAGTCTAACAGCAACATCACTTCCAACAGGAATCACTTATGAAGTTATTGAACAGGAAGCTAATCAAGATGGATATATCACAACATCTACTGGAACAACAGGTAAAATTCAAAAAGATGTGACATCAAAGGCTGAATTTGTAAATACAAAGAATGAATATGGAAGTTTAACAGTATCAAAGGATGTTAATGGAAATAAGGGAGATACAAATAAAGATTTCCATTTTACAGTAAAATTAAGTGATTCATCTATTAATGGAACATATGGAGATATGACATTTAAAAATGGTGTAGCAACCTTTACATTAAAGGATAATGAAAGCATAACAGCAACATCACTTCCAACAGGAATCACTTATCAGGTTATTGAACAGGAAGCCAATCAAAATGGGTATATAACAACATCTACAGGGACAACAGGTGAAATTCAAAAAAATGTGACATCAAAGGCTGAATTTATAAATACAAAGAATGAGTATGGAAGTTTAACAGTATCAAAGGACGTTAATGGAAATAAGGGAGATACAAATAAAGATTTCCATTTTACAGTAACATTAAGTGATACATCAATTAATGGAACATATGGAGATATGACATTTAAAGACGGTATAGCAACCTTTACATTAAAAGATAATGAAAGTCTAACAGCAACGTCACTTCCAACAGGAATCAGTTATAAAGTTATTGAACAGGAAGCTAATCAAGATGGATATATAACAACATCTATAAATGAGGAAGGTTATATTTTAAATAATCAAAATATAAAAGTTGATTTTGTTAATACTAAAGAAGTGGAACCACAAAGCTCTAATCAGACACCACCAGAAAATAATCATCAATCTCAACCCCAAACAGGTGATGATAGTGCATTGATGGTTTATATGTCTTTAGGTTTAATGAGTGGATTATCAGCTTTAGGATTAATTTTATTAAAGAAAAAAGCATAAATTATTGAGGGATTCTTTTGATGAAGAATCTCTTTTGTTATGGGGAAATGTTGTTTTATTATCAATAGTTCAATATTTTTTCATATAAATATGATAAAATATATATAGAGGTGATAAATATGGATCAACGTATGTTAACTGAGCAGTTTGATTATGAAAATTTTTTATTAAAAGTGCTAAGATGGGTATTTGTAGGGGTTGCTGTTACAGCAGTGACTTCTATTGTTGTGATATTATCTGGGGTAATTAATTATTTGATTGATTTTTATTTTCCAGTATTGTTTATTTCTGTTATTGTTGAAATTGCTTTTGTTTGGGTGATAGGTAAGAAACTTCAAAATCATGGAGATCAAGTTTCTTATGTCATGGCAAAGAGATATTTTATTCTTTATTCAATAGTTAATGGTGTGGTTTTTTCTTTTATTCTTTCAGTTATTTCTGTTTATATTACAGCATTAGCTTTTGCCTTAACATGTGCTTATTTTGGATTATTATATACTATTACAAAGTATACAAGTTCAGATTTCTCTTTTATAGCAAAAGTATGTGTTGCTGTTTTACCAATCTTAATTATTGGATATATCATTTTAATGTTTATTCAAGCACCTGCTCTTTATTATATTATTGTTTTGATTGATTTGGCTGTATTTACAGGAATAACGCTCTATGATTTAAAAAAAATTTCAACAGTTTATCATCAATCTTTGGAAAATCAAAGAGAAGGTTTAGCTTTAATGTGTGCTTTAAATCTGTATCTTGACTTTGTTAATATATTCATTGATATTTTAATGTTAATCAGTGATAATAATTAATTAAGGGTATCGTAAGGTACCTTTTTTTGTGTTATAATGTGACAGTATAAGGAGTTGATACATGTGGCATATAAAACATTATATCGTGTTTATCGTCCCCAAAGATTTGAAGATGTTGCTGGGCAGGAACATATCATTACAACATTAAAACATGCAGTAGAAGAAAATAAGATTGCTCATGCTTATCTGTTTTGTGGTCCACGTGGAACAGGAAAAACAACAATTGCGAAATTGTTGGCTAAAGCTGTGAACTGTACGGGTTCACCTAAACCATGTGATCAGTGTGAAAACTGTCAACAGATTACATTGGGTACACATCCTGATGTGATTGAAATTGATGCTGCAAGTAACAATGGTGTTGATGAAATTAGAGATTTAATTGAGAAGGTCAAATATGCTCCAACACAGGGAAAATATAAAGTATATATTGTTGATGAATTTCATATGATGTCACCCAGTGCATCAAATGCCTTATTAAAAACACTAGAAGAACCACCAACTCATGTTATTTTTATTTTTGCAACTACGGAACCACATAAGATTTTACCAACGATTATATCAAGATGTCAGAGATTTGATTTTACAAAATTAAGTGTTCCAGATATTGTTTCAAGAATGGAAGATATTTTAAAAGAAGAACATTATCAATGTGATCAAGAAGCATTAGAATTGATTGCAAAATTAGCCGATGGTGGAATGAGAGATGCTTTATCTATTTTAGAACAATGTTTAGCTTATAATGATAAACATTTGACTGTTCAAGATGTTAATCAAATTTATGGTATTGTTTCATTGGAAAATAAGATTGATTTTATTAAGATGATTCTTTCTAAAGATATGAAAAAAGCATTATCGACATTAGAAGATATGAAAATGAATGGTATAGATATTAAAAGATTGACTTTGGATTTAGTTGATATTTTAAAAGATATTGTGATTTATCGTAATACACAAGATGAATCTATATTGTTTGTTTTATCTAAGTATTATTTAGATTTAATTGTTCCTTATATAGGTTGTGAAGAAGCATTGAATTTTATTGATATACTTATGGATGCCAGTGAAAAATATGCAAAAGTAATCAATCCATCAGTTTATTTTGAATTGGCTATTTTAAAGATGTGTAATCAAATTCAAGATGAAAAGATTGTTCATATTGAAACAGTCAAAGTACCACAGCAACAAGTTGTAGAAACACCAGTAAATCCAGAAGTTATAGAAGATGAAGAAATCATTGATGAACCTGTTCAAGATATAGGTGAAGATGTGATGGAAGAAGAACCTTATATTCATCAAGAGATTATAGAGGAAGTCCCAACTTTTGAATTTGAAAAGGAACCTGATATTCAAGCTGATGTTGATAACGATATTCATGTTGATGAAGCAGATATTATGAATATTCTTGTTCAGGCGAAAAGAACGATATTAGAAAGTATTCAAGAAAGATGGCCTATTATTAAAAGATATTTGGCTAATTTAAATATGGCAAAAAGTGCTGGAATGCTTTGTGATGGAACTGCTGTAGCGGCTTGTGAGGGTGGATTAATTATTTCTTTTGAATATCAGCCATCTGTAAATGCTGTTAATTATTATAAGAATTATAAACAGTTAAGTGCTTTCTTACAGGAAGTTTTAGGGAGTGAATATCGTTTTATTGCAATTCAACAGGATGAATGGATTAAAATGCGAAGTCATTTTATTGAATTAAAGCGACAGGGACAATTACCTGAACCACATGAGTTGACATTAAAACATATAGATTGTCATGATTTAGATCATGTTGATATGACTGAAGCACAAGAATTTGCTGTTCAGTTATTTGGTGAAGATATTGTGGAATTTAAGGAGGATTAAAGAATGAATTTTGGAAATTTATTGCAACAGGCACAACAAATGCAACGTAAAGTCAATAAAGCAAAGAAAGAATTTAATGAAAGAGAATTTGAATTTAAAAGTCAAGATGATTATATTGTTGGAAAGATGAAAGGCAATCTTTCTATTAGTGAATTACATATTCAAGATTCCTTGATTCAAGAAGATAAGGAAAATATGGAAGCACTCTTAATAGCAACAATTAATCAAGCTATTGAAAATGTTTCTAAAGAAAGGGAAGATACATTAAATAAAGTCACAAATGGTGTTGATGTATCAGCATTTCTATAATGGAATATCCACATAGTTTTGAGGAACTTGTTGAATGTTTTAAAATGTTACCGGGTATTGGTACAAAAGGTGCTGAACGTCTGGTTTATCATGTTTTATCAATGGATTTTGAGCAAGTTGAGAGATTTTCTGATGCTTTATTAAATTTAAAAAAGAACATTCACTATTGCCAAAAATGTGGACATATATGCGAAGGTGATATTTGTGAAATATGTCAAGATTCCACAAGAGATCAGACAACAATCTGTGTTGTTGAATCGCCTAAAGATGTCTTTGCAATGGAGAAACTCAAAGAATATCATGGTTTATATCATGTCTTACATGGGACAATTTCTATTATGGATGGGAAAACAATAGATGATTTAAATATTCAATCTTTGTTTGATCGTTTAAATGAAAATATTAAAGAAGTGATTATTGCCACAAATCCTACACGTGATGGAGAAACAACAGCCTTATTTTTAGCAAAACTTCTTGCTAAACAAAATATACCTGCTTCAAGAATTGCGAATGGATTACCTATGGGAAGTAATCTTGATTACGCTGATGAATTAACGTTGTTAAAATCGCTGGAAGGAAGAAAAAAACTTTAATCATCTCATATAATACAATGAGGTGATTTTTTTGTTTAAAATAACACGTATTTTCATAAGATTGCTTATGGCAACTCTATCGATTTTTATTTTTAATAGTTTTCATCATATAACGCAAATCACTTTATCCTTAAATATATTTAATATTGTTATGATTTCATTGTTTGATATTTTTGGTTTTATTCTTTGTATTGTCTTAAATATTGTCCTATAAATGCAATGAAATAAAACTTTATCTTTGTGTCAATTTTATATATAATAGAGAAAGAAATGAGGTGTTATAATGGCAGGTGTTTTTATTACTTTTGAAGGTGGAGAAGGTAGTGGAAAAACAACTATAGCAAATATGATTCAAAAGACATTAGCACAGGAAGGTTATCATGTTGTTTTAACAAGAGAACCAGGTGGTGTAGAAATAGCAGAAAAGATTCGTGATATTATTCATGATGTGAAATATATAAATATGGATAGAAAAACCGAAGCATTACTCTATGCAGCAAGTCGTCGACAACACTTAGTTGAAAAAGTGATTCCTGCGTTGGAAAATGACGCTATCGTTATTTGTGATAGATTTGTAGATAGTTCTATAGTTTATCAAGGAATAGCAAGAGGTATAGGTATTGATGAAGTTTATCAGATGAATTTATTTGCTACCGAAAATATCTTACCAAAACGAACGATTTTCTTTGATATACAACCAGAAGATGGTTTAAAGCGTGTATATGAAAATAAGGATAGAGAAGTCAATAGGTTGGATTTAGAGAACATTGATTTCCATAGAAAAGTCTATCAAGGCTATTTAAGTTTGTGTGATAAATTTCCTAATCGTATTGTTAAAATAGATGCTTCTTTGGATATTGATCATGTCTATCAGCAAGTATTAACAAAAATTAGAGAAATACTATGATTTATAAAGATATTTTAAAACAACAACAACCTATTTTATATCAAATTCTCTTACAAAGCTTTCAAAATCAGAAAATTCCCCATGCTTTTTTACTTGTGGGAAAAAATGCCAGTTTACCAGCTCATTTTATTGCAAAAAGTTTGATTTGTGAAGATGATATTCTTGCTTGTGATCAATGTAATGAATGTCGACGTATTGACGAGCATAATTATGGTGATTTTATATATTATAATGGGCAAGATGGAACAATTAAAAAACCACAAATCGAATATATACAAGATCAATTTTCCAAATCTGCTTTAGAAGGAAAAGCTAAGATTTATCTAATGGAAAATATTGAAAATTCAACAAGCGAGGCAATGAATAGTTTATTGAAAATGTTGGAGGAACCAACTGCTGGTATTTATGCTATATTTACTTGTCAGAACTTAAATAGAGTTTTACCAACTATTCAGTCAAGATGTCAAGTCATTCAGCTTTTACCATCTTCTCAAAAAATGTTAAGAGAAGAATTAAAAAAAGAAGATATATCACAGGATGATGTAAATATTCTTGCTGAGTTATTTACGAGTTATGATGAGTGTAAGGAATATATTGAATCTGAATCTTTTGAAAAATTAAAAGAAGAAGTATATCATTTTATTGATGACTTATATTTTCACAGAGATAATTTGATTATTAATGTTCAGACACACTTACTTAAAGAATTTAGTGATAAGAAAAATATTCAATTTTTTCTTAACATGCTAGTATTGGCATTAAGAGATTTGTTTCACGTGAAACATTCTATGAATTTAACTTACCCATCATTTAAAAGTTTATATGATAGAATTAATGATCAGGAAGAAAATATCATTCAAAAGATTGATTTAATATTAAATACAGAATACTTATTAAGTACCAATGCAAATGTGATGTTGTTAATGGACAGCATGATGTATAGAATATAGGAAGGAGAAAGTATGGAAGAAAGATTAGCTCTTGTACGTTTTAACAATGTTGGAAAATCTTATTATTTTTCTACCGACTTGGAAGTGTATAAAGGAGATAAAGTTGTTGTAGAAACAATAAGAGGATTAGAGTTAGGAGAACTTGTATCAGATTTAAAGCATCTATCAGAATTTAATCTTGATACAGAACTCAAAAAAGTAAAGAGAAAAGCTAATAGAGCTGACATAGAGCTTTACGCTTATAATGAAGCAAAAGCTGAAAAGTCACTTGAAATTTGTAAAGATATTGTAAAACAATATGATTTGGAGATGCATTTGGTCAGCTGTGAATATACACTTGATGCATCAAAAGTGATATTTATGTATACATCAGAAACACGTGTAGACTTTAGAGAACTACTTAAAGAATTGGCAAGTGTTTTTAAATGTCGTATTGAATTAAGACAGATAGGTCCACGTGATAAATCAAAAATTGTTGGTGGTTTGGGATCTTGTGGTTTGCCATTATGTTGTTCATCTTTTCTTGGAGAATTTGATGGTGTGTCTATTAATATGGCAAAAAATCAGATGTTAGCTATTAATATTGATAAGATTTCTGGAGCATGTGGTCGATTACTTTGTTGTCTTAAATACGAAGATGATACATATACAAAAGAAAAACAAAGATTTCCTAAGATTGGTTCAAAAGTGAAATATGATAATAAAATTGTTAAAGTTACTGGTTTAAATGTCATTAGTGATTTAGTAAAAATAGAACATGACGGTAATATATCATTTGTATCTTTAGATGAAATTCAAATACTGCCACCAAGAGAGCATAAACATGAACCAAGAAGTCGTTAATTATTTATTAGCATATGAAAATATGAAAATTATCCAAAGAAAAGATATGTTTAATTTTTCTTTGGATACTGTTTTATTAGCACATTTTTGTACAATTAATAAAGATTTAGATGAAATAGTTGACTTTGGAACAAATAATGCAGCTATTCCTCTATTATTAAGCTTAAGAACTGATAAAAAGATTACAGGAATCGAAATACAAAAAGAAGCAGTAGATTTAGCATTGAAAAATATACAATTAAATCACTTAGAACAACAAATAGAAATTATTCATTCAGATATTAAGGAATATGTTAAAGATGCTCAAAAGGTTAAACTTGTTATATGTAATCCTCCTTTTTTTAGAGTAGATGAGAGAAGTAATTTGAATGAGAATGAATATTTAAAAATTGCTCGTCATGAAATAAAAATCAATTTAGAAGAAATTGTACAATCAGCAGCAAGAATATTGGATAATAAAGGTCGTTTTGCGATGGTGCATCGACCTGATCGTATGATTGAAATTATTAATATGATGCAAAAATATGATATTGAACCAAAGCGTATTCGTTTTGTTTATCCAAAAGTAGGGAAAGATTCACATATTTTTTTAATTGAAGGAATGTATAAAGGAAATAAAGGATTAAAAATAGAAGCACCATTATATGCTCATAATGAAGATGGTAGCTATTCAAATGAAGTGAGAAAGATGTTTGGAGAAGATATTCATGAATAGACAAAAAAGTTTTGAAAATCAAAAACCGACACTTTTTGTTGTCGCTACACCAATTGGAAATTTAAATGAAATGACTTATCGTGCAATACAGGTTCTTAAAGATGTTGATTATATTGCAGCAGAAGATACACGTAATACTGTGAAACTATTAAATCATTTTGACATTTCAACAAAGCTGGTTTCTCACCATGAACATAATCTGATGACAGCTATACCAAAGATTGTTCATGATTTAAAAAATGGTTTGAATATTGCATTAGTAAGTGATGCAGGATATCCTGCAATTAGTGATCCTGGTTACGAGCTTGTGAAAGAGGTTATTAAAGAAGGAATGAATGTTGTTCCGATATCTGGAGCAAATGCTTGTTTAGATGCATTGGTTGTTTCTGGTATTGCACCACAACCTTTTCTCTTTTATGGTTTTTTAGATAGAAATGATAAAAATAAGAAAAAAGAGCTGGAAAAACTAAAAAAATATCAAGAAACAATTGTTTTTTACGAAGCACCACACCGTATTAAAAAAACATTGAAATTGATGTACGATATTTTAGGAAATCGTTCTATTGCCTTATGTAGAGAATTAACAAAAAAACATGAGGAAATTAATAGAGGAACAATTGAAGAAATATTATCTGTCATTGATGATATGAAAGGTGAAATGGTTATTGTTGTTGAGGGAAGTCATGAAGAATTTCAGGATCAGCCTCTTGTATTTGAACAAAGCATTGTAGAACATGTTGAAGAATATATTGAAAAAGGAATGTCAACAAAAGATGCTATTAAAGAAGTAGCAAAAGAAAGAAAGTTATCTAAAAATATTGTATATAATGAGTATCATAAAAATTGAATATAGAAATATATTCTTTTTTTTATACTTTATTGTATAATAAGGATATCACAAGGAGGGAAAAATATGATTTATACAATAACGTTTAATCCGTCAATTGATTATATGGTAACTGTAGATCAATTTCAGACAGGAGAAGTTAATCGTGTTCAAGATGAATATATTCTTGCAGGGGGAAAAGGAATTAATGTATCTATTGTTTTAAAAAACTTAGGTGTTGAAAGCCAGACACTTGGATTTATTGCTGGATTTACAGGAAAAGAAATACAAAAGCGTGTAGAAGAAAAAGGGATTCATACTGATTTTATAGATGTTCATAATGGTTATTCTCGCATTAATTTTAAATTAAAAAGTCAACAAGAAACAGAAGTTAATGGGAATGGACCTCATATATCAAAACAAGATATTGAGTTATTAATGGAAAAGTTAAAGAAGTTAAAGAAAGGGGATATACTTGTTTTATCAGGAAGTATTCCTCAATGTGTTTCTAATGATATTTATGCTAATATTATGAAAGAATTACAAGATATAGGTATTGAAATCATTGTTGATGCAACAGGGGAATTATTAATGAAAGTATTGGAATATAAACCTTTCTTAATTAAACCTAATAACCATGAGTTAGCAGAAATGTTTCACGTGAAACTTTTTGATCAAAAAGATATAGTGACTTATGCAAAGAAACTTCAAGAAATGGGAGCAAAGAATGTTTTGATTTCAATGGCAGGTGATGGAGCATTCTTTATTTGTGAAAATGGAAAAGTATACTTTAGTGAGGCACCAAAAGGTATTGTAAAAAATTCAGTAGGAGCAGGAGATTCAATGGTTGCTGGGTTTATTGCAGGATATGAAAAAACAAAAGATTACATCCAAGCGTTTAAAATGGGAGTAGCGACAGGAAGTGCCAGTGCCTTTTCACATGATTTGGCTACACAGGAAGAAGTCGATGAATTATTGAAAACAGTTCATGAGGTAGAGTATGAATATTAAAGATTTATTAAAGGAAGATAGTATTATTTTAGATACAACGGCTACAAATAAAGAAGAAGCTATTCAAGAAATGGTAGCAAAACATTACCAATGTGGTCATATACAAAATCAAGATATTTACTATCAAGCTATATTAGAAAGAGAAAAGCTTTCATCAACAGGAATAGGACATTTTATCGCAATACCACATGCACAGAGTGAAACCGTCAATTATCCTTCATTGGTTGCAATGGTCAGTCCAAAAGGAATAGAATACGATTCATTAGATCAAAAGCCAGTGCATTTATTATTTATGATTGCTGTTCCAAAAGAAGCAGGATCAAAACATTTAGAAATATTAGCACAACTCTGTCAAATATTAATGGATGAAAAAATAGTTGATCAACTTATCCATAGTTCTCATGAAAAAGAGTTTTTATCTATTCTATGTCATGATTTAGAAAAGAAAGAAGATCAAAAAGAGGAATCGAAAGAGTTAGATATTGTTGCAGTGACAGCTTGTCCAACAGGAATTGCCCATACTTATATAGCTGAAAAAGCATTGATTGAAAAAGCAAAAGAAATGAACATATCTATCAAAGTAGAAACAAATGGAGCCAGTGGTATTCAAAATACATTAACAAAAGAAGATATTCAAAAAGCACGATGTGTCATTGTAGCTGCTGATAAAAAAGTAGAAATGGAAAGATTTCATCATAAACCTTTAATTCAAGTTCCAGTTACTAAAGCTATTTATCACACAGAAGAATTACTACAAAAGGCAATGAGTTCAAATATAGAAGTTTATCAATCAAGTGAACAAAAACAGGAAACAAATGAAAAAGGAATTAGAAGAATTTATCAGCATTTAATGAGTGGTATTTCACAGATTATACCTATTCTTATGATTTCAGGTATTTTTATAAGTTTAATACCTTATATTCAAAATATGGGTATTGAAAGTGAATACTTAACATTAATTTATTATATTGCAACTTTAGCAATTAATATTGCTATTCCTATTATGAGTGCATTTATAAGTGATAGTATTGCAGGAAAACCAGCATTTATTGTATCATTAGTTTCTTCTATATTACTGATAAATATGCAAGGAAATGTTATTGAGGGAATCATTCTAGGATATATTGCAGGATATTTTGTTTTAAGTTTATCACGTATATTAAGATATTTACCTAAAGATTTTCAAAGCTTATCTCCTAATCTTTTTATACCATTAATAGGAAGTTTTGTGATGGGAGTGATTATCTATTTGACGTCACCTTATTTTGCTTCTTATATTTCATTGATGACACAAGAATTGAATCCAGTTATGCTGATTCTTATAGGAGCTTTACTAGGTATTATGATGTCTATAGATTTAGGAGGACCTATTAATAAAACAGCTTATACAATTGGAATTATAGGTATTTTTATTGGTAGATATGATTTAATGTCAGCAGTGATGCTGACAGGTATGTTACCACCACTAATTATTTGGTTGACAATGCTTATAACACATATTTTTAATGATGAGGAAAGAAAACAAAAATGGTCTTGTCTTTTTAATGGATTATGCTTTGTCAGTGAAGCTGCAATTCCTTATATGCAAAAAAATAAATATACAATTCATTATCCATGTATTGTTGCATCAGCCATAGCTGGAGCATTGACCATGTATTTTGGATGTAGTCAGGCATTTCCTCATGGTGGTATATGGACAATTATGTTTATTAATCAGCCATTATATTTTGTATTTAGTTTAGTCCTTTCAACAGTTATTGGAACACTTTTCATTATTTTTACAAAATATTTATTATCCCATTTTCATAAAACAAGAGTCGAATCTTAAAAAGACTCTTGTTTTCTTTTGATTAATAATAATATAATGAAAATAAGGAGGTAAGACATAAGAATGAGTCAAATGATTATTAAAAACTATGTTAAGAATGATTATGTAAAATGTATGTTTGTGTTTGATGAAAATATACAAGAGTTAAAGAATAATTGCTCTCATCTGGTGTTTGATAATGAAAAGATATATCTTCTTAATGATCATCATTACCCACAATTTTTCTATCAGCATATAAAATCTATAACCATCTCATTATGTAGTTGATTAATGAGTTACTGTGGAAATCATCAAGAAAAGTTTTCTTTGTTGAGTGATGAATATTGGAAAGTAGATGAACCAATATTATATTATGGGCATATGGGTGCTAATCTCACTTATTGTCTGGATATGATTATTCATTATCATGATAAAATATATGCTTTTGAAAGTTTTTCAATACTTCAAACACAAAGAATTATTAAATTACTCAAAAAGAATCATGTTTGTTTAAATGACCCATCCATATAGAAAATATAGTGACAACACATCATACAAAATATGAATTACAACATTATTTACAATTTCATTATAATGAATTAGCACAGAAGTATCATTTAGATAATCCAAGAGGACAAACACTTTATCAAGAAATTGCATTAAGCAATAAATAGATAATAAAAAAATCTGTATGAAATATTCATACAGATTTTCTTTAATATAATCTTCTATAATTATAAACATATCTTTCCCAGTATCCAGAAAGTGGGGCTGTTTTTACACATTGATCTGCATATTGACCAACAGTACCAGATCCTTCACCAGAAGCATGAACAAAACTTCCACCACCAATATAGATACCAATATGTGCAACACCACTACCATAGCTAAATGTGATGACATCTCCTGGTTGTAGTTGAGAACGTGAAATAGATTGACCACTACCAGCATATCCAGCAGCTGTTGTACGACCTAATTTGACGCCAGCTTGATTATATGCCCAATATACTAAACCAGAACAATCAAAATAGTTTGGACCATTAGCTCCCCACCAATAGCGACATCCTAGTCTTGTCAAGGCTTTTTGAGCAATAGCATTACCAACAGATGAATCACCGGGAACATATGATCCACCACCGCCACCACCACTAGGGGCACGAGAAATTAATTCAGAAAGAGCAGCATCTATTTTCTTTTGTGCTGAAGAAACTTCTTTTGATTCTTTTTGATTATCTTTAATTTTCTCTTGTTGTGAAGCTTTTAATTCAATATATTTTTCTTGTAATGCTTCTTGAGATTTCTTTTGTGATTTTAAATTTTCTCTTGCAGTTTCTAAAGATTTTTGTTGTGTATCAAGATTCTTTTTTTGTTGTGTAAGTTCATCAACTAATTCTTTTTCATAAGCAGTGATATCATTAACATTACTTAAACGAGAGAAGAAAGTACTAAAGTCATCAGATCCAAATAAGAAATCAACAACCCAATTAGAATTATATGTTGTTTGCATAACATATAAACGTTCTCTCATTTGTTCTTCTTTTTTAGCTATATCTTTTTTTATTTTTTCAATTGATTTTAACATATAATCAATTTCTTTATTCTTTTGATCGATTTGAGAATTTAATTGATCAATTTTTTGAGAAACTTCTTCAAGGTTATCATTCGTTTTAGCTAAATCATCTTTTGTATCTTGAATTTCCTCTTTTAAATCCTGATTTTTTTCCTTTAAATATTTGTTAAACTCTTGACAAGTCTTCTTATTAGAATTGGTAAGATTTGAAGAACAAATTTTAATATATTGATCTTCTTTACCTTCAAAATCAATCGCATGAACATCTATTGGAAAAAGAGTCATAGCGAATACTGAACAAAAAGTTAAAAGACTTATTGATATTTTCTTCATTCAATCACCTCTGCAAGAAACATTATAACACAAAACAATAAGAAAAAAATAACCAAATCATAGAAATTATAAAATGTCATGTTTTATATATTGAGAACATATAATAGAAAGTCATGAAAATCTATGGCAAATGTGCAGACATTTTTATAAAGGTAACATATTGTATTTTGAGGAGGTGAAGGAATGGCTAAAGAAGGAATTGATGTTTCACAATATCAAGGTGAAATTAATTGGGAGCTTGTGAAAGATCATATTGATTTTGCAATACTACGTTGTGGTTACGGTCAGGATATACCGGGACAAGATGATCCGACTTTTAAAAGAAATGCAGATGAATGTACAAGATTAGGTATTCCTTTTGGTGTCTATCTTTATTCATACGCAACAGATGAACGTGCAGCTTTATCTGAAGCAAGACATGTTATGCGTTTGATTGAAAATTATCAAATGGAATATCCAATTTATTTAGATTTAGAAGACCCACGCATTGGTCAGTTAACAAATGATCAGATTGAAAGAAATGCCAGAGTCTGGGCAGAAGAACTTGCCAGAAATCAATATTTTCCTGGATTTTATGCTTCATATTACTGGTGGACAACAAAATTAACAGGGGCTACATTTAAAAGATACACAAGATGGGTCGCTCGTTATGCTGAAGAACTAGGAGCAGAAGGATTTGATATGTGGCAATATACAGATCATGGATTTGTAGAAGGAATCAATGCACCTGTAGATAGAAATTATGCTTTTAGAGATTTTCCATCTGAAATTAAGGATGGGGGATATAATAATTTCCGTATAGAAACAACGCCAGAACCAGAAAGTCCAGAAGATAAGTATCAGATAGGAGATCATGTCACTTTTGATCATGTTTTTATTTCATCAGAAAGTAGTGTTCCTTTGATTCCATATATGAATCATGGAACAATTACAAGAGTTGTCCCTCATGCCAGAAACCCTTATTTAATTGGAAATGGTTTGGGATGGGTCAATAATGAAAGCATTACAGGAACATTGAGATATCTTTCTCATCCAACATATCGTGGTGACTCTCTTGTTGATGCATTGGATCAAATTGGTGTAGATTCTTCTTTTGCTTCAAGAAAAGAACTTGCTCAAAAGAATGGTATTGATAATTATACAGGTAGTGCCAGACAAAATCTGGAATTATTAAGACTGCTTCAAGAAGGACGTTTAAAAAGTTAAGGGCATTGTATAAAGCAATGCCTTTTCTATTGTATTTATGTTTGTACAATAGTATAATGAATGCGTCTTAAGGGAGAGTGACTATAAAATGGTTTATGCCAAAACGAGAAATGAAAAAGAATGGAAAAAACATATAACGGCACTGATTTGTGTATTTATAGCTTCTATTATTATGTCAATCAATATTAAATCATTTGTTAGGGCTGGAGATTTAATTCCGGGTGGTTTTACAGGTTTATCATTATTGATACAACGATCAGCCAATCTTTTTGCTGGTATTGAATTACCTTATTCAATTATCAATATTTCATTAAATGCTTTACCAGCTTTTATTGGATTTAAAATGATAGGTAAAAAATTTACCAGTTATTCAGTCTTGATGATTGTTTTAAATTCCTTTTTAGTTGATTTAATACCAGTCACACCGATTACATATGATCCACTATTAGTTTCTGTTTTTGGGGGTATTTTAAATGGTATAGCAATTGTTATTGCATTATATGGAAAGGCTTCAAGTGGGGGAACAGATTTTATTGCTGTTTATTTATCTAATAAACTTAAGAAGCCTTCATGGAACTTTGTATTTGGAATTAATACGATTATTTTGATTACAGGTGGTTTTATTTTTGGATTTGAAGCTGCTATGTATTCTATTATCTTTCAGTTTGTTTCTACTCAAGTGATTGAAAGATTACATCGTCGTGATCATAAAGTCACTTTATTGATTATTACAAAAGAAGGAGAAACTATTGGTCAAGAGTTATTAGAATATACTCATCATGGTGTGACAAAATTTGAAGGACAGGGATGTTACTTAAAGGAAAATAAAACAATGTTATATACTGTTGTTGGTGCTGATGAAGTGAAAGATGTTGTTCATCTTATTAGAGAGCTGGATTCGCATGTTTTCATTAATATTATGAATTCTGAAGGGGTAACAGGAAACTTTTATCAAGAACCAATTGAATAAAAAGGCATATGCCTTTTTATTTTGCATTATATTCATTAAGAAAAGATTCAAAGATTTGAAGATGGAGTTGTTCGTCTTCAATAATGCGATAGAGTATTTTTTGAATTGTTTGATTGTATATACAATGAATTTGTTTTTGATAAATATTAATCGTTTGTTGTTCTTGAATCATAGCATTCTCTAAAAGAGATTGTAAATGACATGGATAGACATTATAACTTGGACTCCAGTATTCTAGATACCCTTGTTGACAATCCCATAAACGAGGATCAGTTCCAAGTTGGTAGGCTAATTGGGCAAAAATGTCTAAATGATGCATTTCTACAATACTTATCTTTTCCATAGCTTCAGATAGTTCTGGCCAAGTATCCATTAAAATAATATGGTTGTAGAAATAAAGACTGACAGCATTCATTTCTGAATGTAAACCACCTAAATTTGAAAGCATCATAGATGCATATTGAGGATTAGGTTGTATATTTTGAATTTTAGGATAGGGTTTATTAATTAAATAGTTCATAAAAATAACCTCCACACTCTAATGTATGAAGGTTATTTTCATTTATTCACATATTTTTTCAAAACCGATACGACGAGCACCACTCAATAAAGTAATTTCACCACATACTTCAAAGCTATGTTTTGTTAAAAAACGCTGCATAGATAAATTATCTTTATGAGTATCAATACGAATACTTTGAATGTGATGATTTTGACATTCTTTCATTGCATACATCAATAATTGATGAGCTATATTTTGACCTTTGTGATTTTCATCTACAACGATTCTATGAATCACAGCGTAAGGTTGATTTGCTGTTTTCCATGCCCCGTCAATGATATGATAAGTTGGTTCATCTTCAATTGCAAAATACATAGTTCCAATTATTTTTGTATCTTCAATGACATAACTTTTTCCCTGGTTGATATCTTGAATAATATCATCAGCTTGTGGATAACCATCTTGCCACTGATCTATACCAGCTTTTTTAAAATAAGACTGAGCTTGATGGATAAGTGTCATAATATCTTTAACATCATCAAGCGATGATTTTCTTATTTCCATATTGTTCTCCTTAAACTATAAATAATAATATCATGATATTGAAAATTTTTATAAGCATGTTCATATAAATATCCTTCTTTAACAAATTGATTGGCTTCTAGCACATGACAGGATGCCAGATTTTCTACAAAAACTTCAGCATATATTTTATGAATATGATAATTTTCAAAAACATATAAGCAAAAAAGTTTAACAGCCTGTTTCATAATACCTTTATTGGCATAGGCAGGATTGAGCCAATAGCCTAATTCACAATTATGCACATCAATATCATTGTGCAAAGTTCCACCAATACATCCTACACATATTCCATCAACAACAATGCCAAAATCTAACCCATGATTTTCTAATGAATGGGTGATAAATGACATCGCATGATCAAGAGTATATGGGTAGGGGAAGGAATTTCTTAAATAGTTTCCAATACTTTGTTCATTAGCGTGATAAGCTAATTGACATGGATCAATTTGATCCAATGTTTTTAACTCAATAATCATGTATTCTCCTATGGTAAAGGCTTTTCACTGGCAAGATATAAATCATACCATTGTTGACGTGTTAAATGAACATCACATGCCTGTACCATTTCTTGAAGATGAACAGGTGAAGTTGTCCCCATAATGGGTTGCATACAGGCTGGATGACGAAGTAACCATGCTATCGCAATAGCACTTTTTGTTACATGATATTCTTTAGCAAGTTCTTCCATAACACTATTTAACTTCTCATAGTTTGGATGATCAATGAAACATCCTTCTGCCCATGAAGCTTGAACAACACTCCAAGGTTGAATTGTGATGTCATGTAGACGACAATAATCTAAAACACCACCATCTTTATCTTGAGCCCCAGCTTCTTTCATGTTCATATTTAAACCAGAATCAATCATTACAGAGTGAACAATAGACAATTGAAGCTGATTAATAATAATAGGGTATTTTGAATACTTTTGTAAAAGTTCAACTTGTAAAGGTGTATGATTAGAAACACCAAAATATTTCACTTTTCCACTTTCATATAATTCATCAAAAGCTTCACTAACTTCTTGAGGATCACATAAGGCATCAGGACGATGTAATAATAAAATATCTACATAATCTGTCTGTAATCTATCTAAAGAATTTTGAACGCTTTGTAAAATATGTTCTTTAGAAAAATCATAACGTTTTCCAGGAACAATTCCACATTTTGTCTGAATAATCATTTTTTGACGATATTCAGGATGTCTTTTTAAAACTTCACCAAAAATAGCTTCTGATTGACCACCACCATAAATATCTGCATGATCAAAGAAATTAATACCTGATTCCAACGCTGTTTCAACCAGTTTTTCAACTTCATCAACGCTCTTATCGGCAATACGCATACATCCTAAAGCAAGACGTGATGCTTTTAAATTTGTTTTAGGTATTTGAAAATAATTCATAATTTGAACCTCCTGTTGTTATTATATAAAATAATGATTATAATGTAAAAGAGAATGAAATGACTTTTTAAATATTTTTAGGGAGGTTATATGGTTTATCATATTGTTAATATTGTTGTTTATATTATTTCAATAGTTCTAGCAATGATTGGTTTAAGCTGTTTTCGTTTTGATCAATATATAAGAAAAGGAAAAGAAAGAGAATTCCATATCTTTTTTATAGTCACGTCCATTGCTTTAGGATATTTATTTGCATCTTTTGTATTATCTTTTGGAAGTTTAAGTTTTCAATTCTAAATCAGAAGTTTGTACATATATAATAATGATGAAAAAAATATATGTAAAACTTCTTTTTGTTTGTTCACTTCTATTGATTATTGGATGTTTTCGTTATCAGGAAGCATTGACGTGGTTAGATTTTCAATATCAAGTAAAACAACAAGAAAAGATTGTTCAAGTTCAAACATCAAATCAAGTGATATCAATCCCGTTAGAAGAATATCTTATTGGTGTTATTGCCGGGGAAATGCCAGTAAGTTTTGAAAAGGAGGCACTGAAGGCACAGGCAGTAGCAAGTCGTACTTTTGTTTTATCAAGAAATTTAAAGGTAGATAATACGACAAATTCACAGGTATATTTAAATGAAGATCAAATGAAAGAGAATTGGGGAAAACAGTATGAACAAAATAAAAAGAAAATAGAAGAAGCTATTCAAGAAACCAAAGGTAAAGTAATGACTTATCAAGGTAAGTATATTTCTGCTTTGTTTTTTTCTAGCAGTAATGGAAAGACTGTTAATAGTGAGGATTATTTTACTGGAGAAGTTGCTTATTTAAAGGCTGTAGATAGTCATTGGGATACAAGTATTGATCCTCATAATATAAGAAAAAAGACTTTTACAAAAAAACAATTAGCAGATATTTTTAATGTTGTACCAGAAGATATTCGAGTTACATCACATACATCAAGTGGCTATGTTCAACAAGTCACAATTAATCAAAAAACATATACTGGTAGAGAAATAAGAGAAAAGTTATCTTTACCATCTTCATGTTTTCAAATTGAATTTTCATCAAATGGCTATACTTTTATTACCAGAGGAAATGGTCATGGTGTAGGAATGAGTCAATATGGAGCTCAAGCTATGGCTTTAGAAAATAACAATTATCAAGATATTTTACATCATTATTATCAAAATATTGAAATTGAAAGTATAGACTCTTAACTTTTGTTCATACTTAAGTTGAGGTGAAAGCATGAAGAAAAGATCTTTTCATTATAAGAAAGTCCTAGGAATCTCACTGGCATTGGCTTTATTTTTAGGTGGTATTGGTATTGTTCAAAATATTTTAGATGAACGTACAAAAAGTTTTGAAGATGAAACTGTTGTGAAAGTAGATGAAAACAAAACACAGGAAACAAAAAAAGAAGAAAATAAAGTAGAAACTTTAAAATCGCCTGTAAAAGATGGTATTGGCATTGTGAGATATTATTATGATAAAGATGATGATGAGTCTAAACAGGAACAATCGCTAATTCTGTTTGAAGATGTCTATCGTCCAAATCAAGGTATCGATTATGCAAATAAAAATGAAGTCTTTGATGTGATGGCAGCTATCAGTGGAACAGTGACAAAGAAAACAAATGATCCAGTTTTAGGATGGGTTGTCACAATTACAAATAGTGATAACATTTCTACCACGTATGAGTCTTTATCAAAAGTATCTGTTGAGTTAAATCAAGAAGTCAAACAGGGAGATATCATTGGGAAAAGTGGAGAAAATGTATATGAGGCAGATTTGAAAAATCATTTACATTTTATTTTACAAAAGGATGATCAACTGTATAATCCAGAAAAATTTATTGGACAAACACTGGATATGATTAAGTAAATTTAGATTCTTAGGAATCTAAATTTTTTTAAAATATTCACATAAATTTCATACATTTATTATATTATCATTGTGATAGAGATAGAGTTTTTGAAAAGATAAAAATTATGTTGATATAGTAATAATTTTTTCTTGTAATTAATAAGAAAAATGATACAATAGAAATGCTTATAGGAGGAATGTTCAATGAAATTATCAAAGGAAATTGGTATTGACTTGGGAACTGCTAACATTCTTATTTATGTTAAAGGTGAAGGGATTGTTGTGAATGAACCTTCTGTTGTGACTATCAATACTGAAACAAATAAACCTATCGCTGTTGGAGAAGAAGCCAGAGATATGCTTGGAAAAACTCCAGGTAAATTTCAAGCTATTCGTCCTTTAAAAGATGGGGTTATCGCAGATTTTCAAATTACTGAAATATTATTAACTCACTTTATTAATAAATTAAATTTAAAAGGAGTATTCTCTAGACCAACTATCTTAATTTGTTGTCCATCTAATATCACTTCTATTGAAAAGAGTGCTATTCAAGATGTGGCTTTAAGATGTGGAGCTAAACGTGTTTATATTGAAGAAGAACCAAAGGTTGCAGCTATTGGAGCTGGTTTAGATATTTCTAAACCATCTGGAAATATGGTTGTTGATATTGGTGGGGGAACAACAGATATTGCTGTTCTTTCATTAGGTGATATTGTAACAAGTACATCTTTAAAAATTGCTGGAGATAAGATGGATGCTGAATTAATTAAATATGTTAAAGATAAATATAAATTATTAATTGGGGATCGTACAGCAGAAGAAATTAAGATGACAATTGGTAGTGCTTATGAAGCAGATCCAAAAGATGTTATGGATGTAAGAGGTAGGGATTTAGTAACAGGTTTACCTCACACAATTCAATTAAATGCTAAAGAAACTCAAGAAGCATTAGAAGAATGCTGCATGACAATTTTACGTTCTACAAAACAAGTTCTTGAACAAACACCACCAGAACTTTCTGCAGATATTGTGAATAAGGGTGTATTCTTAACAGGTGGAGGAGCTTTACTTCATAATTTAGATAAATTCTTAGAAGAAGGTTTAGGAGTTCCTGTATTTGTTGCTGAAAATGCTCTTGACTGTGTTGCTGAAGGTTGTGGAGTTATGTTAGAAAATACTCAATATTTACAGTAATCTTTAAAGTATCATCATTATGGTGATACTTTTTCTTATTTTGTAAAAAAATAGATTTTTGATAAGGTTTTGTTAAAATGGTTAATAGAGGTGATGAAAATGGGGAAAAAGAAGTATTTTTTCTTTGATATTGATGGAACTTTAGCTGTTGGAACTCCGGGTGACCAATATGTTCCTGAATCAGCGAGAAAAACAATTAAAGAATTAGAAGCAAAAGGACATTTTGTTGCTATTGCAACAGGTAGAAGTTATGCAATGGCAGTCAATCATATGAAAGAATTAGGATTTAAAAATATGGTGAGTGACGGGGGAAATGGAATCACTATCAATGAAAAACTAATTGAAATCAAACCTTTAGATTATGATAAGTGTCTAGCATTAATTGATGAATGTAAAGAAAAAGGATTCATTTGGGCAATATCACCAGATAATGAAACAAGACGTTTAGCACCAGATAATCGCTTTTATGATTTTACCCATGATATTTATATGGATACAGTTGTTGAAGAAGGATTGGATCCAAGAAATTATGATCAAATATATAAGGTTTATATTGCTTGTTTTACTCCAGAAGAAGAAAAACTAGAAACTCTAAAGGAATTACCTTGGTGTCGTTTCCATAAAGAATATTTATTTGTTGAACCAGGAGATAAATCAGTAGGAATTAAAGCTATTGTTGATCATTTTGGTGGAGATTATCAGGATGTTGTGGTATTTGGTGATGAGAAGAATGATTTGAGTATGTTTCGTGATGAATGGACTTCTATTGCGATGGGAAATGCTATTGATGAATTAAAAGCAAAAGCAACATATATTACAGATGATGCTGATAAAGATGGGATTTATAAAGCATGTCAGCATTTTGGATGGGTGGATTAAATGAGTAGGAAAATTATATTTTTTGATATTGATGGAACATTGTTTTGTCCAGAGTTAGGACGTATTACTGATGAAGTGAAAAATGCAATTAAATCAGTTCAAAAGCAAGGACATTTATGTTTTGTTGCAAGTGGTAGACCTTATGGATTTATTGCTGAAAATGTAAAGGAAATAGGATTTGATGGATATGTACTAGCAAATGGAGCTAATGTGAAATATCATAATAAAGATTTAACAGCAAGATATTTAAATCCAGAAACGGTTAAAGAATTGACTGAGTGTTTAAAGTCTAAAAATATTGAATATATTTTGCAGACACCAACACTTTGTTATTTGAATCAGTCAAACCAATGTTTATTAGATTTCTATTCTCATTGTAATATAGATTTTCATAATTTATGTTATCAATATGATGAAGAAGATATTATAAAAAGAACAGTTAAAATGGAAGCATGGACAAAAAATCAGGAAGAGTTAGATTATGCGATTTCATGTTTTCAATCTTTTTCTTACGAATTGCATCCAGATCATCATAGCCTAGAAATTTATTCTAATGAAGTATCTAAGGCAACAGGTATATTAGATGTCTTACATGAATTAAATATTGATATTAAAGATAGTTACTGTTTTGGGGATGGTCCTAATGATGTAGAAATGTTTGAAACAGTTGGACATCCTATTGCGATGGGAAATGCGATTGAGGATATTAAAAAAAGAGCAGAAATTATATGTCCTAGTGTTCAGGAAAATGGAGTGGCTATACAATTAGAAAAAATGTTTAATGAATAACTAGCTATCAAAGCTAGTTTTTTCGTATTATTGATAATATAAAAAGAGCAGAAACATTCTGCTCATGTAAAATCTACATAAATAATATCATTGCAAACATAAAAAGTAAGGATATACTGGCAACTAATAGTGCAAAGTTAAAGCCAGTTTTTTTGTGTACTTCATTTTTAATACCGAAAGCAAATGAAAACACAAAGAGAAAAGGCAAAATAAACCAGGTAAGATATATCAATGTATGAAAGCCATCAGTTTGAAAGAGTTCACTCAACATTGTTTGTATCCTCGTTAAGAAGTTGAACAAGAATTTGGTCTAATTCGGGTAGAGATCTTTTTAAAATAATTGGTCTACCATTTTGATTAAGAAAACAATGTAAACTTTTCCCAATAGCTACAATGTCATCATTGACTTTCATCGTATATTCTATCTCCAGACGTGTTCCTCTATATGCAGAAACTTTTGTTTCAATGGTAATAAGATCAGGGAAAGTCGTACTTTTTTTATAATCACATTGAATGCCTATAACAGGAGAACTAATACCTAATTCTTCCATCTTATCATAACCAAAACCAATATGATTTAAAAAATCAATACGCGCTTCTTCCATAAAACGAATGTAATTAGAATGATGTGTAATTTGCATTTTATCTGTTTCATAATATTGAACTTGATGTGTATATGTGTGCATAATCTATACTCCTTTAAATTTTTTTAGCAATTTGAGATGTTAATAAATCTATATATAAGAAAAATACAATTTGATTTTCAAGGTATTGTTGAAAATTCTGATTGGTTGATGAAGGTAACCATATATATTGGTCACAATATTTTTTTATAGATAATTTATCATTCATTGTAATAAGAGCTAATTGATACTGAATATTTTCTTTTGATTCTTTTAAAAGAGGTTTTAAAGTATTTAAACCATTTCCTCTATTTGTAAAGAAAATGAAAATATCTTGAGAAGTAATAATATGAGGAAGTTCATGAATCTCGTCATTGTTTAAAACGATAGCTTTTTTATTAAATTTAAATAAATTATATTGTAACATTTTAGCTGGCAAAGAGCTTTTATGAAAGCCTGAAATAATCACATTTTCAGCTTGGATAATATCATTTGCAAGATTCTCTAATTGCTGATAATCTAAAGAACTTTGAATGATATTGAATAAATGTATATAAGAATCAATGTATGTTTCATTATCTAAAGACGAATCAGTATTTTTCTTTTCTAAGCGAAAGACATCAAATTTAAATTCATTGAAACCATCATATCCAAGTTTTTGACAGAAACGTGTAATTGTTGCCTGAGAAACATGATAATTTTTAGATAAGTCAGTAGCAGAACTTCTTAGTATGATTTCTAAATCGTTATGTAAAAGATCATATATAATCATTTCTTTTTTTGTAAATGTTTCTTTTTTTAACTCCATTTTTTCAAAAGGATTCATTGTATCATCTCCTAAAGCTATTATAATAAAAAAAAGACTATTTCGCAAAATGAAATAGTCTTACTTGCATAATTCTTTTGCTTTTAAAATAGTGTTTTCTATAAAATGATCAGCATTTCCCTTTTCTAATCTTGAAATATATGTTTCGAAATATAATCCATAATCTTCTTTGCATACAAAATAGTTAGAATAATTTTCACAATATCCTATTATGATAATGAGCTTATCAGGAAAGGCATCTCTTATTTTTTTACCTAAGATTGCAGTAATGTCACCAGGTAAAGAGACAAACATGATATTTCCTAAATTGATAATATGACTATATAAAGTTAAAGTCATAGGACTTTTATCACGCTTTAAGATTAAATTATTTAATAGCATTTGTTTAACTGGAATCTGTTGATCGCTAGGATTTTGTTGGATTTCATATTGCAACTTAGGAATTTCATTTGTAATAAATGCATCTTTTCCAGTATAAATATAATCATGACAATATGAAGACCATTGTAAATTATTTATTGATGTCTGAATAATTTTGGCATTGTCTAATTGTTCTAATATTAATGAAGATACACGATCCAATTCTTCTTCACCACTTTTTTCTCTATAAAAGCGAGTTGAAACATCACCACAGCATCCATTGATAATCATACATGGCTGATGGTATTTATTTTGATATTTTTGTCTAATGTGACCTAATAAGTCAGCAGAAAGCTTATAGTTAGATTGATTTAAAATAGTTGGATGACAAGCTAAAGAAATAAGAGAAAAGATAGGTAATTTTGAATGGACATTCATAAATTCTAGAATATATGCATTTTTGTCCGCATAGCCATCCACTTTGTTTCTATTACCATAAACACCTTGAATGATAGTATGTTTTATTTGAATAGTTGCTTCAGTTAATGAGTCCATAGCTTTATGAATAGAGAAAATAAATTGTGAAATAAGCTGTTTTTGAAGTTCTTTTTCGGTAGTTGTTTTTTCAAAAAATGGTCGAAAATAAGCTGGCGCTGAATGAGTATGAATACACCCAATAATGACTTGCTCATCTGATAAATGATATTCACGACAAATCTCATTTTTTATTGGTTTTATCACACTATTTTCGATAATAATTGAATCTAAAATAGAAATAACAAACAATTTTTCCTGATAAGATAAAATCATTGTATTAATCTCAATAGGATCTAAAATACCTTGTGATTGAAAAGGACGATTATAACCAGCCATATATACACTCTTTTGAGGAGTAATATCTAATTTATGATAACCTATTTTCATGATTTCCACCTCCGCTTTTAGTATAGCATAGTTTTTCTAAAAATGAAAGAGTATTCAAAAAAATAAATTTAATATTGCAAAACCATTCATAATGTGATACGCTATATATGTCAAATGAAACCGGTTAACAAAATGACAGATTATAAAGGAGGGAAATCTATATTATGGATTCAACACAAAAAGGATTTATGGCTAAGTTCCAGGCAGTATTAGAAAAATATGTTGTTCCTGTAGCAACAAAAATCTCACAGCAAAGACATTTAGCTGCTGTTAGAGATGGATTAACAGTTTTAGTACCTGTTACAATTATTGGAGGATTTGCAATATTATTGGCCCAGCCGCCCGTTGACGCATCTTTACAACCAACAAATTTTTTCTTCTCATTTTTATGTATGTGGCGTGATTGGGCCTCAGCAAACGCTGCGACATTATTAACACCTTACTATTTAACAATTGGAGCTATTTCTGTTTATGTTGTTTTGGGTGTTGCATATCAATTATGTAAAACATATAAAATGAATACAATTTCAAATATGATTTCAGTTTTACTTGTTTATTTATGTATTGCTGGTGTTCCTCAAACTTATACAAGTGGAGAAGTAAGTGTGAGTGCTATTCCATTAACAGATTTAGGAGCTTCAGGAATGTTTACAGCTATTGTTGTAGCATTGGCAGTCATCGAAATTAACCATTTATTTATAAAGAATCATTGGGTGATTAAATTACCTGAACAAGTACCACCAAATGTGGCAGCACCATTTAATGTCTTAATTCCAGGTATCGTGAGTTTATTAGTATTTATGATTTTCAATTCTGTATGTATTAGCTTTTTTGGTACAGGTATTACTGGTTTGATTTATGCTGCTTTCCAACCTTTAATTTCAGCAACAGGATCATTACCATCAATTATTCTTATTAATGTTTTAATGACAACATTCTGGTTCTTTGGTGTTCATGGAGCAAATATGGTTGGAGTTGTCACAACACCATTAACAACACTTGGTTTAACATTAAATGCTGAAGCTTATGCTGCTGGAAAAGAATTACCTAGTATTTTTGCAGGAGCAGTTAATAGTGTATATGGGGGATGGATTTCTTATTTTGCAGTAGTGATTGTCATTTTGTTATTCTGTAAATCTTCACAAGCAAGATCAATTGCGAAAATCGCTTCTGTACCTGCGTTCTTTAATATTAATGAACCATTAATCTTTGGATTGCCAACAGTATTAAATCCATTTACACTTATTACTTTCTTAATTTGTAATAACTTGAATTTTACAATTGTTTATTTCTTAATGGACAGTGGTTTTTTAGGAAAATTCTTTGTATCTTTACCATTTACTGTGCCAGGGCCATTTCAAGCTTGGTTAGCATCTATGGATTTGAAAGCTATTCTTGTCTGGGCTGTCTTGCTTGTATTAGATGTCATTATTGCTTTACCATTCATTAAAGCATATGATAAACAATTACTAGCAAGTGAGGAGGGTGCAGAATAATATTCTGCACTTTTTGAATATGAAAGTTATTATCAATGCTGATGACTTTGGTTATACCAAAGCTGTGACAGATGGCATAATCAAAGGATATCATCAAGGAATTGTTCGTTCTACAACAGCTTTATGTAATATGCCTTATATTGAAGATGGAAAAAATTTATTAAAAGATTGTCCAAATTTATCAATAGGGGTTCATTTAACATTGACGTTAGGAAAATCATTAACGAAAAATAAGACATTAACAGATGAAGAAGGGTATTTTTATAAGCCAGCAAAACTACAAAATCATTATTTTGATGTTGAAGAAGTTTATAATGAATTTAAAGCACAGATAGAAAGATTTATTGAAGTCTTTGGTTGTATGCCTAGTCATCTGGATAGTCATCATGGTATGCATGATTTTCAAAATAATCTTCAAGCAACGAAGAAGCTTGCACAAGAATATCATTTACCAATAAGACGATATAATCATTTTCAGTTTGTCAATGAATTTATCAAAGATAATGTATCAGTAGAGGGGCTTATCCATATATTAGAAAAATATAAAGATCAAGATATAGAAATAATGTCACATTGTGGGGAATGTGATTTGGAATTATATTTAAAAAGTTCATATGCTTTACCACGTGTTCAGGAACTTGCTGTATTATGTGATCCAGCGATTAAAGACTATATACAAAAAAACAAAATTATCATAACAAATTATTTAGACGAGGAGGTTAATCAATGAAAACAATAAGAATTGGTTCAGGTGCAGGATATGGTGGAGACCGCATTGAACCAGCAATAGATCTTATACAAAGAGGAAATCTTGACTATATTATTTTTGAATGTTTAGCCGAAAGAACAATTTCGTTAGCTCAAAAAAATAAGCAGAAAGATCCTCAACTAGGATATAATGATTTATTTGAATATCGCTTTGATAAAATATTAGATGCTATTAAAGACCATCCCGTTAAGGTTATTACAAATATGGGAGCAGCAAATCCTAAAACAGCTGCATATAAATGTCAAAGCATGGCTCAAGAAAAAGGAATTAAAAATTTAAAAATTGCCTATGTAGAAGGTGATGATATCACAGATAAACTTTCAGAGTACATGGATTATCAGGTCATGGAAACAGGAGAACCATTGAATCATATTGATGGAGAGATTTTATCTGCAAATGGTTATATTGGTATTAAAGGTATTGTAGAGGCTTTGCAAAATCAGGCTGATATTGTCATTACTGGCCGTGTAGCGGATCCATCATTAGCTTTAGGACCATTAGTTTATGAATGGAATTGGTCTATGGATGATTATGATAAACTTGGAAAAGGGACATGGATTGGTCATTTATTGGAATGTGCTGGGCAAGTTACAGGAGGATATTTTGCTGATCCAGGTTATAAAGATGTTCCAGAACTATGGAATCTTGGATTTCCAATTATTGAAGTTGACGAAAATGGTGATGGTGTCGTTACAAAATTAGAACATACAGGTGGTATAGTGACTGAACAGACTGTAAAAGAACAGACACTCTATGAAATTCAAGATCCTACAAAATATTTTACACCAGATGTTATTGCTGATTTTTCACATGTTCAAGTCCAACAAATTGGAAAAGATCGTGTTAAAATCAGTGGAGCAACGGGACATGCACCTAATGGATATTATAAAACAAGTGTTGGCTATCATGATTGTTATATTGGAGAAGGGCAAATCAGTTATGGTGGTTTAAATGCATTATCAAAGGCTCAGTTAGCTAAGGAAATACTTGAACATCGTTTTGAAATGATAGGATTGAAATATGAAGAAATACGATATGATATGATAGGAATGAATGCATTGTATCATGATGATATATCAACTCAAATGAATCAATATACACCAGTAGAAGTGAGGCTCAGAGTTGCAGCCAGAGTCAAAAACATAGCACAGGCACAAATGATTGGTAATGAAGTAGAAGCGTTATATACAAATGGTCCATCTGGTGGTGGCGGTGCAGTAAAGAATATTAAAGATATTATTAGCATTGCATCTATACTTGTACCAGTTAATCACTTTCATATAACAGTTCATGTTTTGGAGGTATAACAATGAAATTAAAAGAGATTGCACATTCAAGAACAGGGGATAAAGGAAATATTTCTATTATTTCACTTATAGCTTATAAACAAGAAGATTATGCTTTATTAAAAGAAAAGGTCACTCCTGAAAAATTAAAGGATTATTTTCATGATATTGTTCATGGAAAAATCACAAGATATGAAATTGAAAGTATTGGGGCATTGAATTTTGTGATGGAAGATGCTTTAGGTGGAGGCGTGACACGTTCTTTAGCTATTGATATGCATGGAAAGACACTAGGTAGTGCATTGTTGGAAATGGAGATATAATATGGAAATCAAGAAAATTGTCATTGCAGGAGCAGGAACAATGGGATATTCCATGGCAGAAATCTTTGCTCAATTTGAATATCAAGTTACCATTTATGATTTAAAAGAAGAAGCATTAATGTTAGCACAAAAACATATCAAGGATAATATACAGACACTTGTAGATGAACATGAAATCACAGTACAAAAAGCACAAAGCATCATAAACAGTTTATCCTATACAACGCAAAAGGATTGTTTTCAAGATTGTGATCTTGTTGTGGAAAGTATTATTGAAAATGTAGACATTAAAAAATCTTTTTATCAGGACATATCACAAATTGTAAAAGAGAATACTATTCTAGCAACGAACACTTCAGGAATTTCTATTAATGATTTAGCTTCATCAGTTTATAAGCCAGAAAGATTTATTGGTATGCATTGGTTTAATCCTTCCCATCTTATATTATTAATAGAAATTATAAAAGGAGATTATACAAGTGATGAGGTTGCTCAAGCTATTTATCAATTAAGCATAGATATTCGTAAAAAACCAGTTATTGTTCAAAAAGATGTTTTGGGATTTGCCGCAAATCGTATCCAGTTTGCAGTATTAAGAGAAGCCTTATCTTTAGTAGAACAAGGTGTTGTTTCAAAAGAAGGCATTGATGATGTAATGAAATATGGTTTAGGCTTTCGTTATGCTTGCTTAGGACCATTAGAAGTGGCAGATTTTGGTGGTTTAGATACTTTCTATCATATTAGTGAATATTTAATGGAGGATCTGTGTGATAGTCATGATATTCCAACATTGCTAAAAGAGCATTATCAAGCTGGTGAATATGGAGTGAAAACTCAAAAAGGATTTTATGATTATACAGAGGATAAAGATCAAAAAGCGACGCAACAAAGAGATGATAAGTTGTTAAAGATATTTAATGCTTTATATAAGAATCAAGGAGAACTTTAAGGTTCTCTTTTTTTGTATGGAAGTTTAATATTTATGAACTTTATTTTAAAAATATGAAATTTATTGTTGCATTAGGGGTAGAAATATGTATAATAAAGTTGTTTGATTTTTTGAATTTAAAGTTTAGTATAGTGACATGGAGGTTTATATGGACATTGGAAAGAAATTGAAGGATTTGCGTATTAAAAATGATTTGACCTTGGAAGAGTTGGCTTCAAGAAGTGAACTCACAAAAGGGTTCTTGTCACAGGTTGAAAGAAATCTAACCAGTCCAAGTATCTCTACACTTGAAGATTTGTTAGAGGCACTAGGCACCAATCTTTCTGAGTTCTTTCAATCTGATCAGGAAGAAAAGATAGTCTTTCATACACAGGATTTTTTTGTAGATGAAAAAGACGAATATACGATTGAATGGGTTATTCCTAATGCTCAGAAAAATGAAATGGAACCAATTCTTTTAACTATTCATGGACATGAAAGAAGTAAAGAAATGGAATGTCATAATGGAGAAGAATTCGGTTATATTTTAAAAGGAAATGTCACTTTAGTTCGTGGGAATAAAAAATATAGATTAAAAGCAAAAGAAACATTCTATATGGATGGTAAAGAAAGTCATTATTTTATCAATAATGGTTCAAGTGATGCCAAAATATTGTGGGTCACAACACCACCAATGTTTTAAAAGAAGGGAGTATGATTATGGATAAGAAGAAGTTAATACAATTTCGTAATATAGTGAAAGAATTTGATGGACAAATTGTTTTAAAAGGTGTCAACCTTGATATATATGAAAATGAGTTTGTGACTTTGTTAGGACCTAGTGGTTGTGGGAAAACGACTTTACTAAGAATACTAGGAGGATTTTTAGATGCAACAGAGGGAGAAGTCATTTTTGATGGTGAAGAAATTAGTCAAGTTCCACCACATAAAAGAGAATTAAATACAGTTTTTCAAAAATATGCTTTATTCCCTCATATGAGTGTTTATCAGAATATTGCTTTTGGCTTAAAAATCAAAAAGATGAGTAAAGATGTTATTGAACAAAAAGTTATGAAAATGTTAAAGCTCATTGGTTTAGAAGGTTATGAAAATAAAAATGTAACACTTCTTTCAGGAGGACAACAACAGCGTGTTGCGATTGCCAGAGCATTAGTGAATGAGCCAAAAGTTCTATTATTGGATGAACCCTTAGGAGCATTGGATTTAAAGTTAAGAAAAGAAATGCAGTATGAATTAAAAAGAATCCAACAAGAAGTAGGAATTACATTTATCTTTGTAACACATGATCAAGAAGAAGCATTAACAATGTCAGATAAGATTGTCGTTATGAAAGATGGAGAAATTCAACAGGTTGGAACACCTGAAGAAATTTACAATGAACCAGAAAATAGATATGTAGCGAACTTTATTGGAGAAAGTAATATTATTCCAGGTGTGATGTTAGAAGATTACAAAGTTAAATTTGACGATATTGTTTTTGATTGTGTTGATTTTGGTTTCAAGGAAAAACAGCCTGTAGATATTGTGATTAGACCAGAAGATATTGATATTGTTGATGTCAAAGATGGAAAAATGACAGGAGAAGTCTTAAGTGTTCTTTTTAAAGGTGTACATTATGAAGTTATGGTTGAAACAGTTCCAGGAACAAGTGTAACTGTGAACATGCATGTCATCAGAAATCGTGATGTGACATCTGAAAACGGAAAAGAAAAAATCAGTGCCAATGATTTCTATGTCGATATTGAAGATGTGAAATCATTAGATGATGCTGAAATTATTGCACGTGCTGATGCACAGGCATGGAATCCTGAAACAGATGATTATATTTCTATCAGCAAGATTGATTATGATTTAAAAGAAGAAATTGGTGAATATGCAGTGACATTCTCGACTTCAAGTGGAACATCAGTAGAACGTAAGATCATTGTTGTGAATCAACCTGTTGTGAAGAATGAAAGAGCGAATGAAGGGGTTATGGCATTCAATTTCTTTAAGACAGTTGATGAACTTGATGAATCTGTAGCATTAGATACAGATTTAAAAACATGGGCAAATGCTCAAGGATGGAAATTGAATGATGAAGATGAATCTGTAGATATTTATGTAGATTATGATTTTGATCCTGAACATATTGAAGAAGGAACATATAAAGTCACTTTCTCAACAGAAGGTAGAGAATTAAAGATTCATACAACAGATTATGTGGAAGAAGGTAAAGAGGTCGGTTTAACATTCTTCCCTGAAGATATTCATGTCATGGAAAAGATGGGGTTCTAGAATGAAACGTTTTTCACAATTAGCATGGCCCTATATGATATGGGTGATCTTAATGATTTTATTACCAATGTTATTAATTCTTTTCTATTCATTAACAACAAGTGGAAATGATATCATTAACTTTACATTTACTTTGGATCATTTTAAAAAGTTTTTTACCGACCCAGACTTTTTACTTGTCTTATGGCGTTCATTGACGATTGCTGTGAAGACAACAATTATCTGTGTTGTCTTAGGTTATCCAGTTGCTTATTTTATTGCAAGAAGCAGTGATCGTGTTCGTAATATTCTTGTTTTAGCTATTACTTTACCAATGTGGATTAATATGTTAGTCAGAACATATGCCTGGATAGGAATTCTTTCTGATGGGGGTATAGCTCAAACAATTTTAGGTTTCTTTGGATTTAAAGATGTAGAGTTGTTATATACAGAAGGTTCTGTATTGCTTGGAATGGTTTATAACTTTATTCCATTTATGATTCTACAAATCAATACATCTTTATGTAAGATGGATAAATCATTATTAGAAGCCAGTGCTGATTTAGGGGCGAACAGAGTTCAGACATTCTTACGTGTCACTTTGCCATTATCTTTATCAGGAGTTGTCAGTGGAATAACACTTGTCTTTTTACCAGCAGTGAGTTCATTCTTTATTCCTAAACTTCTTGGTGGAGGACAATTCTTCTTAATTGGTAACGTGATTGAAAATCAATTTATTACAGTTGGAGAATGGAACTTTGGTAGTGCAATCTCTATGATTATGGCAGTCATTATGATGGTTTGTATGTATGCAATTAGAAAAATTGATGAACGTAATAGTGGAGGAGGGAATCAGGAATCATGAAAAAAGATAAGAGAATTATTGGTAAAATTTTAATGGTTCTGATGATTTTATTCTTCTATTTACCAATTGTATTTATGGTTATCTTCTCTTTTAATGAAAGTAAATCATTAACACATTTTACTGGTTTTAGTTTAAACTGGTATGAAAAACTCTTCCAAAATAGAGATATGATGGAATCATTATATGTCACAATTACAGTTGCTGTGATTGCTACAATTGTATCGACAATAGTAGGAACAATTAGTGCCATTGGTTTATCAAAATCAAGCAAGATTGTTAAAAAAGTCATGATGCAGTTAAATGATTTTCCAATTATGAATCCAGAAATTGTGACAGCTATTGGATTGATGTTACTATTTATTACATTTCATATAGAACGTGGTTTTATGACAATGTTACTTGCTCATATTACATTCTGTATACCTTATGTTATTTTAAGTGTGATGCCTAAGATACGTTCACTAGATCCAAATCTATCTGATGCGGCAATGGATTTAGGAGCAACACCATGGCAAGCTTTAACAAAAGTTTTAGTGCCACAAATTATGCCTGGTATTGTATCAGGAGCCTTAATTGCCTTTACAATGTCATTTGATGATTTTATCATTTCATACTTTGTAACAGGAGGAGGGGTTAAAAACTTAAGTATCATGGTTTATACAATGAGTAAGAGAGTTAACCCAACAATCAATGCAATATCTACGCTTGTCGTAGTATTGATAACGGTAGTCTTAGTGATTATCAATGTAGTACCACTAATTAAAGCAAGAAGGGAGAAAAAAGATGAAAAAGTTATTAACTAGTTTATTAGCGGTTGCAACAATGTTTACTTTAACAGCGTGTGGAGGGGATTCAAATGCAGATAAGCCATATGCCGGACAAGAATTACACCTTTATAACTGGGGAGAATACATGGGTGAAAATTTTATCTCTGGTTTTGAAGATTTAACAGGCGCAACAGTCGTTGTGGATTACTTTGATTCAAATGAAGCTATGTATATTAAAGTCGCAAATGGAGAACCATATGATATTTTAGTTCCTAGTGACTATATGATTGAAAGATTAATTCAAGAAGATTTAATTCAAAAATTAGATAAAGATAAGATTACATGTATGGATGAGCTTGTTGATGCTGTCAAAGGTTTACCATATGATCCAAACAATGAATATTCTATTCCATATTTCTGGGGAACAGTAGGAATTGTTTATGACAAAACAAAAGTCAGTGAAGCTGACTTAGAAAAAGAAGGATACAATATTTTCTTAGATACTAAATACAAAGGAGATATTTATCTATATGATTCTGAACGTGATTCATTCATGATGGCATTAAAAGCTTTAGGATATTCAATGAATACAAAAGATGAAAAAGAATTAGAAGAAGCTTATAACTGGTTAGTGAAATGTGTAGAAACAATGGAACCAGAAATCGTCACTGATGAAATTATTGATAACATGGCTCAAGGTAGAAAAGCTTTAGGATTGATTTATTCTGGAGATGCTGCTTATGTTATGAGTGAAAATGAAAACATGGGATTCTATATGCCTGAAACAGGAACAAACTTATGGAGTGATGCTATGGTGATTCCAAAGAATGCTGAAAATGTAGAATTAGCACATGAATTTATTAACTATGCTTGTAGCTATGAAGCTGCTATGGATAATTCAAGCTTTGTAGGATATACTTCTGCTAATCAGGAAGTTATGGATGAATTAGCAAGTGGAGATTATGAAGGAATTAATGCTTACGTACCTAGAACTGGTAATGATAAAGATGAAGTTTTTGAATATGATGAAGCAACTCGTAAAATCATTTCAGATTACTTCAGTAAAGTAAAAATCGCAGCTTCAAATGCTCAATAAAGATGGGGAAGATTGGCCTATGGCTAATCTTCTTTTTTTGATGGATGAATCATAGACGGGTAACATAGAGCGTGTTATAATTTGAGATGTTGAGGTGAGTTATGCGAAAAGTTGTTTTATTTATTGCGATGAGTTTAGATGGATATATTGCAGATCAGTATGGAAAAGTTGATTGGTTAGCTGGTCTAGATAGACAAAAAGATGCTATAGATACTTTTGAAGAATTTGTAAAAAATATAGATACTGTTATTATGGGGTGGAAAACCTATCATCAAATTATAACGGAATTATCACCAGAACATTGGGTTTATCCTAATCTAAAAAGTTATGTTGTCACACATCAACAGGTAACCTCTACTCACAATATAATTTTTACAAGTGAAAAACCACAAGACATTGTTTCTAAGTTAAAACAAAAACAAGGGAAGGATATATGGATTTGTGGTGGTTCACAAATGATTCAACCACTTTTAAAAAGCCAACTGATTGATGAATATTATATAACAGTGATTCCAATTTTGTTAGGGTCAGGGATAAGATTATTTCAAAGTGAATATTATTCTGTACCTTTAAAGTTAATTCATTATAGAGAAAACAATGGAATGATGGAATTGGTTTATGTACATAGAGAGGAATGAATGATATGGAAGATATGATACAATATGATTTTTGTAAGCCTTATTTGATGTTGGATGAGTATATTTTATGGAAAGGAAAACCAGAAAAAGGGCATTTGATTACAGGTAATGATGTTATTGTGAGTTTATTTGGAATTGTATGGTTGTTTTTTTGTTTAAATTTTATAAGAGCTATATTCATGCAGCCTACATTATTTTTGATTATATGGATGATACCTTTTGTTTGTGTTGGTTTCTATATGGCTTTTGGAAAAATAATTCAAAAGATATATTTAAGAAATAAAACATTTTATGTCATTACCAATAAAAAATTAATGATTAAAAAAGGTCGTAAAATACAAATATATAATGGAAATGATTTGCCACCAATGGAAATTAAAATTCATAACAATGGTCTGGGAACCATTATTTTCAGTGAATTTGTTTATACAGGAAGAAGACGTTATCATAGATATATTATGTTAGAAAATCTTATAAATGTTGTACAGGTACAAAATGCTATTGAAGTCATGAAAGGAAGTAAATCATGAAAGGAATTATTGTTTATGGGAGTCAGTATGGAACAACAAAACAATATGCCAAAGAATTATCTAAACAAACAGGATTACCAATAGAAAATGAACAAAATTTGGTCACAATAGATCATTATGATTTTGTTGTTTATTTAGGTGGTTTGTATGCGGGTGGATTAAAAGGTTTTAAAAACTTTCAAAAGAAAATTCATTCTAAGATAAAATTAATAGTTGTAACAGTTGGCTTAGCTGATGTAACAGATGAAGAAAACATTAAAAATATTAGACAATCTTTGAAGCGTCAAATACCAAAATCTTTGATGGCTACAACAATAATATATCATTTACGTGGTGGTATTGATTATTCAAAATTAAACTTTAAACATAAGACAATGATGAGTCTTTTGTATACAATGATTAAAAAGAAAGCACGAGAAAAGATGTCAGCTGAAGACTTAGCTATGATGGAAACATATCATAAGCAAGTCAATTTTGTTGATTTTGATATGTTAAAACCTATAATTAAAGATATTAATAATATGATAAAAGAGGATTTATGATGAAAAGAAAATATAAAAAGAAATTTGTAAAACTATTTGTTGCTTTGATTATTGCTGCTGGTGGTTATGTTGGTGTTGAATATCATCAATCAACAGTTTCTTATGCAAGTGATCTTGAAGATATTCCTGAATATGATGGGAAACCTTATGTGATTATTAATGATAATGAACCCTATTTTGATCAGGGTGATTTCACCACAAAATCTTTTGAAGAATATAGTCCATTAGATGATTTGGGGCGTTGTGGTGTTGCTTTTGCGAATATTGGAGAAGATATTATGCCAACCAAAGAAAGAGGAAGTATTGGGATGATTAAACCATCTGGTTGGCAAACAAAGAAATATGATTTTGTAGATGGAAAATATTTATATAACAGATGTCATTTAATTGGTTATCAGTTAAGTGGAGAAAATGCAAATGAAAAGAATTTAATCACTGGCACAAGATATATGAATACGGAAGGCATGTTACCTTTTGAAAATGAAGTGGCTGACTATGTGAAAGATACAGGAAATCATGTGTTGTATCGTGTGACACCTGTTTTTGAAGGAGATAATCTGGTGGCTGATGGTGTATTGATGGAAGCTATGTCAGTAGAAGATCAAGGATTGGATATTGAATTTAATGTGTTTGTTTATAATGTTCAACCTCAAGTAAAAATTGATTATCAGACTGGAAAAAGTTCACTTGAATAGGATGTATGATATAATAAAGAAAAGGAGGGATGTTATAATGTTTACAATTTCTAATTTTACAAATAATAACGATGTGAAAATCATTAATGAAAAAGGACCTTTTCAAATTATTGAATATCAACGTGATTTAAGTGTGATGCCTCATCATGCACAAACTGCTTATTTTTGTAGTGAAATGAATATTCGTAAAAGACAGGTTATTTGTGATATTAGTCAAGCTAATGTTGTGGTACAGGCAGGAGCCATGCAATGGATGGTTGGCAATGTCTATGCAACAACAGGATTAAAGGGTGTAGGTGATTTGTTATCTAAAGCGGTAAGAGGAAAAGTGACTGGTGAATCAGCAATTAAACCAGAATATACAGGAGATGGAGTTCTAGTATTAGAACCTACATATAAGCATATTTTATTGCTTGATCTTGATGAATGGAATCAATCTGTTGTATTAGATGATGGTTTATTTTTAGCTTGTGATGCAAAATTAAAGCATAAAGCTGTGATGCGTTCTAATTTATCATCAGCGACAATGGGAAATGAAGGGTTATTTAATCTTGGAATAGAAGGTTCTGGTATTGTATGTTTAGAATCAGAATGTCCACAAGAAGAACTTATTGAAGTGACTTTAAAAGATGATGTTTTAAAAATTGATGGAAATATGGCTATTGCATGGAGTGGAACTCTTGAGTTCAAAGTAGAACGTTCTGGAAAAACATTAGCAGGATCAGCAGCATCTGGTGAAGGCCTTGTCAATGTTTATCGTGGCACAGGAAAAGTTTTGATTGCACCAGTTGAATCAAGAAAATAGGTATAAAAAAGGATTGAAAACGAAACTTTCAATCCTTTGTTTTTTTACTTTAAGATTTTAAAATGATGTCCAGGTTTAATGAAATCTAACAACATTAATTCTTCAGGTTTTACAGTAGCTACTAAGTTACGTTCACCATCATTAGGAATTTCAGTTAAAACAATTTCAAGTTCACCACGATAGTGTGCTAAATTATCATTAACAATCAATACATCTCCACGTGTAAAGACTTTTTTACCGGGATCTCTATATGGAATAGATTGTGATTCTACATTCATTTGAGTATCTTTTCCCATGTTTCCATCTTGTACACTCTTTTTAGCTTTGAACCATACACGAGGTGATGAAGAACGTAACATAAATGATGAATGATCATAACGATCCCAATGAGGGGCAAAATCATACATGATTTCTTTTTCGTTTTGACTAATACCTTCAGCTTCATCCACTCTAATTTCAATAGCTTGTAAATTGACTTTAGCTAGAGCTTCTAATTCTTCATCAGTTGCTGGATAGTTTCCAATTAAAATATCATCAACATCTCCAGTTGCTAACATATAACGTGCTTGTAAATCAATTGGTAAGCCACGCATAATTTCAACAGTTGGTAAACCACAGAAAACTTGCCATGGCCCGATTGTATGTTCATTGTTACTAGAAACAAAGGCAGCAGTGTGCAAATTTAATTCTTTCCAATAACGATTATATTCCATAAATAAGTCAAAATCTAAACCAGTATAACGTTCTGGGAAGAAGTTATGACACATAGTGATTTGATCTTTATTACCACCATTGTTGATTAATAACTCTACACCCATATCCATACTGGCATTAAATTCAATTTTAATATTGTATGGATTACGTGTTAATTGAATATCACCTTGTGTCCCAAAGTTACCATCCATTCTGATAATATCTAATCCTAAATCAGCAAATGGTTTTAAATTACCAGGTGTTGCTCCAATTAAATCAAAAACTTGTGGATTTGTATCAGCAGCTACCTCAAATCCTAATTCATGAGCTTTTTTCATGAATTCTTTAAATTCAACCAAATAACTTTCTCTTTCTTCATCTGGAATTGATAAAAAACATGTAAAAATTCTACTGTAACCTAATTTTGCAGCTTTTTCCATGTATGCGTATACCTCATTCATTGGTGTTTTATCAGGGTATACAGAAATACCTAATTTGTGCATATTCATTTTCCTCCTTATAAAATCATTATAACATCTTTAGTAATAGACTTTAAGAAAAAGATAGAAAGACATTTAAAATTCACGCTTCTTATGAAAAATATATGGAGTAGGACTTCGCAAAATCATGGATTTATGATATAACAAAAGATAGAGAATGTAAGAAAGGAGCGAAAAATCATGAGTTTGGAAATATGTTTATCATTTGTGGTAACTTTCATATTTAGTTTAATTCTTGTTCCTATAGTAGGAAAAGTTTCAAAAAAACTTGGGATTATTGCTCATACGAATAAAAGAACCATTCATAAAGGAATCATTGCCAGAACTGGTGGTTACGCGATTTATGCTAGTTTTTTAATTGGGACAATGATTTTTTTGAAAACAGATATTCAAATTAATGCGATATTGATTGGTGGCTTTATCATTTTTTTAACAGGTTTCTACGATGATATTCATGACTTATCACCTAAATTAAAAATGTTGGGTCAGGTTATTGCGGCATTGGTTGTGATTATTTATGGAGATATTGTTTTAAAAGGTTTTACATTACCTTTTTTGCCAGACTCTATTTCCTATGCCTTGGCTATTTTAGTCACTATTTTATGGATTGTAGGAATCAGTAATGCGATTAATCTGATAGATGGATTAGATGGATTATGTGCAGGTATTTCTATTATTGTTTTAGTGACAATTTCATTAACCTCTTTAACATATGGACGTACGGATATATCATCGCTATCTTTGCTTTTGGCAGGTGCTATTGGAGGTTTTCTTGTTTATAATTTTCATCCTGCTTCTATTTTCTTAGGGGATTGTGGAGCTTTATTTATTGGTTTTATGATTGCGGTTATTTCATTACTTGGATTTGGTTATAAAAGTTCTTCATTCTTTACTTTAGGTGCGCCTATTGTTGTCTTAATGGTACCAATCATGGATACTTTTATTGCAATTATTCGTCGTAAAGTTCATCATAAAAGCTTTAGTGAAGCTGATCGTAACCATCTTCATCATAAATTAATGTTTTCTTTAGAATTAGGTCAAACTAAGAGTGTTTTGATTTTATACACTGTGACAGTTTTGTTTTCGTTATGTTCATATCTTTATTTATTTGATAAAGTAGGTGCAACTATTTTATTTGTAGCTTTAATGTTATTGTTTGAATTATTTGTAGAAGCAACCAATATGATTGATCGTAAGTATAAACCATTTTTAACAATTTTAAATATTTTTATTAAAAGTGAATATTTACCATCTATTAAAGATACAAAACCATATCAAAAGATTATTCGAAAAGCTAAAAAAAGATATGCTGTTATATTGATTATTGTGATAGGTATTGTCTTTTCAATGGTTTTTGTTTTAAATCATGAAGAAAAAGCTATTCCACAAAAAACGATAACTATAGAATATGTAGAATCTGAAAATGAAACAAGTCTTATGAGTGATATTTATAATCAGTTAGTAACAGCGATTAATCGTGGCGATAAAAAAGCGGAAAGACAATTAGTAGCGGCCTATTTTGTGAGTGATTATTATACACTATCTAATAAAGAAGAAGGGAAGATAGGTGGAATTGATTACTTCTATGCTGATAAAAAAGACGATTTTACAGCTTATGCTAAACAGGAATATTATAGAGATAATCAACAATATATCAATCCTCCAGAAGTTATCCGTTATGATATTTTGTCTAATGTCCCTTCTTATAAAGCTTTATCTGGTTTAGAAGATTATAGTTATTATGATGTGAAAGTTCAAATCACTTTTAATGAAGTGAATCCAATACTCAATGCTTTACAATATACGACGACTGTAACTTTGATTGAAAAAGATCAAAAGTTTAGTGTTGTCGCAATGGAGAGTGACAATGGATAAGTTCTTGTGGGTAGGACTAGGTGGAGCCATAGGATCCATCTTTAGATATACTTTAAGTTTATTGCCTATCAAAAGTTCTTTTCCAGTTTTAACATTAATCACAAACTTGCTGGGAGCTTTTATCATAGGAGTAGTTGTTGGCTTATTTGAAAAACAATATTTGTCTTCACAAATCCATCTCTTTTTAAAAACAGGGTTATGTGGAGGATTCACAACTTTTTCAACATTTTCACTAGAAACTTTAACATTGTTAGAAAATGGTATGATTTTTATGGCAATCATTTATGCTTTAATCAGTGTTGTAGGATGTATTATGGGGGTATATTTAGGAAAAATGATTGTAGGAATAAGGGCTTTTTAAAAGGCTCTTTTTTCTTTATTATTTGGAAATAATGGTATATAATGTGGATGTAAAAGTTTATGAATTTGTTGGTTGGAAATAGAAGTATTTCATGAAAATGGAAGCAGGTGAAAATCCTGAGCTGTCCCGCAGCCGTGAAAGGGAGTTAAAGCGTAATACCACTGGGAAACTGGGAAGGTGCTAAGACGTTGAACTTGAGCCGGAATACATGCCAACATCTTGGAATACACTTTACGGAGTATAAAGTCGTTCTAGTATCAATTTTAGGGTTAAAGACCTTATTTTTGTCTAGGAGAAATGGAGGACAAAATGAAGAAAATTTTTACAAGTTTATTAATGATGTTGATGTTAATTGTTAGTCAAGTTTTACCAACAGCAGCATTATCGTATGACGAAAGTTATACATCAGCAAAAGGTTATTATTCACAAAAAACAAGTTTCAATAGTTTTAGTGAATTATATGCTTATGAAGCCATTGGATTGGATTCTAGTGATTATTCTATTGATCATTTAATTTCTACTGACTATGCGTCTGAAATAGCACAATCTGTAATTGCTTTATCATTACATGGAGATAATCCAAAAAATTATAATGGTGTTAATTATGTAGAAATGCTAGAAAATTGTGTTCAATCAAACGGAGCTTTTGATAAAAAGAATAATTCAACATATGCAAATTTTCAAGTTTATGGAGTTTTTGCATTATATGTTGTTGATTCACCTAAATTGTCACTGGCTGCAGATTATTTAACATCTCTCATTGATGATAATGGGGCTTTTGGGTCAAGCTATGGCCCTAGTTTAGATATTACTTCATGGGTTATTGAAAGTTTGTCTTTGGTTGATAAAGACAAATATCAACCCACTATTCAACGTGCTATTGTGTATTTGCAATCTATGCGAGATGGACAAGCAGGATATAAAGATAGTTTTAGTGGTGTTAATGTGAACACACAAGCAAGTGTTATGACAGGTTTATTAACATATGATGCCAAAGGAGTTAAAGCAGGTACATATAATCAAAATGGGTATAATCCATATGACGTATTATTAAAATATCAAAATACTGATGGAAGTTTTTGGTATTCAACACCGGGAGAAGTGAATGATTATGCAACCGTTCAAGGGATTCAAACAATAGGGTATTATTATAATGAATCTGTTTATCAAAAAGCAAAACAGGATTATTTGGCTTTAGATGAAGTTATAGATACAGAAAAACAACCAGAAATAGAAGTTAAACCGGAAGTAGAAGTTGAACAAGAAGTAGAAAAGACAGAAACATCATCTTCTCAATCTCAAAAACAACCTCAAAAAGAAGTTGTAACAGAAACAACAAAACAAAAAGATGTTGTACAAACAGATGATCAGTCATGGTTATTTGAATATGGTTTATTATTTATGGGAAGTGGAATACTTTTATTGAAAGGAAGAAAGTATTTTGAATAAAACAAAGAAATATACACTTATTTTTATTGTATTATGTTTTATATTTATTGGGGGAGCAGGTATTTATCATACCTGCTTTGTCCCAAATCAAGAAGCAAAAGAAGTTGTTGAAAATAAAGAAACAGAAAGTGAAGTTAGTCAGCAAGTAGATGTATCTAAAGAAACATCTCAGCAAGATGAATCATCACAAGAAAAAGAAAAAAAGCAAACTTCTCAAAAGAAGGAAAAGAAAACAGAGCAAAAAACAGAATCTCAAACAACAAAAAAAATAGATGAAGATGCATCAAATCAAAAAACATCAGAACCTAAACAACAACCACAAGAAACTTTGGAAGAAGTTGAAGAAGAATCACAAATTGAAGAAGTGGCATCAATCAATGTGATAATTACAGGTGTTGATGGTGTGATGGCACAAGATTATGTTGAATTTGAAGAAGGAATGAGTGCTTATGATGCGTTAAAAATATTAGCCGATAATTATGAGATGACTGTTAAGATTTCAGGAATAGGACAAGCTGTTTATGTCAAAGGAATTAATGGTCTAATGGAGTTTGATTATGGTGGACAATCAGGCTGGAAGTATAAAGTCAATGGAGCTTATCCAAGTTTAGGTGCAGGTGCTTATATTTTAAAAGATGGTGATCAAGTTGAGTGGATCTATTCAACAAATGGGTAAGATTCAAGAAATCAGTTTAATTGGCATTTTAGCGGCAGTTAATATTGCTTCTCGCATTGCTTTACAGGCTTTACCTAATATTAAACCAGTGACTTCAATTATTATTATTTCAGTTTTACTTTTTGGATTAGCTTTTGGAATTAAACTGACATTGGTGACAACACTTGTATCTAATATGTATTTAGGTATGGGAATTTGGACTTTTTTTCAAATTTTAGCATGGATTGTGATTTGTCTGTTGACACAATGTATGGGTGATTTTTATAGAAGAAAAAATAAAAATCCATCACTTCTGGTAATGGCTGTTTTTTCTTTAGTGATGGGTTATGTTTTTGGTTTGATTGTATCATTGGAGCAATTTGTTATTGGGGGATTGCCATTATTTATTGTTTATTATAGTGCTGGATTATTATTTGATACGTTTCATGCTGTGGGGAATTTCTTTTTTTATTTAATAGGAGCACCCTTGTTGTGGAGAGTATTTAAAAAATATAGGAAGTGTTAAGATATTTCTTAGAGAAAATTTTAACATTTCCTATTTTTATAATAAGGGTTGAATTAAAAAATATTGGAGTACATTCAAAAGACCGGCTAATACCATGACAAAGATAGGATTCATTTTCCATTTCATTAACAGGAATAGACAAATAACAAAAATAACAACCATTTGGATTTTGAGGGTTTCTACTGCGATACCTAATTCGCCAAAAAAAGCAGTCATAATAATTGTTAAACCAGCACTAGCAATTAATGCAATAACTGCAGGTCTTAAAACATTTAAAATGGATTGTAAAGATTCCATTTGACGAAATTTAAGATAAAGCCATGCGATAATAGTGACAATAAGACAAGAAGGAAGAATACATCCTAAAGTCGCTATAATAGCTCCGGGTAGTCCAGCAATTTTTATTCCTACAAAGGTAGCAGAGTTAATTGCAATAGGACCAGGTGTCATTTGGGAAATAGTGATGAGGTCAGTGAATTCTGGAATAGTGAGCCAATGGTGTAATTCCACCACTTGATTTTGAATGAGTGGCATTGCAGCATAGCCACCACCAAAGCTAAATGCACCAATTTGTAGAAAGCTTAAAAATAATTGTAGGAGTATCATGATTTTACACGTCCTTTCCATAGAAAAGTTTTGATAAGCCCAATCATAATACAAATAAAGATAATATAGATAACGTTGATATTCAAAAAATAAGTGAGAATAAATGAAGAAATCATGATGAATAGAGAAAAAATATTTTTTTCGTGGAAAATTCCTGCTGCCATTTCAAATACAACTGCAGCAATAACGGCACCTACACCAGCTTGCATTCCTTCAAGTATTAAAGCTATGATGATATTTGTACGGAATATTTCATAACAAAAAGATATGAATGAAATGACAACAAATGGAGGAATGATTGTTGCGATCACTGAAACGATGATTCCTGCAATACCAGCTAATTTATAGCCTACAACAATGGCTCCATTCACTGCAATAGCACCCGGTGATGATTGTGCAATAGCAATTAAATCCAACATCTCATCTTCATCAATCCAATGATATTCACTAACAAATTTTTTTCGCATGAGTGTAACAATGACATAACCACCACCAAAAGTAAAAGCACTGAGATATAAAGTTGAAAAAAATAAAGTGATGAGTTTTTTCTTTGACATGAAATCACCTCCGTTATTATCATACAAAAAGTTGAAAAATATGTAAAATAATATTATTTTTATTTCAAAAGTTATACAATATAAGTAGATAGAAAAGTAAAATATTTAAAGAAATATATTTTCTTGTGTTGAAGAAAAAGTATTGTATTTTTGCAGTGAATATGATAGTATTGTTTTGCTAATGTATAAAGAAAAGGAGGTACGACAATGGTTTTAAATATTTTACTAGTTTTAGTTTCAATTGCTCTTATTGTTGTATGCCTATTACAAAGTGGAAAATCTGATGGTGTTGTGAATGCTTTGACTGGTCAAAGTTCTAACCTGTTTGCTCATCAAAAAGAAAGAGGAGCTGATTTGGTTTTAACACGTATTACTGTTGGACTTGCAATTGCATTTTTTGTTCTTGCAATCTTAATTAGAATGGGTTAATCATTAGGGCACTTTGATGTGTCCTCTTTTTATTAATTGGATAAACTAAAAGTGAGGTGATTAAGATGAAGGAAGAAATATTGAATTTATTGGCTGATCGTAGTTATACAAGAAGAAAGATTCAAGAATTGGCAGAATACTTTCATATGACCGATACTCAAGATTATGTTTCGTTTATTAAATTAATAAATGAGATGGAAAATGAAGGACTGATTATCAGAAGTCGTATTAATGATTATTATTTGATTAATCAACTTCAATATTATAAAGGTGTTTTAGAATTAAATAAACGTGGTTTTGGGTTTGTAAAAGTAGATGAAGAACGTGAATTTTATATTCATGATACGAATATGAAAGATGCTTTAAATCATGATGTTGTTTTGATTGAAAAAGTCAAATCACATGGAAATCGTGAAGAAGGGCGTGTTGTTCGTGTTCTTCGACGTGGACAAATAAGATATGTTGGGGAAGTCAAAAGAGGGCGTAAAGAATATATTATCAAAACAGATGATCCTAAATTTGATAAACCAATTATTGTGGATATGGCTCATGCACATGGAGCTATGCCAGGGCATAAGGTTGTTGTAGAGATAAAAGCTTTTAAACCTCAGATTAAAGGGGATATTGTTAAAATTATTGGGCATCGTAATGATCCGGGTGTTGATATTTTATCTATTGTTCATGCTCATGATGTAGATATTGAATTTCCTAAGGAAGTTTACGAACAAATTGAAAATATATCAGATGAAATTGATCCAAGTGATATAGAAAATCGTGTAGATTTAAGAAATGAATTGATTGTGACTATTGATGGTGACGATGCTAAAGATTTGGATGATGCGATTTCGTTAAAAAAATTGGATAATGGTCATTATCAATTAGGTGTCCATATTGCTGATGTGTCTTATTATGTGACAGAGGGTTCGCCTTTAGATAAGGAAGCTATTAAAAGAGGAACATCTATTTATTTAGTTGACCGTGTTATTCCTATGTTACCACATAAACTATCTAATGGTATTTGTTCACTGAATCCAAATACTGACCGTTATACAATCAGTTGTATTATGGAAATAGATAAGCATGGAGAAGTTGTTAATCATGAAATTGTTCCATCTGTTATTCATTCTTCTTATCGTATGACATATAATAATGTGAATAAGATATTAGATGGTAATCAGGATTTACAAAAAGAATATGCACCAGCAATTCCTTTATTCTTTTTAATGCAGGAGCTGGCAACTTTGCTAAGAAAAGTGCGTGATGAACGTGGAGCTATCGATTTTGATGTTGATGAAGCAAAAGTTATAGTGGATAAAACAGGGGAGCCTACTGATGTTGTTTTGAGAAAACGTGGTGCTTCTGATAAGATTATTGAAGAATTTATGCTGAAAGCTAATGAAACAGTAGCACAACATTTTAAATGGATGGATTTACCTTTTATTTATCGTGTGCATGAACAGCCAAAAGTTAAGAAACTGCAACAGTTTGTATCTATTGTCAAACCTTTGGGCTATACTATTAAAGGTTCTCTGGAACATGTTTTTCCTAAAGAATTGAATATGATTATTAATGCTTCTAAGGGAACGGATGAACATGTTATTGTTTCGACATTGTTATTAAGATGTATGCAAAAAGCAAGATATGATGCACAGTGTTTAGGACATTTTGGTTTGGCAGATGAATATTATACACATTTTACTTCACCTATTAGACGTTATCCAGATTTGTTAGGACATCGTTTGATTCGTACTTTCTTGTTTCAACATAATTATCAAAAGACTGCTCATTTTGAAGAAGTGATTCCTGAATTGGCAGAACAGTCTTCTTTTAGAGAAAAAGAAGCTGTTGACATTGAACGTGAAGTGAATGATATGAAAATGGCAGAGTATATGTCTAAGCATATTGGGGAAGAATTTGAGGGAATGATTTCTTCTATTACTTCATTTGGATTCTTTGTTGAATTACCTAACACAATAGATGGTTTAGTACATATTACTGATTTAACAGATGATTATTATCATTATAATGAGGAACAGATGACTTTGATAGGAGAAAGAACGGGTAAAACTTTTAAAATTTCTGATAAGGTCAAAGTTAAAGTTGTTGCCTGTGATAAAAAAGAGCGTACAATTGATTTTGAAGTTGTGGGAATGGAATCAAGAAAGAAAAAAACAAAAATAGTTAAAATTAATGATAGAAAAGTAAAGACAAAACGTACAAAAAAGGGTAAAATAAATAAGTCTAATCATAGAAGGACAAGAAGACGTAGATAAAAGGAGGCGATATGCATGAAGATTGTGACTCAAAATAAAAAAGCTTTTCATGATTACTTTATTTTAGAAACTTATGAAGCAGGAATAGAGTTAAAAGGGACAGAAATTAAATCTGTGCGCAAAGGTCATGTGAATTTAAAAGATGCTTTTATTCGTTTTAAAAATGATGAAGCATTTATTGAAAATATGCATATCGCTCCTTATGAACAAGGGAATATCTTTAACCACGAACCACTTCGTAATAGAAAATTGCTGCTTCATAAAAAGCAGATTAAGAAATTACAAAAAGAAGTGAAAGAAAACGGATTAACAATTGTTCCGACAAAATTATATTTTAACACCTCTAAACTTAAGGCAGAAATTGCTTTGGCTCGAGGAAAGAAGTTGTATGATAAACGTCAGGACTTAAAAGCTAAAGACGCAAAAAGAGATATGGAAAGAGCATTGAAAAATGCTTATTAATGGGGGCGTCTTGGATTCGACAGGGGTCAGTTTGAATGAAATTGCAGCCGTGGGCATACGTTAATTGCAAACAAAAAATATCTGGAAACAGACAACAATTATCTTTCGCTTGCTAGTCGACGTTAGACTTTAGCGAATATCAGCCTATAGCATACCTATGGCTATAGAACTGGTAACATATCTTATAGGTTAAGGGTATAAAGCGTCTGGATTTATATCACGAAAATGTACAGAATCGCTAAGTGAAAGACTGCTTGTGGATCGTAGCTTAGTTAAATTTATTCGACAAGATAAGCTGTAGAAGTTTCATATGGGACGGCTTTTGGACGCGGGTTCGATTCCCGCCGCCTCCACCAAAGAAAACAATAACCGCTAAAAACATTGATTTTAAGCGGTTTTTTATATTGTTTTATTGAAAATTATATCAAATAGCCACAGTTAGCCATTTTTTGATAGTAAAAAAAGTAAAAGATATCAAAATATAATATTGAGAAATGATATCAATTGATTCATGTTAATAATTTTCGATTAAATGTGTGTATGTAGGCTATGAAAATTCTAGTATAGTATTTGATATCATGTAAGAAACATATTATTCGTATAAATAATATAGTAATTTATTGAAAGTTGATAAGATTATTTGAGATATAATTTTATACTACATGTATAAAAAAGAAGAATAAAGTTATTTAAAGTTGTATTAATAAAGTTAAACAAAAAGAAATATTTTATATTTTAATAGTGGTTATAAAAAATTTTAAACTATAAAATATCATTTTTTGTTGATTATAAAAAGGAAAATTGAATTTGTAGTATTTCCTTTGTCTAACTATGAATAAAAAAAACGAAAAAAAGTAAAAAAAAGACTTGCAAAGGGGAGGAATAGATGATATTATAGATGAGCACTCGAGAGAGAGGGCGACAGGAACATTGAAAACTGAACAGTAAACACGTCAATAGAAAAGAAAGAAACAAGAAGAGTCAAG
>NZ_NFLJ01000010.1 GCF_002160865.1 Massiliimicrobium timonense
AGAAGCCAGACCAAAGAAAAAATATATTCCACCTATAGATCATCCTTGGAAACAGGCTTCCTACTTAAATTTTCTTGCAAAACAAAAGCACCGTTCTGGTGCTAATGTTTAAAATTTTTTAGGACATTTTCAAATTTGCTTGACACACTTTTTTTGTTTTTTAAAAGAAAACAAGACCTGTATTCAGATCTTGTTTAATTGATTTATTCTGCTGATGTAAATTCTTCATCAATTTCACTACTACTTAATAAACTTTCAGATAAAGTCTCAGCTTCCAAGTGTTCTGCTTCTTCCAATTCTTTTTCTTTACGTGCTTCTTCTAATTCTCTAGCAATTGTTTCAGGAGATTTCAAAGGTCCTCTTAAACCTGTTCCAGCAGGTAATAATTTACCAATAATAACATTTTCTTTTAGACCTTTTAATTCATCAATTTTTCCTTTAATTGCAGCATCCGTTAAGATTTTTGTTGTTTCCTGGAATGATGCAGCAGATAAGAATGATTCTGTTTCCAACGATGCTTTTGTAATACCTAATAAGATTGGTCTAGCAACAGCAGGATGTTTTCCAGCCTTTAAGACTTCCTTATTCAATTCTGTAAATCTTTGAACATTAATATGTGTTCCAGGCAATGCTCCTGTATCTCCACCTTCAACAATACGCATCTTTTTCAACATTTGATGAATAATAACTTCAATATGTTTATCAGAAATTTCAATACCTTGTAAACGATAAACTTTTTGAACTTCTTTCAAGATATAATTTTCTACAGCTTTCACATCAGCCACTGCCAGTAATTCCTTTGGATCAATTGAACCTTCTGTAATTTTAGATCCAATTCCCACTTCATCACCGACAGATACTCTTAATTTTGCACCATATGGTGTTAAATAACTTCTTGTTTCTAACAAATTAGAAACGACAACTTCTGCTCTACCATTATTATCAATGATATTAGAAACTTCACCATCAATTTCAGAAATAATAGATTTTGCTTTTGGATTTCTCGCTTCAAATAGCTCTTGAATACGAGGTAAACCTTGAGTGATATCAGCACCACCGGCAACTCCACCCATGTGGAATGTACGCATTGTTAACTGAGTACCAGGTTCACCAATAGATTGAGCAGCCATAATACCAATAGCTTCTCCTAATTCAACTTGTTCCCCAGTTGCTAGGTTACGACCATAACATTTTCTACAAATTCCATTTTTAGCTTTACATCCAAAGATTGAACGAATTTCAACTTCTTTGATTCCAGCATCTGTAATATTTTTAGCAATCGCTTCATCAATCATTTCTCCCGCTTGAACAAGCACTTCTCCTGTTTCAGGATGAACAACATCCTTTTGAGAATAACGTCCTACTAGACGGTCATATAATGGCACAATCACTGAATTATCTGAAGTATTGTACAATTCAGTAACAACAAATCCCTGATCTGTGCCACAATCATCTTCAGTAACAATGACTTCTTGAGCAACATCAACCAAACGTCTTGTCAAGTATCCTGAATCGGCTGTCTTTAAGGCTGTATCAGTAGATCCTTTACGGGCACCATGTGTAGAGATGAAGAATTCAGATGCTGTTAAACCTTCTCTAAATGAAGATTTGATAGGCAACTCAATCGTTTCACCTTTTGGATTAGACATCAATCCACGCATACCTACTAACTGTGTAAAGTTTGAGATATTACCACGTGCTCCTGAATCAGACATAATGAAGATTGGATTACGATCATCTGCCTCAAATTCTTCCTTAACAACAGCTTGAACTTGGTCTTTAACAGATTCCCATAACTTAATAACAATATTATGTCTTTCTTCATCAGTGATTTTCCCTTTACGATATAATTTCTTGATTACTTCAAGTTTTTCATCAGCTTCATCAAATAAAACGTATTTACTTTGTGGAACCTGAATATCATAAACAGAAACTGTAATACCAGCAATTGTAGAATAATAGAATCCTTGATCTTTTAATTTATCCAACATCGCTGTTGTATCACTAATTTTTGTAGGATCAAACATTTCATTGATAATGTTTCCTAAAGCTTTTTTACCCAATGGTTTAATTAAAGGCTGTGCTTTAATATGTGCTTTAATATCAGTACCCATTGGTACGAAATATTTATCTGGTGTTGCTACTAAATTTTCTTTACTAGAATCATTGATAAATGGGAATGCCCCATCAAAAATCTGGTTAAAGATAATTTTACCAACACTTGTAATTAAATAGCTATTATTTTGTTTTTCAGTAAATGTCTTATTCTTTAAAGATTTTCCTCTAATCGCAATTCTTGTGTGTAAATGTACAGTTTTTGCATCATATGCCATTAAAACTTCATTCACATCTGCAAAAACAGTTCCTTCACCAACAGCCCCTTCATCTTCTAATGTTAAGTAATAGTTACCTAACACCATGTCCTGAGAAGGTGTAACGATAGGTTTTCCATCTTTTGGTCCAAGGATATTGTGAGAACCTAACATTAACTGTCTAGCTTCTTGAATAGCTTCTTCCCCTAATGGAACGTGAACTGCCATCTGGTCACCATCAAAGTCAGCGTTGAACGCTGGACATACTAATGGGTGCAAACGAATAGCACGTCCTTCAACCAATTTAGGTTCGAATGCCTGAATACCTAATCTATGCAATGTAGGCGCACGGTTTAATAAGACTGGATGTTCTTTGATGACTTCTTCAACGATTGGCCAAATCACATCATCCATCTTATCAATTAATCTTTCAGCCGCTTTAATATTTGTTGCTATTTGTTCTCTTACTAATCCACTAATGACAAATGGTTTAAATAAGTTTAAAGCCATTTCACGTGGAATACCACATTGATACATCTTTAAATCAGGTCCAACAGCGATAACTGAACGTCCTGAATAGTCAACACGTTTTCCAAGTAAGTTTTGACGGAAACGCCCTTGCTTTCCTTTTAACGTATGACTTAATGATTTTAATGGTCTTCCTCCAGCCCCAGTAATTGGTTTTGAACGACGTCCATTATCAATTAAGGCATCCACTGCTTCTTGTAACATACGCTTTTCATTTTGCACAATAATAGAAGGTGTTCCTAGCTCTAACAACTTTTTCAAACGATTATTACGTGTAATAACACGACGATATAAATCATTCAAGTCACTTGTCGCAAAACGTCCACCATCCAATTGTAACATTGGTCTTAAATCAGGTGGAATAACAGGAAGAACATCTAAGATCATCCATTCTGGTTGATTGTGTGAAGTTCTAAATGCCTCAATTGCTTCAAGTCTTTTCAATAATTTTGAACGTCTTTGTCCTTGTGCTTCTTTTAAGTCTTTTGTTACCAATTCAAATTCTTCATCTAAATCGACTTTTTGAAGCAAGATTTTAATCGCTTCTGCCCCAGTTTTAGCCTCAAATTGATGACCAAATTTTTCATAACAGTTACGATAATCTCTTTCAGATAAGACTTGTTTATATTCTAAAGGTGTACTTCCCTTATCAGTAACAACATAAGAAACGAAATAAATAATTTCTTCAAGTTGTTTTGGTGTCATATCAAGGATTAATCCCATTCTTGATGGAATACCCTTTAAATACCAGATATGTGCAACCGGTGTAGCCAGTTCAATATGCCCCATACGTTCACGACGTACAGATGATTTTGTCACTTCAACACCACAACGATCGCAGATAACACCTTTATATCTCACTTTCTTATATTTTCCACAGCTACATTCCCAATCCTTAGATGGTCCAAAGATTTTTTCACAAAATAGACCATCTTTTTCAGGCTTTTGAGAACGATAATTAATAGTTTCAGGTTTTTTAACTTCACCATAAGACCATTCACGAATTTTTTCTGGAGAAGCTAATCCAATTTGGATTGCTGAAAAGTTATTGACATCTGCCATTCATATTTCCTCCTATTCTTCGTTACTTTCTTCTTCATCATCACTAAAGAGTTCATCAATTGCTGAATCTAAATCATCAAATGATTCTTCATCTTCTGAGAAATCACCTTCAACCTCAGCCACTTCTTCATCAGTAACCTCTGGTTGTTCAGGAGTTGTATCAATTGAAGTAGGGAAGCGACGTTCTTCATCTTCAATCTTTCTTGCATCTATTTCTTCACCATTTTCATCTAACATACGAATATCTAAAGCTAAAGCCTGTAATTCTTTTGTTAAAACTCTAAATGATTCAGGAAGTCCTGGTTCAGGCAATTTTTGTCCTTTGACAATAGCCTCATAAGTTTTGACACGTCCTACAACATCATCAGATTTGACAGTTAAAATTTCTCTCAGTGTATAAGCTGCACCATAAGCTTCAAGTGCCCAAACTTCCATTTCTCCAAATCTTTGTCCACCATTTTGTGCTTTACCACCAAGAGGCTGTTGTGTTACTAAAGAGTATGGACCAACTGATCTGGCATGAAGTTTATCATCAACCATGTGAGCTAATTTAATCATATACATGACACCAACAGAAACGTTTGAATCAAAATATTCACCAGTCATTCCAGAAATCACTGGTTGTTTTCCATCAACAGACATTCCTGCTTCTTTCATGATATCTTCAAGATCTTTTGAATTAATACCATCAAAAGCTGGTGTTGCAAAATACATACCTAACTCTCTGGCAGCATAACCTAAATGTAATTCCAATACCTGCCCAATGTTCATACGTGAAGGAACCCCTAATGGATTCAACATGATGTCAAGAATTGTTCCATCTTCTAAGTGTGGCATATCTTCAATTGGTAATATTTTAGAAATAACCCCTTTATTACCATGACGACCTGCCATCTTGTCACCTTCAGAAATTTTACGTTTTTGAACGATATAAACTTTAACTTCTTTATTAACACCCGGTTGTAATTCATCACCATTTTTTCTAGAGAAAATTTTAATATCATGAACAATTCCTGCCCCTCCATGAGGAACTCTTAAAGAATTATCTTTGACTTCTCTAGATTTTTCACCAAAGATTGCTAATAATAATTTTTCTTCTGCAGATAATTCCGCTTGTCCTTTTGGTGTGACCTTACCAACTAAGATGTCACCTTCCTTAACTTCAGCACCAATCATAATGATACCTTCACTGTTTAAGTTTTTACGTGCATCTTCACCAACATTAGGAATATCTCTTGTAATTTCTTCAGGTCCTAATTTTGTATCACGACATTCAATACTATATTCTTCAATATGAATAGATGTATAAACATCTTCTTTAACTAATCTTTCAGACATGATAACAGCATCTTCATAGTTGTAACCATTCCATGTCATGAAACCAACTAATACGTTTTGTCCTAAAGCTAATTCTCCCTGTTCCATTGATGGACCATCAGCAAGAATTTCACCTTTCACAACTTGATCGCCAACTTTTACAATTGGTCTATGGTTAATACAAGTTCCTGCATTGGAAATCGCAAATTTTGTCAAACGATATTTATGAGGCCCTGTATCTTCTTCAACAATAATCTTTTTCGCATCAACATAAGTAACAATACCATCTTTTTTCGCAACAACGGCTGCTCCAGAATCTCTTGCTGCCTGATATTCCATACCAGTTCCTACAAGAGGTGTATGTGGATTTAATAATGGGACAGCCTGACGTTGCATGTTGGCACCCATTAAGGCACGAGTGGCATCGTCATTTTCAAGGAAAGGAATACATGAAGTGGCAACAGAAACAATCTGTTTTGGAGAAATATCAATAAAATCAATTTCTTCTGGTTTTGCCATGATATTTTCCCCTAAATGACGGGCAATAACCTGTTCATCAAGGATTTTACCATTTTCATCATGTTGAACCTTAGCTTGTGCAATCACATAATTCTTTTCTTCATCAGCTGTTAAATAACGCACATCATCTTCATCAATAACACTATGATTGACTTTACGATAAGGTGTTTCAATAAATCCATATTTATTGATTTTTGCATAAGAAGCTAACGTTGAAATCAACCCGATATTTGGACCTTCAGGTGTTTCAATTGGGCAAATACGACCGTAGTGAGAAGCATGAACGTCACGAACTTCATAACCAGCACGATCTCTTGATAACCCACCTGGCCCTAACGCTGATAAACGACGTTTATTCGTTAACTCTGCTAATGGATTAATCTGATCCATAAATTGAGATAACTGAGATGATGAGAAAAATTCTTTAATAGCGGCTGTTAATGGACGAATGTTTGTTAATGATTGTGGAGTGACACTATCAACTTCAGACAATGACATTCTTTCTTTAACAACTCTTTCCATTCTTGACAAACCAATTCTAAATTGATTTTGAATCAATTCTCCAACAGAACGGACACGTCTATTTCCTAAATGATCAATATCATCTAATAAACCAATACGACTCATCAAATTGACTCTATCATCACTTGCTAAATCTAATGAATCATAGATATCCACAAGATTTAACATATATGAATAGGCTGCAATCATATCTGAAATTGTAATATATTTACAATCTAATGATAAATCTGTCCCTACAACTTTCATTTTCTTTGATTTTGTTTCATCAACATAAACTTCTAATACTTGAATACGTCCATGTGATCTTAAAAAATCATTTGTGTGAATATCTCTCATATGAGCTCCAGCTTGGAAAACAGGAGCTAAAAGGTCTACTTTATCTTTTGTTAATAAAGTTCCTTCTTTCATCACAACATTTCCATCTATATCTATAACATCTTGAGCTAAAACACGGTTTGTAATTCTATCTAATAAACTCAATTTTTTACCAAGTTTAAAACGTCCTGCACGTGCAAGGTCATATCTTTTTGCATCAAAGAATCTTGTATATAATAAATTGTTAGCACCTTCTAAAGTTGCAGGTTCCCCTGGTCTTAATTTATTGTAAATTTCAATTAAAGCTTCATCAGTATTATGAGTTGTATCTTTAGCTAATGTATTTCTGATAAACTCATGATCTCCTAATACTTCAATAATATCTTCATCACTACTTAATCCTAAAGCACGTAATAAAATCGTTCCCGGTATTTTACGAGTTCTATCAATACGTACATTTAAAATATCTTTTGCATCGTTTTCAAATTCAAGCCATGTTCCTCGTGAAGGAATCATACTTCCAGTGAAAACAGTTTTACCACTTTTATCCATTGCATCAGCAAAATATGCTCCTGGCGAACGTACTAACTGTGAAACAATAACACGTTCAGCTCCATTAATAATAAAAGTACCAGAATCTGTCATTAATGGAAAATCACCCATAAAGACTTCATTTTCCTTAATTTCACCAGTGCCATTATTCACTAAACGTAAAGTTGCACGAATAGGTGCACAATAATTTGTATCTCTATCTTTTGCTTCTTCCACTGAATATTTCGGTGCATCAAAGCGACAATCCACAAACTCTAAAGTTAAAGTTTCGTTGTAATTGCTAATAGGATAAACATCGTTATAAACTTCTTTAATTCCTTCGTTTTTAAACCATTCAAAAGAATTTGTCTGGATTTCTACTAAATTTGGCAATTCCAAAGACCCACTAATTCTTGAATAATTGCGACGATTAATACGACTTTTTGCCTGAGTTCCATTTCTTTCCAAGCCTGTTTCACTCCTTATTCATGATCTCTATCTCCTAATTAAAGCAAGCAAAAAACACTGCTTTTTATATATGAGTAGGCATTTTATTATACTAGCATAGAGGCCAGTTGAAGTCAATACCAAATCATAAATTTCAAAATTTCTTTTGAAACACAAAAAACAGTGTTATTTTACCGATTTTAAAACAAAATATCCTTTATCTCTTTTTATAATTTCACAATTCCCAAAAACATCTTCCATCTTTTTCTTAGCAGAAGGAGCCCCTTGTTTTTTTTGAATAACAACAAACAAAGTTCCCGAATCATTTAAATGATGATATGCTTTTTCTAAAATTTCAAAAACAATTGTCTTTCCAGCACGAATCGGTGGATTAGATACAATAACATCAAAAGTTCCTTTGACATTTTCATAAACCGAACTTTTATATATTGTAACATCTTCCAACTGATTATAACAAGCTGATTCCTTAGCTAAATTCAAAGCACGTTCATTTACATCAACCATTTCCACCTTAAGCCATGAATACACTTTTTTTAATGATAACCCCAATGTACCATAACCACACCCAACATCCAGTAATGATTTTTGTGATGGTAAAAGATGTATACTTTCAAGAAGAACACGTGATCCATAATCAATATACTCTTTAGAAAAAACCCCTATATCACTGACAAAAGTCAAATCTTGATTACGATATTGAAATGTAATATATTTTTTCTGTGATTTTAAATCAGTATTATTTGTATAATAATGAGCCATCATCTCACTCCTTGTTAAAAAAAAGCCCTTCAATAAGGGCTTTTTAATTTTAGAAATTATTTAACTTCTACAGTTGCACCAGCAGCTTCTAATTGTTCTTTAATCTTAGCTCCTTCTTCAGCTGGAATATCTTTCTTAATTTCAGCAGGAACTTTGTCAACTAAACCTTTAGCATCAACTAATCCTAAACCAGTAATTTCTCTTACTGCTTTGATAACAGCAACTTTTGTAGCACCAACATCAGTTAATGTTACAGTTACGTTAGCTGGAGCAGCATCTGCAGCAGCTTCTCCACCAGCAACAACAGCTACAGGAGCAGCAGCAGTTACATCAAATTTTTCTTCGATTGCTTTTACTAAATCATTTAATTCTAAAATTGTAGCTTCTTCTAAATAAGCTAAGATATCTTCATGTGTTAATTTTGCCATTTTATTTTCCTCCGTTCATTTTTAACTATTCAGCAGCAGCTTCTTCAGCCGCATCTCCACCTTTTGCGTCAGCAACAGCTTGAATAACTCTTGCCACTTTAGCAACAGGTTCTTTCATACATGCAAGTAACATTGAGTACATACCTTCACGATTAGGTAATTGTGATACTGCCATTACTTCTTCTTTAGGTAAGAATTTACCTTCGATATAAGCAGCTTTAATTTGTAATGCTTCGTGATCTTTTGCAAAATTTGCTAAAATTCTTGCAGGAGCCACTGCATCATCTTTACCAAATGCCAATGCGTTTGGTCCAACAAGGTATTCTTCTAATTCGTTCATACCTTCTTGTTCAACAGCTCTTTGAACTAATGTGTTTTTATAAACTTTAAATCCCACATTTTCAGCTCTTAAAGCTCTACGTAATTCAGTAACTTCAGCCACTGTTAATCCACGATATTCAACAACAACTGTAGATTGTGAATTTTTTAATTGTTCACTGATTTCTGCAACAACTTGTTGTTTAGCTTCCAAGATTTCTTTTGACATTGTTACACCTCCTATTAATTTTATATATGCAACAATATATCCGTGAAAAACTCCCTCGTATTTACGAGGGAGTTGTCAATTCTTTGACAATATCACCTCGGCAACTTGATTAAGGTTTCCCCGTTGCTGTCTACGGTATATTGATTGCGTCGTTAATATAGCTTCTCTATTACATAGAAGCGACTTTTACTGAAGGACCCATAGTTGAAGAAATTGCAATATTCTTCATATATGTTCCTTTTGCAGAAGATGGTTTAATTCTTAATAATAAGTCATAAACTGTTTTAAAGTTTTCTGCAATTTTTTCATCATCGAAAGAAATTCTTCCGATTGGCATATGAACATTACCATCTTTATCAGTACGGTAAGTGACTTTACCAGCTTTTGTTTCTTGAACAGCTTTAGCTACATCCATAGTTACTGTTCCAGTTTTAGGGTTAGGCATTAAACCTTTAGGACCTAAGATACGTCCTAATTTCCCTAATTCAGCCATCATATCTGGTGTTGCAATCATTACTTCAAAATCAAGCCATCCTTTTTGAATATCTTCAAGGATTTCTTTTCCACCTACAACATCAGCTCCAGCAGCTTTAGCTTCTTCAACTTTAGCTCCTTGAGTGACAACTAATACTTTCTTTGTTTTTCCAGTTCCGTGTGGTAAAACGACTGCTCCACGCAACTGTTGATCAGCATGTCTTGTATCTAATCCTAATTTAAATACAACATCCACACTTGCATCAAAATTGACTTTACTTGTTTTCTTTACTAAAGCAACTGCTTCATCAATTGGGTAAGCTTTACCTTTTTCAATAAGAGCAGCGGCTTCTTGATATTTCTTACTTCTTTTAGCCATTTTCTTTTCTCCTCTTTTTAAAATTAAGCATCTAAGCCTTCAACTTTTACACCCATATTACGAGCAGTACCAGCTACGATTTTCATTGCTGCTTCTAAATCGTTAGCATTTAAATCAGGCATTTTGTATTCAGCGATTTCTTTTAACTTATCAGCTGATAAAGTTGCTACTGTTTGTTTAGAATCAGATGCAGCTTTTTTAATTCCACATGCCTTTTTAATCATTTCTGCAGTTGGAGCAGTTTTTAATACGAAATCAAAACTTTTATCTTCATAAATTGTCAAAACAACTGGTACCGTTTCTCCCATACGATCTTTTGTCTGATCATTGAAAGCAGTACAGAATTTTGGCATTTGAATTCCAGCACCTGCTAAAGCTGGTCCTGGTTTAGCTCCCCCAGCAGGGAATTGAATTTTCATAACTCTTGTGACTTTCTTACTCACGCGACACACCTCCTATAAAAATTTGTCCGTGCTGTGGTAAAGGACAGTCAATCCTCCCACGCATAATAACACATATTGCGTCGTTTACTTATTATACATAAACTATCACAGATTGCAATAGTTTTTTATTGAATATATCAACTTTTTTACAAAAAAAGATCATCAAAAATGACCTTTTCTTATAATTCTACTTTCTCTAATTGAACAAGTCCGATTTCCATTAAGTTTTCATTTCCTAAAAAATCAATAAAAACAGAAGCCACTTCTTTTTCATGATCAATAGACTCTACTTTTCCCTGTTTTCCAGCAAATGGACCAGAAATGACTTTCACTTCATCACCTACACCAAAATCAACTTCAAGTTGAGAAGTCTTGATTCCCATGCTCTTTAAAATAGGATCAATTTCTTCCTTAGGTAACGGGAAAGGTTTAGCACCCCCACCAGATGACCCAATGAAACCAGTAACTCCAGATGTATTACGCACAATATACCAGGCTTCATCTGTCATAATCATTTCCACTAAAACATATCCTGGAAACATATTTTTTGTTTTATTAATCTTTTTTCCATCTTTAATTTCTGTTTCTACATGTTCAGGAATAACAATATTAAATAAACAGTCCTGAAGTCCCATAGATTCAACACGTTTTTCTAAGTTTTCTTTTACTTTGTTTTCATGACCTGAATATGTATTGACAACATACCAGCGTCTTCCTTCATCATTCATTCCAGACATCTTAATTCATCCCCAATGCTTTCAAAATTAATGCAATCACTGCATCGCTACCATAAAAATAAACGCCAAATAAAAAACAAAAAACCAAAACCACAACAGAATTATAAGCTAATTCCTTTTTTGTTAACCAATGAATATTTTTGATTTCAGCACGAATGCCTTTTAATGTACACCATTCCTTGATTTTCATGTTGACCTCCTATTTCGTTTCTTTGTGAATTGTATGTTTTCCACATTTTTTACAATATTTTCTTAACTCAAGTCTTTCTACATTTAATCTTTTATTTTTAGTGACTGAATAATTACGTGATAAACACTCCGTACATACGAGAATCACTTTTTGTTTCATGTTCATCACTCCTTTACGTTTTTATAATTTAACACATTTATTTTAGCTCGTCAATGCCAACAACTTTCTTTGAATAGCGATAAACAGCATTATAGACACTTTTCACTGAAATATGAAGTTTTTTAGCAATTTCTACTTCATCATATCCTTCTTTTTTATACTTCATAACCTGATTTTCTCGAGGTGACGTTCGTGCTTCAATTTGTGTTGAATAATAAGTTTTTGCCTCTTTCACCATCAAGCTCATCTCAGGATGATAATGTTCATGACTATCAACAACCATATCTACATAACGTATTTCTTTATCGTCATCGACATAATTATCAAGAGATAAAATCGTTGTTCCAGCACGATAACAAATATCTTTATTTACACGCAATAAACTTAAAATACGTTTTGTCAGTGCAATTTTCATAAATGTGGCCAGTGTCGCTTTTTGATCATCACGATAACTATCAATAATATCGTGAAACCCCATCATTGCCATTTGAATAAAATCTTCATGTTCATACCCACTGACAAAATAATATGAAAACGTCAACATCCATTTCGACACCAAATGATAATAGCGTCGATAAAGTATTTCCCTTGCTCTTTCACTACCGCAATGCATTAAATAAACCAATTCATCATCATTACTGTAGCCTCTCATGCTACCTCCCTTCTACTTTAAAGGGTGACGTGAATTGTAAATCTGATAAAGTATAACTGCACAAGCAACAGAGGCATTAAGTGATGTCACATGTCCCGTCATTGGCAAAACAACATTCATATCGCAATGTTCTTTAACAAGACGTGAAATGCCAAAACCTTCGGAACCAATCACAACAACCAGTGGCATATTATAATCAATCGCACGATAATCCTGTGATTGATTTAAATCACAGCCAACAACCCAGAAACCTTGTTTCTTTAATTCATCTAAAGTACGAGATAGATTCGTGACTTGAGCAACTTTGACATGATCAATAGCACCTGTAGATACTTTTGCGACTGTTGGAGATAAACTCACACTACGCTTTTTGCCAATAATAACGCCATCAACCTCAATAGCATCACAGGTTCTTAAAATCGCTCCTAGATTATGAGGATCCTCTAAACCATCCAGCATTACCAACAATGGCTGCTTTCCTTTTGGAATAGCCTGTATCATTTCATCCAGTGAATAATAGCGATAACTTTCTATAGCTGCCACAATTCCCTGATGCACGACTGAACCAACAAGTTTCGTTAGCTCATCTTTATGACGCACGATATGAACTTTAACATTCTTTGCTTTTGCTAAAGAAAGAACTTTATCATCTTTTGCATTTTTCATCAAATAAACCTCATAAACTGGTTTATTTCCCTTTAAAGATTCAATTACTGTGTTTTTCCCATAAATATATTGTGTCATATTTTTCTCTCCATGCGTCTCAAATTTGTCTCATTTTTTTCTCATTTTCCATCTACAAATTCTTTAAATAAATCAAAAATCTCTGTAATTCTCTCTTGTTTTTTTAATAAATATAAATGTCCAACTAATGTTTCAAAACCAGTCGACTGATTATAAGTCATGACAGATGTATTTTTAGGAACATGTCGACTCTTTGCATTTCTACCTCTTTTATAAATACCTATTTCTTCTTCTGTTAACCATTGCTGTTTTAATGCTTCTTGTATAAAGGCCGCCTGTGCTTTAGCACTCACAAAAAATTTAGCTTCTTTCTGTAATAAATCTGGTTTCATTATTCCTTTTTCAACTAATAAATACTCTCTGACATAAACCTCAAAAATACTATCTCCCAAATATGCTAAGGCTAATACATTCATTAATTCTGGCCTCATTTATATAATTCCTTTATCCTGTAATTCTTTTCTTAAAAGGTCTGCCTGTTCAAAATTCTTTTCACTTTTTTCCTTTTGCCAGTTTTGATATAAAGCAATATCTGCTTCACTTAGCACTTTTGTTTCATGTAAAAATCCCATCGTATCCAACATTTTCACAAGTGTCTGATATTCCTTAGAAATCATAGTATTATCTTTATCCTTAACACGCATTAATTGATTTAACACTTTCACTTGTCCTAAAATCTGTGTCAAAGCTAAAGATGTATTCAAATCATCGCTAAGTGCTTTTACCATTTCATCTACTGTTTCCTGACAATACTCATTTTCCAGACAATGATGAACCTGTAGATACAATGAAGACTGTTTTAAAATATTTTCTACTTTTTCCACTTCTTTTTTCACATTATTTAAAACATCATCAGTAAAATTCAATGGATTACGATAATGTGTTGATAACATCAGCCACTTATAAACATTACATCCTAATTGTTCCAATAAATCTTTTGCCCATAAAACATTTCCCAAAGATTTTGACATCTTTTGATTATTAATATTAATCATTTGATTATGCATCCAGATATGTGCAATAGGATGATGATGGCAAGCTATAGACTGAGCAATTTCATTTTCATGATGAGGAAATTTTAAATCCTGTCCTCCTCCATGAATATCAATATATCCATTTTCAAAAATATCATTGATCATCACAACGCATTCCGTATGCCACCCCGGTCTTCCTTTAGACCATGGGCTATCAAATTGAATTCCTTCATCAGTTTTTTTCCACAATGCAAAATCAGTAGAACTTTCTTTTTTATCATTGTCTTCAACACGTTCACTCGCTCCAGCAATCAAATCTTCAATTTTGATACCAGACAACATACCATATTCCTTAATCTTTGTCACTCTAAAATAAACATCGCCATCAACTTCATAAGCATATCCATCTTTAACAAGCTGCTCTATAAATTGAATGATTGGCTGCATTGTTTCTGTAACACGAGGTGCATAAGTTGGGAATAAAAGATTTAAACCTCTACGAACATCTTCATAAGCTTTAATATATTTATCCGTTAATTCTTTTTCTGAAATTCCTTCTTCTTTAGCGGCTTTAATGATTTTATCATCGACATCTGTAAAATTAGATACAAAAGTCACCTTATAACCCAAATATTCAAATGTTCTTCTTAAAATATCAAAAACAATCATAGGACGCGTATTTCCTATATGAACATAATTATAGACCGTTGGACCACAAACATAAATACTCACTTCTCCCTCTTTAATAGGAACAAATTCTTCTTTCTTATTCGTTAATGAGTTAAATAGTTTCATCTCTATTCCTCCTTAAATAAAAAAGCAGATGATAAAGACGTCCTCTTTATTTACTTTATCAAATGCTTTATAAACTCTTTATCAATACTATAACAAATTCACCTTTGTTAATCAAGATTAATGATGTACTGTCAAAGATTCCAAATATTGTCTAGCCGTATCACTCGATTCTTCATAAACATTTTCTGGAGCCTGATAACCATAAACATAACTTGCTTCTTCTGTAAAATAAACCATTTGTATAAACTTCATTCCAGAAGCCTGATAAAGACCTGTAAACTCATAACATTCTATGCCACTAGGAATTGTTTTTAATGAGTAATAAACATCAATAGCTCCATCTTCTTCTAACTGTCCTTCATAGAGTTGTGGAAGTTCATCTAAAACATTGTCAGTATCATCAATGATTGTAGTATATATATACGTTTCTTCATCTTTAATAAAACGAACATCTTTTTGATTTTCATTATTAGCATTTAATTCAAAATCTTTAGGATAATAGAAAGAAACCAGATCAGTCACCTCATACAAATTTCCATCTCTTTCTAAAGATATTTCTACATTATCCTTTTCACAAGCAAAAAGACCTATTATTAACACCAAAATCACAAAAAGTCTTCTTAATACCTTCATCTTCCTCCCTCCTCTCACGAAAACATTGTACTAAACTCACACTTGAAAATCAAATAAAATTTCATGCTCAAACAAAAGAGATAGGTTTCCCTATCCCCTTTATTAATCTAACAATGAATTAAAAACTTTCAAATAGGCATCAGCACTTTTATCCCAATCAAGTTTCGCTTCCATTGCACGATGTACTAATCCTTGCCATTTTTCTTTATCCTGATAAACCTTTAAGGCATAATCAATAATATCCATCATTTCATGAGCATTATAGTTCTTAAAGCTAAATCCATCACCAGTATTTTTATACTCATCATATGGTTCAACACTATCTTTAAGTCCTCCTGTTTCTCTAACAATTGGAATTGTACCATAGCGAAGTGACATCATTTGAGATAAACCACATGGTTCAAATAATGATGGCATTAAGAACATATCACATCCGGCATAAATACGACAAGATAATCCAAAATCATATTTTAGATTCAATGATAATTTTTGATTATGATATGCTGCTATTCCTTTTAGAGGTTCTTCATATTTTTGATCCCCAGCTCCTAAAATAACAACCTGCACATCACGTTTCATTAATTCTTCCATACGATTAATAATTAAATCCAATCCTTTTTGCCAAGTTAATCTTGTCACAATACCAATTAAAGGTACATCTTTATTTTCAGGTAATCCACATTCTTTTTGTAAAGCCAATTTATTGATGACTTTCTTTTCATCAACATTTGTGATATCAAAATGTTCAACAATCTCTGGATCAGTCGCAGGATTAATTGTTTCATAATCAATACCATTTAAAATACCATACAAATCATGTCTACGCATCTGTAAAATATTCTGTAACCCTTCACCAAAACTATCCGTCAAGATTTCCTGTGCATAAGTTGGCGATACTGTTGTGATAATATCACTATAATAGATAGCCGCTTTCATCATATTGAAGCATCCATCATTACGACAGTTTCCATTATAATAGAGATAATTATCCAATCCAAAATGATCACTTAACAAAGCAGGATCACATTTTCCCTGATAAGCAATATTATGAATTGTAAAGACAATCTTAATTCCCTGATAATATTCATAATAAGCATATCTTTCTTTATATAGTGTTGCTATCATTGCTGTCTGCCAGTCATGTAAGTGTAGAATATCAGGCTTAATATCAATATGTGATAACAACTCTAATACTGCAAAATCAAAATAAGCAAATCTTTCATTATCATCATCATAACCATATAAACCAGGTCTTCTAAAATATTGTTCATTATCAATGAAATAATATGTGACACCATCATATTCAGCTTTGAAAACACCACAATAGCACTTTCTCCAACCTACCCAAATATCATAATTTGTTACATATTCAAGTGTATCAGCTAATTTCATATCCTGATACTTAGGCAATACAACAATGCATTCATGTCCTTTTTGAACAAGAGCCTTAGGAAGTGAACCTAAAACATCCGCCAAACCACCAGATTTAATATAAGGATTCGCTTCACTTGTCGCAAAAACAATTCTCATTAAACAACATCCCCTTCTCTAACATAAAGTGGTTCACCTTCACCAATAAGTTCTGTTTTCTTTTCAATATGAGCATCTTTATCAATAATCACATTTTCAAGATGTGCCCCAGCACAGACTTTAGAACCATTTAAAATAATACAATTTTTCACAACTGCATTCTTACCAATAGATACATTACGAGATAAAATACATCCATCAACTTCACCATCAATAATAGCTCCATTAGCTACAAATGATTTTTTCACACTTGCATTTTTCAAATATTTTGTTGGTGGTGTATCATTTGTATTTGTAAAGATTGGCCATGTACTCTTGAATACTTGTGTAGAAATATCCATATCAAGGAATTCCATACTCACTTTATAATAAGCTTCATAAGAATCAATACATCTTGCAAATCCTTTATATTCATAAGCCATAATTTTTCTTTCATCACATAAATAAGCAAGAGTATCTCTTAAATTAAAGAATGAACTAATCTTTTGAGCATATTGAATTAATTTTAATAAAGTCTTTTTATTAATAATATATGTTTCCAAAGACATATTTCTTTCTTTTCTATTTCCTTTATTGTTCTTAATTTCCATCACTTGTTTACCTTTTAAACGTAAGAAATCAGAACCCACAAAAGCTTCATCGGCATTATCAATTTTTTGATAAACCATTGTAATTTCAGCACCAGATTTTGCATGAACATCTACAACTTCTGCATAATTCATTGTTGTAATAATATGTGCAGGAGCAATTACAACATAATCTGCTTTTGATTTTTCAAGGAATGCAATATTTTCCACAATATTATTAATATCATGATTATACATTGGACTATTTGCATACTTTTCATTGTATAAAAGTGAAACTCCACCAGATTTAGAGTTAAAATTCCAAGAGTTTCCATTTCCTAAATGTTTAAATAATGATCTTGGTTTTTCTTTAATTAAAATACCAACAGTATCCACATTAGAATTTGACATATTTGATAAAACAAAATCAATAATTCCATAACGACCTAAAAAGCTGACTGAAGCTACTGGTCTTTTTTCTGTTAAACCTTTATATGAAATATCAGAGTGTAAATTTATATATCCAACTACTTTTGCCATCTTGTTAACCCCCTCGTATTATGCATTGTCACTGACAAGTTCCACTTCTTTAGCTTCTTTATTGATTACATCACTTGATTTCACTACAACACCTTCATCAATAATTGCTTTATAAATTTCTGCGCCTTCTTCTACCAGAACACCTGGCATTAAGACAGAATCAACAACCTTAGCACCTTCACCAATATATACATTGTTGAATAAAACAGAACCTTCTACTTCACCATTAACGATACAACCTTGAGTGACAAGTGAATGTTTAATTGACGCTTTTTCACCAATAATTTGAGGTTTACTCAATGTATCTTCAGTATAGATTTTCCAATCTTTTTTAATGTTATAAAGATCTAACTCTTTATCATCCAGCAAGTCCATATTTGCCTGCCATAAACTTTCAACTGTTCCAACATCTTTCCAATAACCAGAAAATTCATAAGCATATAATTTCTTATCATCGTCCAACATCATTGGAATAATGTTCATACCAAAGTCATGTTTACTATTTTCATCTTTTGCATCCGCAATTAAATATTTTCTTAATTCTTTATAAGTAAAGATATAAATACCCATAGATGCAAGTGTTGATTTAGGTTTTTCAGGTTTTTCTTCAAATTCATAAATTGAACCATCTTTATTTGTATTCATAATACCAAAACGACTTGCTTCTTTTAATGAAACATTCAAAACAGCCACTGTTAAATCAGCACCTTTTTCTTTGTGTGCTGCTAACATTTCAGCATAATCCATTTTATAAATATGATCTCCTGATAAGATCAAAACATATTCCGGATCATATTGATCCAAGAAACTAATATTTTGATAAATGGCATCTGCTGTTCCAGCGTACCAAGTAGCTCCAACGCCACCTCTTTCACGTGCTGGTAAGATGGCAGCTAATGAATTGTTTCCATCAAGACCCCATTTTGTTCCAGCACCTACATATGTTCCTAATAGAACTGATTCATATTGTGTCAAAACTCCAACCACATCAATACCAGAGTTAGCACAATTACTTAAAGGAAAGTCAATAATTCTATACTTTCCTCCAAAATGCACAGCAGGTTTCGCTACTTTTGCAGTTAAGGCTTCAAGACGTGTACCACGTCCTCCAGCTAAAATCATCGCAACAATTTCTTTTCCCATAATTTTTCCTCCTCAATCGTGATTATGAAAGTGCTTACCTATGTTTTTATTTTATCACATTCTTTTTTAAAAAAATACTATTTCATGTCATTTTTAATGAAATTTTTTTCACCTATTTTCCTCTTTTCCAAATAATCTTGGACTCATCAATATTTTTTCATTTGAGTCAACTTTTTCTTATTTTTTCATATATTAAAGAGAGGTGATCACAATGTCCCCACGAATCATATACAATGATTCTGATGTTGAATTATTAGCCCGTATCATGAAAGCAGAGGCATTAGGTGAAGGTGAAGAAGGCATGTTAATGGTTGGTAACGTTGTTGTCAATCGTGTTGTAGCCAACTGTGATGTTTTTAAAAACACCCGTACCATTTCTGAAGTGATCTATCAAAAAAATGCCTTTTCCGGTGTTGGTCAACCCCTTTTCAATCAGCCAGTCAATGCTAAAGAAAAAGAATTAGCTTTACGTAATATCGATGGCTATCGTATTGAACCTGCCACCAATGCCCTCTGGTTTAAAAATCCTGGTCGTAATGTCACCTGTCCCCAACAATTCTATGGTGAATTAAGTGGTCGCTATAAAAACCACTGCTTTTATGCACCCGGTGCAAAAATAAAATGTGATTTATAAAGGAGAATCTATGGATACAAATAATCAATCAATCATACCCAGTTCACAAACATCTTCATTACCAACCCCTATTTCTGAACAGACTTATCTAGAAAATATTTTGCGTTTAAATATTGGAAAACTTGGCACTTTCTATTTCACATATACCGGAAGTGAAGATTGGCGTGATCGTATTTACAAAGGAATCATTGAACAAGTTGGTAGAGATCATTTTGTTGTACGAGATCCTAAAAACCAAAAATACTATATTTTTCAGTTTGTTTATTTTGATTGGGCAGAATTTGATGAACCCATCAATTTCAATACACGATAAAAATAAAAACCAATGAAAGAGTTCATCTCCTTTATTGGTTTTTTGTATCTTGTGTTTGAAGATCAATCAAATATTTTCTGACACGAGAAATAAAATGTAAAGATCCCGTTACAACAATATGTTGTTTTTTAATATAAGCTGTTTGCATAGCCTCAATAAAACTATTGACAATTGTCAAATGAGGACGTGGTGCTATTGACGATAAATCAATAGCTCTTTCATCTTGGAAAGTCGTGATATAAACATGATAACCCGCCTTTAACATAGCTTCCAACATTTCATCAACATCACGATCATTTAAACATGAAAAGACAATCGCCACATCTTCCTCTTTTTTGACTCTCAGGGTTTGTAATAAAGCCTTAATACCCGGCATATTATGAGCACCATCAATGTCCACTTTCACACCTTGATAATCCAATGTTTCATAGCGTCCTTTCCATGAAGCATGTTCAATTGCCGGTTGTGTAACAATAGGATCAAGTTTAATCAGTTTAGAAGCAATTGTTAATGCCAGACGTGCATTTGTCACTTGATAAATCCCTTGATTTTCCAAAGTAAATGCCATATCACGATATCGAAAATGAAAAGGATAACGAGAAACCTGATATTCAGGAACAACATACATCACTGCACCCATAGCGTCACATTGTTCTTGAAAACGCGCTAGAATCGTCCCTTTGGTTTCACTTGTGATAAACATTTGATGAGGTTTAATAATGCCCATTTTTTCATTGATAATATCATAAATATCACCCAATTGCTTTTGATGATCTAAACCAATATTGGTAATAGCACTCACAATAGGATCAATGACATTCGTTTTATCGTTCATTCCTCCAATTCCAGTTTCAATAATACGATAATCTAAATCTAAGGATTGAAAATATGCCAACATAATTAACACATCAATTTCAAACATAGACAGTCCATCTTCTTCAATAATGGCATAATATTGATTGACATATTTTAACAAATCTTCATCACTAATAGGTATATCATCAACACGTATACGATCATTATGACAAATCAAATACGGTGAGGTAAAAGTCCCTACCTTATACCCATGAGCATTAAGTATACTGCGTAAGTAATTCACTGTTGAACCTTTTCCATTTGTCCCTGCAATATGAATCATATTTTTCTGTTTCATTAAAATATGACATTTATTTAAAGTATCTCTAAAAGCATCAATTGATCTTTTACTTCGTTTTGATTCTATGTATGCTATGGCTTCATGAACATCTGTAAACATTATCGAATCCTCCAATCTATAGGTTCTATTCCTTGACTTATTAAAAACTGATTTGTTTTAGAAAAAGGTTTAGAACCAAAAAAACCACGATAAGCAGATAAAGGTGAAGGGTGAGGGCTTGTAATCACACAATGCTTTGTCTGATCAATCATTTTAGCTTTATCAATAGCCTGTCTACCCCAAAGAATAAAGACTAAAGGCTTTTCTCTTTGATTCATCGCTTCAATGATATGATTTGTAAAAACTTCCCAGCCCTTTTCCTTATGTGAATTGGCACGATGTGCCTGAACTGTTAAAACTGTATTCAATAATAAAACTCCTTGATTTGCCCAAGCAGATAAATCTCCATGACGAGGAATCTCTATCCCAACATCATCATGTGCCTCTTTATAAATATTAACAAGACTCGGTGGAATAGGCACACCTTTAGCCACACTAAATGCCAAACCATTGGCCTGATGTTCTTCATGATAAGGATCTTGGCCAATAATCACAACTTTTATATCTTCATAATCTTTAAAATTGAAACAATGAAAAATACGTTGACGTGGTGGATAAACAGTATGAGTTTGATATTCATGATTGACAAACGCTTCTAACTGCTGATAATAAGGCATTTGACGTTCACGATCTATAATTGTTTTAAAATCCATTACAGAATAAACCTTTCAATAATTTCAGCAATAACACCTTCATTATTATCAGCCTTTGTCACAACATCACAAACTTTTTTGACATCATCCACCGCATTTCCAGCAGCTACAGACAATCCTGCCACTTCTAACATTGGTAAATCATTATAATTATCCCCCACAGCAATACATTCAGACAAATCCACGCCAATGATTTGAGCCAGATGTTTTAATCCTTCTCCTTTATCCACACCAATCTTATTAAACTCCATATAACGATTAGATGAATAACTGACAGCACACATTCCTTCTGTTATTGATTTCATTTGAGGTTCTAAACTCATCAAATAAGGAACATCTGTATTTTGAAATAAAATCTTTGATATAGGCTCATCCTTTAAAAAATCCATAGAATTCTCTGTCATAATTTCACATTCTACCTGTTGTTCTTGAATACGTTTTGCTTCTGATTCAGATAAATTAAAAACATACACTTTATCTTTTGTATAAATATGTTGACAAACATCCTGTTGTAAACCAAACTCAAAGATTTCCTTTGTTTTTTCAAAAGATAACCCTTCAAAATAAAGCAATTGATTGTTTTTATTCTCTGTTAAAGCACCACCATTAAATGAAATAACATATTCTTGAGGAATATCATATAATCCCAGTAATTTTAAATCACGTTGAATAGACATAAAACCACGTCCCGTTGCCGGAACAAACTTAACTCCTTTTTCTTTGGCTAAACGAATTAAATCAATATTTCTTTGACAAATGACATGCTGATCATTCAACAATGTTTCATCCATATCACTTGCTATCACTTTATATTTCATTTTCCATTTCCTCCCCCTATAAACTTTTCAATCACTTCTTTAACTGCTCCCTGATCATAATCTACAGTTGTCACATAATCACTGATATCTTGAATATCTTGACTGGCACCTGCCACACATACACCTAATCCTGCCATTTCAATCATTGACACATCATTATAATTATCACCAATCGCAATCACATCTTTGGTATCTATATGTAAATAATTAGCCAACCACTTTAAAGCAGCTCCTTTGCTTACACCAAGAGGATTAAATTCAAGATAGCGATAAGAAGAATAACTAATAGAAAATTGCTGTTTGATTGTTTCAGGCAAATCTTTTTCAATCGATTTTAAATAATCCATATCTGGTTTGACATACAAAAACTTCGCAATCTTAGCATCTTTCAAAAAATCCATATTATATTCATCAACAACTGAAAAAGCTGCTTTTTGGACTGTTTTTCTTTCTATTTCGCTTGGTTCTGCTCTAAATAAATAACAATGATCCAAAGTAAAAATCATCACACAAACATGATACTTCTCACCCCAATCAAAAAGTAACTTGGCTTCTTCAAATGAAAGTCCTTGAAAAGAAAGAATTTGAGCCTCTTTATTTTCAACAATCAACCCGCCATTAAAACAAATAGAATATTGATGTGACTGCTGATATGTTCCAATTTCTTTTAAAATATCTTCAATCATAGGAAAAGAACGTCCTGTGGCTGGTACAAACAAAACATCTTTCATCTGATGAATAGCATCCTGATTCATTTTTGGCACATGATGATTCACTAATAATGTTTCATCTAAATCTGATAAAATCATCTTATACATTTAAACATCCTCCTCATATAAAAAAGACATAAATAAAGGTACTCTTTCTCTCCATTCACTCTCATTATGATGAGCACCCGGAAAATAATGAACTTGTAAATTTTCTACCTTTGGTTCTAAATGTTCATAAATTTGTTGATTACTTTCTATGTACCATTGATTAATGATTTTATCATCTCCACTTTCAAATTCTCCTAAATCCAAATAGAAACGATTTGATTGATCATAATCTTGATGTTCAATAATATCTATAAATTCATCTACATAAAACCAGAACGCTGTCGATAAAGCTGCACATTTTTGAAAAACTTCAGGATATTGAAAAGCTGCATAAGCACTAATGACAGCTCCCATAGAACTCCCAACAATGCCTGTATTCTCTTTTTGCGTACGAAATCGACAATCAATATATGGTTTTAATTCATCTTTTAGCCATTCAATATAAGCCTGTCCTTCACCACCAATAATCAGTCCATCCTGTTGTGTTTCCTGATAAGAAAGCACATCATTAATCGGCCAAGGCCCATATTCATCCATACGTTTAAAGCCTTCTTCATTGCAAGGAATCGCAACCATAATGATATCCATTCCCGTTTCTTTGACATACTCTAAAAAGCCCCAGCTTATTCCACTATATGACAGATAATCAAAAAAAGCATTCTGCCCATCTTGAATATAGAGAACTGGATAATTCTTTTGTGTTCGATAATAATCATCAGGTAAATAAACTGTAATTTCACGTTCACGCTGCAATGTTTTCATTGGAAAACAAAACGAAACAAACATTTTAAAACCTCCTTTAACAAGACAAAAAAATAAGCCCGAGCTTATTTTTTTGATTCCGGTAATTTAATAACTTCTTCATCATCATCTGGAAAAATATACTGCTCTCTTGCATATCGGGCAACATAATCATCATCTGTCAAAAGTTCCACTTCCTTAGACAATTCCTGTTTTTCCTTTTGTAATTCTGCCTTTCTTTCTTCTAATTGTACAAGCTGCTGCTTTTGTCCTATGACACGATAAGCATTGACTCCTAATGTATAGATCAGCAAAGCAGAAATCCCGATATAGACAAATCCTAAGAGCTTTTTATATCTTGGTGTTTTCTTTTTTGCCATTTTTTCTTCATCCTTCCTATTCTTTTTTGTATTATACCATTAATATAACGAAAAAAGAAGATAAAAGGTGAGAATATTCTTTTGAAAAAGTGAACTATTTTCTCTAACCCATACAAAAGATAATAAGCATAATAACGACTATACACCAAATAGCCACCAAGTAAGAAAACTAAAAAATAGCCTCTGACAATTCCCTCATTAAAGAAAACAAGTCCATAAAAATAAAGAACGCCATAAATCATACCAAGACAACATTGTATAATATAACGTATCCACAAAGGAATCCCATATAAAAAACGATTCACAACATGATAAACACCAGTCATGATAAAACCAAATAAAAAGGAATAAAAAAGACATTGAAATTGTATAATTAAAGACATTATTTCAAGAGTTTATTAAACATCTTTTCTTTAGAATGTTGTTTCTTCTTATCTGACACATAACTGATACTATCAATATTTCCTCGAATACTTACTTCATTTTGATCTTGATCCAAACGTACCAGAGTCAATTCACTCCCTGTAATATTTAAATATCCTAAAGATGTTTCAATCAAAAACTCATAAGCATCAAAACTCTCTATCTTTTTGACACCAGTTAACTCCAAACTCTTACGATCCTTTAAACACACATGATGATATGGTGTCTGTTCAAAATGTAAACTATTATCCATATTCAACCCTCCTATACCAACATATGTTGATTTCCTCTTTTTATGCAAAAAGAGGTTTACAAAATCGTAACCTCCTCTTTCTTCTTTTCTTCAATAATATCATATAACATATGGCTATCATCCTTTAAAACATGATCCCTTAATTCATTAACCTTCACAACCAATATACTACGACCAAATTCAATCTCAATGATATCTCCAATTTTTAATTTTGTAGATGGTTTAGCCACTTTGCCATTCACCTTGACACGTGATGCTTCACTCATCTCCTTTGATAACGTTCTTCTTTTAATAATTCTCGAAACTTTTAAAAATTTATCTAAACGCATGACTCTAATTCCTCCTCAATAATATCTCTTACAAATTCCAGTAATGCCTGATCTATTAAATAATAAGGCGTCTGATGACTTAACATCAGCAAAGCTCCTTGTACAACCTGTTCATAAAGCAAAGGAAAAATGGTTACTTTTTCCTCTTTCCCATAAAACTCCATCGTGATTTCTATTTGTTGTTCTCTTTTTTGTAATTGCAATAAAAAATCTTTAGATAATTCACGTCTTTGATATTTTGCCAGACCATCAGAAGAACAGACGACGATACATCTTTTATCACACAATAAAAATGTATTATGATATTTACTATAAAGACGTTCTAATAAAATTTGAATCGTAGGACTCAGTTTGTATAACATCGAAAACTTCGTTAAAATGATATGATTGTGTTCAACCGCAAAAGAAACACTCTCACCTTCCTTCAACATTAACTGTTTTCTAATTTCCTTAGGAATCACAATTCTCCCTAAATCATCAATTCTTCTGACCATACCTGTTGTTTTCATCTTTTCACCTCAAATATTCATTTGATATTAGTATATCCACTCCTAATTCTTTTAATCTTTGATATTCTTTAAAATCCGGAATTGTCCACGATGCAGTGAAAATATGATGTTTTTTTAATTGTTTCATTCTCTCTAAATCCAAAAAATCATAACGTGGATGAAAAGCCTGAATATGATATTTCAATAATTCATGATACTTTTGTTCATAATCATTTTCCATCAAATAACCAACATAAGATTTTGGGGCAATTTCTTTCATCTTCAATACTGAAGATAAAGAAAACGAAGAATAATAAATCTGCTTTTCAACTCTCAATGCTTTGACAAGAGCATGAACTTTTTCTTCAATACCTTGATAAGCAATCACATCTGTCTTTAATTCAATATTCACAACAAATTCTTTATCTTGAATAAATGTCAATAAATCCTCCAACAAAGGCAATGGATAAAAGCCCTCTTTGCCACATGAAAAAGAATATTCCTGTAACTTGGCATAAGTATAATCTTGAATAAAACCATGACCATTACTCGTACGATCAATTGTTTCATCATGAATCAAGACCAGTTGCCCATCTTTCGTCATATGAACATCTGTTTCCACACCATCAAAACCTTTTTGATAAGCCTGTACAAAAGCTTCCATTGTATTTTCTGGATAACATGCACTATATCCACGATGTGCTAATAATTTCATATCTTTATCACCTTCACTATGGTATAATATTATACTATAAATGTGAGGTGTTACAAATGATAAAAGCAATCTTTTTTGATATTGATGGCACATTATTATCCCATCAAAGTCAAAGCGTTCCTGCATCAACAAAAAAAGCTTTGAAAATACTTAAAGAAAAAGGCATTTATACTTTCATTGCAACAGGAAGACATATTTCTGAAATCAAGGATTTACCTTTAGATGATTTAGAATTTGAAGGATATATTACCCTCAATGGTCAATATTGTTATAACAAAGAGGGGGTTATTTACGACTTACCCATTGATCCACAAGATATTCAACAAATTCTTTCTTTCATTGATCAAAAACCATTTCCTTGTATTTTTGTTGAAGATGAGAAAATGTATATCAATTATCACAACCAGGCTGTTGAAACAGTTCAAAAAGCCATTTCTACCCCTTTACCCGAATTAGGCAATTTAAAACGTGGTTTGACTCATCCCATTTACCAAGTCATTCCTTATGATATAACCATTGAACAAGAACAAGAAATTCTCCAACAGATGCCCCATTGTCAATATACTCGTTGGCATGATTTAGCCATTGATATCATTCCTCAAAATGGTGGGAAACAAAATGGTATTTTAGAAGTTTTAAAAAACTACCATATCTCTATTGATGAAACAATGGCATTTGGTGATGGGCATAATGATATAGACATGTTAAAATTAGTGAATATTGGTATTGCGATGGGAAATGCCAATGATGAAGTCAAAGAAGCTGCTGATGAAGTGACTGATAATATTGATCATGATGGAATTTATAAAGCACTTAAAAAGCATCATCTCATTGATGAGTGATGCTTTCTTTTTATTGTGTTAAAACTTCAGTAATAACAGGTACAACTTGTTTTTTTCTTGAAATAACTCCTGGTAAACTTGCCTGCTGATCAACAAGTTCAACATGGAATGCTGTTTCTACATAATCTTTGCGTGGCCCTGCAACCAATACTTCACTTGTCGCATTGATGACATCAGTCAATAATAGCATTGTAAATTCCATATGATTATCTTTAGCCACTTGATCCATATAATCAAGCATATCTTTTTTATATGGAGCAAAGCCTTCAATATCCATTGTATTGACCTGAGCTACACCAGCAGATAAATCACCAAATGTAAATTTCTTATAATCCTGATTAAAGATTTCTTCTACTGTTTTTCCAACAAGTGATGTCCCTGCTTTAAACATACTCATACCAAACTCTTGGATATCAACACCAGCAATTTTAGCCAATTCTTTAGCCATCTTTGTATCAGTTGGTGTACATGTAGGAGATTTAAACAACAATGTATCACTGATGATTGCCCCTAGCATTAACCCTGCCATGTCTTGAGGAATATCAATTCCTGCTTCCTTATAACATTTTGCGACAATAGTTGCTGTACATCCGACCGGTTCCGCTCTAAATAAAACTGGTCCTATTGTTTGAATATCAGCCACTCTATGATGATCAATAATCTCTAAGATTTCTGCTTCTTCAATACCATCAATCGCCTGACTTCTTTCATTATGATCGACTTGAATAACTTTCTTTTTCATCCCATTTAACACTTGATAACGTGAAATAGATCCAACAACTCTACCCATAAAATCAATCACTGGGTAACTACGATAACGTGTTTCACTCATGACCTCTTTAACATAATCGACTGTATCATCCGTTGAAAAAGTTGTTAAACCACCTTTTTGCATCACATATTCTACTGGTACAGCCTGAATGATTTGTTGTGATGCCATAAATGTATTAAATGGTGTAGAAATCACACTTATATGTGCATCCATACATTGTTGTAATAATTCCTTAGAAATGGTTAATGAACCTGTTAAAATCACTAATGATATTTTCTTATTCATTAACCGTTCAATCGCTTCATCACGATCTCCACCAACAATCACTACATCATTTTCATGCACACGTTTACTCGCTTCTTCACCAGTCATAGCGGCAATATGAATTTCACCTTTAATTGTTTTTAATTGTTTATCTAAATAAAGAATACTTGCATCCAATGTATCAATCACATTTTCAATCGGTGTATTCGCTTCTTTTAAAATCAAACTATCCCATTGATCCATATATCCTTCAATAATATTAGAAGTTGATAACAATCCCAATAACTGACTATGATCATCTAAAACAGGTGCACTCTTTAAATTCTGTTGTTTCATTAAAGACCAAGCTGTTTTTAAAGTCAATTCCTTAGAAAAAACAGTTACCTTATCATATTCTAAATCTTCTACTGTCTGTTTTACTGTTTTTAATAAAACAGGAATTTCAGTATGAAATCTTTTCAAAATATATTCTGTTTCCTTATTGATTTCACCTAATCTCACAGGCACCGCATTATAACGCCCTATTCTAAATAAATAATCAGCATAAGCAATCGCACTACAGATAGAATCGCTATCAGGATTTTTATGCCCACTTACAAAAACAATATCTTTCATGTCTATCCCCTTTCCTTACATCTTCTTTAAATAACGATAGATAGTCGGTTCACTTACAGCCAGTTTTTCAGCCACAAGCACAATAGCTCCTTTGACCTTAAACGTTCCTTTTTCCTGTAAATATTTAACCACTTTAATCTTTTCTTCCACATTTAATCTTTCTACAAGAAAATAACTTGGAAATCCCATCTGTTCTAAACACTCTTTAATATATTTATCAATCATCTCATCTAAAGGTGAAGATAAAATCTCAATTGGATTATCCAACTTAAATTCCACATCTTTACGTTCTTTAATACCTAAAATTCTCTTTAACGTTGTTTCGATATACTCATAGTCTGAAATATTGACATTTATACAAAGCATACCCACAGGCATTTCATGCCCCTCTTCTTTAATAAAATAAGTAGCTGAACGAAGTAACTTTCCATCATTACCTGTTGTTTTATAGTTCATGACATAATCATGATCCTTATACTGCTTCGTTTTCAAATAATGAATAGATAAATTCGATAGCTTAGCGCCTATTTCTCTACCAGAAATATAACCATTTGCAATTGCAACAATTTCCTGCTCTTTGGAAGTGAGATCATGAAGTGCTACTTCAACATTATCACCTAAAGATTCTCCTAGAAAATCAACTAATTTTGCATAGGGTTCTAATAATTTATACATGAATTTCGCCTCCATTGCAATTATACACTAATTTTTTTAAAAGAGATAGCTTTTTTATCATGATAAGAAAAAAAGCCGGATTAAATCCAGCTTAATCAATAACTTTCATACCACCATATTTTCTAATCTTTAAAATATGACAGCTTCCTTCACCAAAATATTTTTCAATACTTTGTTTATATGTTTCAACATAATCATCTTCTACAAAAGCTTGAATTGTTCCAGCAAAACCACCACCATGAACACGACATACTCCATGTGTTCCTAATAAATCTTCAGACAATGCAAGAGCTAAAGAAACAGCCTGTTGTCCAACATAGTGATTAGAATAAATATTTTGAAGATATTTAAATGAACTTTCTCCTGAAGCTTTGACAACTTCTTTAAAGGCATCAAAGTCTTCATCTTTTAATGATTGAACAGCTTTTTGAACACGTTTATTTTCATTAAATACATGAATAGCTCTTAATACTGCTCGATCATTTGTCGCTTCCCTCACTTCTGTAAAATGACGATAGAAGTCTTCTTCACTGACATCTCTTAAATATTCCTGATGGAAGAAATGATCAACTTCTTTTAATTCTTCTGGAATAGAAGCATAATCTGCTGTTAAATCAGCATGTGAAGCATGAACATCAACAATACACAAACTATGATGGAAACGTGGAAAATCAACATTTATTTTTTCTACAACAGGATTATCATCATCCTTGAAATCAATGTGAATCAAACTTCCCACTGAACATGCACATTGATCCATCAAACCACATGGTTTACCAAAATAAACATTTTCACTATATTGACCAATTTTTGCAATTGTGACAGGGTCTACTTTCATATCATTATACATACCAGAAAGAACCGTTCCAATCATGACTTCAAATGCAGCCGAAGAAGATAATCCAGATCCCTGCAAAACATCACTTGTCATATAGCCCACAAAACCACCAGTCTGGTAATTGAGTTGCTGAAATCTTGCCAGAATACCACGAATCAATCCTTCTGATGATTCTTTTTCATTTTCTCTTAATGTCATATCATTGATATCTATGGCTGCAATATCATAATCATCAGATAAAATTTTAATCTTAGCATCATCTTTTGCAACGACTGCAATAATATCTAAATTAATAGCTGCAGCCAATACTTCACCATGTTGATGATCAGTATGATTTCCACAAACCTCGCTTCTTCCAGGTGTACTATAAATCGTAATCTCCTGATCTCCATAAAGCTCTATAAATTTTTCAATAGCTTGAATATATCTTGCTTTTTGATACTCTAGTTGTTGTAAATCCATATAAACATCTAATAACATATCATTATATACATTATTTTGAATATCTTGAATAACTAAACTTGCTTTTTTCATGATTGTATCACTTTAAACTGATATGATGTTGTTTCATCATAAGTTTCTCCTTTTCTTAAGATTGTTGTTGGTTGTTCTTCTAAATGAATCGCATCAGGCATATTTTGTGTTTCAATACAAATAGCATCTCTTGCATAATAATGTTCTCCATATTTTCCTAATCGCCCATCTAAAAAGTTTGCTGTATATATTTGAGCCTGTGGTAACGTTGTTGATACAATTAACTGTCTTCCCGTTGATGGATGCGTCAAAATAACTTGATTTTCATGGACATCAAATATAAATGGATGATCAAAACCATTTCCAGTTTTTAATTGTTCATCATCCTGTTCTACTCTTTCGCCAATAAAGGCAGGTTGTCTAAAATCAAATGGTGTTTCTGCAACATCTTTCAATTCACCAGTTGTTAAACCATCGGAGTCAACACAGGCAAATTGGGATGCATGAATCTGTAAAGTATGCTGATAAATGTTTTCTTTATGTCCTGACAAATTAAAATAAGAGTGATTTGTAATATTAATCAATGTATCAGCTGTAGATGTTGCTTGATAGTGTACCTTTAAAGTATCATCTATTAATGTATAAGTCACTGTCAAATCCAAATCACCAGGATACCCTTCTTGTCCATCAGGAGATAAATAATGGAAAACAAGTGTATGGTCATCTTGAATCGTATAATCAAAAACTTGATAACTGAAGCCTTTGATACCACCATGCAAGTGATTAGGTCCATTATTCACAGCCAAATGATAAGTTTGTCCATGAAGGGTAAATTCACCTTTTTTAATTCTATTTGCAACCCTTCCAACCAATGCTCCTAAATAAGCATCTAATGTCTGATACTGTGTAAAATCATCATATCCTAAAACGACATCATCTTTATGACCATTTTTATCGGCCATAATCACTTTGATAATTGTACATCCATAATTAGATACAACAACTTCAAGTTGCTCATTTTTCATCGCAATCATATCAATGCGATCATCAATATGTTGAATAACTTCAATCATGATTATCTTCCTCCTTACGTAATGATTCAACAAAGTCACAAAAAGCATCAATACCTTCATCATTCATTTTAAAAACACCAGCATCTTCTAGAACTTCTACAAATTTTATTGTCAAGGCTGTTTTTAAAACATCATCTACATTATCTTCTTGAATTTGATATTGTTCTTTGATTTCATTATACCATAATTCATGTTTTTGTAATTCAGGATAATCACTAATTTGTTTTTTCTGTAATAAACAATCTTTTAATAATTCCAGTTCATTTTTTAATCTGGCTGGTAAAACAGCTAATCCCATCACCTCTATCAATCCTATATTTTCTTTTTTAATATGATGTAAAGATGCATGAGGATGGAAAATACCATCTGGATATTCTTGAGATGTACGATTATTTCTTAAAACAAGGTCCATTTGATATTGTTGATTCTTCATTCTTGCGATAGGAGTGATAGTATTATGTGGTATATCATCTGTATGTGAGAGAATATCTAAAGCAGGGTTAGAATAGTGTTTCCATGCTTTCAACGTTCTTGAAGCAAAATCAATGATTTCCTGTGGATTGGAAGAAGTTATTCTTATCGTTGAAAGTGGCCATTTCAATATCTCAATCTTTGATTGAGGAAAATCTTCAAATGTTAATGTTTGAATCACATCAGCATTATTCATTGCAAATTCATAACATCCACCTTGAAAATGATCATGTGTTAAAATTGATCCTCCAACAATCGGTAAATCCGCATTAGAACCTAACATATAATGAGGAAACTGTTCAACAAAGGATAAAAGATGTTGAAACGTATCTTGATTAATCACCATAGGAATATGTTCTTTATTGAAAACGATACAGTGTTCATTATAATAAACGTAAGGTGAATATTGAAAATAATAGTCTTGCCCATTCAATTTCAATGGAATAATACGGTGGTTTTGTCTGGCAGGACGATTAAAATCTCCACTAAATCCTACATTTTCTTTACATAATAAACACTTTGGATAACCACTTGTTTTGACAAGTTTTGCTTTCGCAATATCTTTAGGATCTTTTTCTGGTTTTGATAAATTAATCGTGATATCTATTAAACCATATTTATAATATTTTTGAAAACGAATATTCTGATCAGTACGATCTTTACGAATATAATGGGAATCAATGGAAAGATTATAAAAATATTGTGTTGCTTTTTGGGGTGAATGTGCATAGCGGCGATAAAATGTCTGCACAACTTCACTTGGTCTAGGCATTAAACAATTCATTAGACGTGTATCAAATAAATCTTTTTCTACAATGCTGTCTTCAATGATGCCTTGTTCAACTGCATAATTTAACATTTTCTCTAAAATGGGTGTACAATCACCAATCACTTCATGAATATCTTCTCTTTCAAATTCATTGATATTTAACAAATCCAGTAATAAATTTGTTGCATAATCTCTATCAGCTTCTTGTATTAACTGACGATCTAATCCATATTGTATTAACTGATTAATTGCATGGTTCATATTTTGTCCTCCTCATTATCTACCTATACCATACCACGCTTCTTAGAAAACTTCAAATATTTTTTACTTATTATTTAAGTAAATTTTTACTTATTGAGATATTCTTTGAAATATCATAGCATTTTCATGTGTTTTCCTATATAATAAAGAAAATAAGGAGGTAACTATGGCCACTTTAAAAGATATTGCCCAACTGGCAGATGTTTCAATTGCGACAGTTTCACGTATTCTTAATGACGATCCTACTCTAAGCGTCCCTCCCCAGACAAGAGAAAATGTACTTGAAGCCGCCAAAAAACTTCAATATCATAAAAAGAAAAAAAATGATCCAAACATTCATATCTGTTTAATTCAATGGTATTCTTTACAACAGGAAATCCATGATCCTTATTATTTAACTTTACGTCATGGTGTAGAAGACTATTGTGCAAAAAATGGTATTATATTAAGGAGAATTTTTAAAGATGATGTTCATATTGAAAAATCTTTAAAAGGTATTGATGGGATTATCTGTTTAGGGAAATTTAGTAAAAAACATATTGAAACATTAAAAAAATATAATGATTCTATTATTTTGTTAGATATGGATTACGAAAATTTAAAAGAATGTTCGATTGTATTAGATTTTGATTTAGCTTTAAAACAAGCTTTAACATATCTAAAGAACTTAGGTCATCATAAAATCGGTTATTTAGGTGCTATTGAATATCTAGATGATGGTTTAGCTTATGAAGATATCAGAAAACAGGCATTTATCAAATATGCGACAGAGTATCAATTAGAATATGAAGATTATCTTTTAGAAGGAGAGTTTACAAGTGAATCTGGTTATGCGATGATGGTAAGTATGATTCAATCCCATCATTTACCAACAGCTCTCTTTGCGGCGAGTGATCCTATTGCGATGGGGGCTATGAAAGCTTTAAATGATTATGGATTCCATATTCCAGAAGATATCTCTATTATTGGATTTGATAATATTGATGCCAGTAACTATACATATCCACCACTTACAACTTTTTACGCTCCAGCTTTTGATATGGGGCAATTTGGAGCAAAACTTCTCCATCAGGCAATTAAAGATCATACCAAACTATTACCTATGCGTATTCAACTTCCTTGTTATCTGGTGGAAAGAGAATCATGTAAAGCTGTGCAAAAAAACGATTAGAAAGACTCTAATCGCTTTTTATTTATTTCTGTTTTAAAGCTTCATCAATAGCTTGGGCAGCTTTTTTTCCAGCACCCATTGCTAAAATAACAGTTGCTGCTCCAGTCACGACATCGCCACCAGCATAGACACCTTCCTTAGATGTTTTCATTGTTTCTTCATCAACAATAATTCCACCCCATTTTTGTGTATCTAAGCCCGGTGTTGTCTGTCTAATCAATGGATTTGGACTTTGTCCAATGGAAACAATAACAGTTCCTGTTTCAATCACAAAGTTTGAACCTTCCTTAACAACCGGTCTTTTTCTACCACTTTCATCTGGTTCTCCCAGTTCCATTTCTACACATTCCATAGATTTTACCCATCCGTCTTCACCTTCAATTTTAACCGGATTTGTCAACAACTTAAAGATGATACCTTCTTCTTTAGCGTGATGCACTTCTTCAGCTCTGGCAGGAATTTCCTGTTCTCCACGACGATAGACGATATAAACATTTTTAGCTCCAAGACGTTTGGCTGTTCTGGCTGCATCCATCGCAACATTTCCTGCTCCAATCACACACACAGTATCACTAATTTTCACTGGTGTTGGATGCTTTGGAAATTCATAACCTTTCATTAAATTCACACGTGTTAAAAACTCATTAGCGGCATAAACACCATTTAAATTTTCACCCGGAATCCCTTGAAAACGAGGAAGTCCAGCTCCACTTCCTACAAAGATAGCTGCATAACCTTCTTCCTGTAATTCATCAATTGTTATGGAACGTCCAACAACAACGTTTGTTTCAAACTTAACACCTAAATCAGCTACCCCATCAATTTCTTTTTGTACCAAATCTTTAGGCAAACGAAATTCTGGAATACCATATGATAAAACGCCTCCTGTTTTGTGCAAAGCCTCAAAAACAGTGACATCATATCCTTTTTTCGCAAGTTCTCCAGCACAAGTCATTCCAGCTGGTCCACTTCCAACTACAGCTACTTTGATACCATTTTTTTCAATATGATTTTCTTTCTTCTTTCCATGATCACGGTGATAATCTGCAACAAATCTTTCTAAACGTCCAATTCCAACAGACTCACCTTTAATTCCTCTGACACATTTTCCTTCACATTGATTTTCTTGAGGACAAACACGCCCACAAATGGCAGGTAAAGCATTTTCTTGAGTTATAATTTCATAGGCTTCTTCAAAATGACCTTTGGCAACTTCACTGATAAATTCAGGAATAGGAACACCTACAGGACACCCATTCTTACATGGACTATGTCTACAATTTAAACATCTTGTTGCTTCTTCCATTGCCTGTTCTTCTGTATATCCTAAGGCAACTTCCTGAAAATTCTGGTTTCTCACTTGAGGTTCCTGCTCAGGCATTTTCACCTTTTCCAATGACATATTTGGCATTATTTGACACCTCCCATTAAATTACACATACGATTGGCTTGTTCATCCATTTGATGTTCTTCTTCTTTAAACATTCTTTGACGTGCCATCAATTCATCAAAATCAACTTGTAATCCATCAAAATCTGGTCCATCAACACAAGCAAATTTAATTTTTCCATCCACAGTTACACGACAACATCCACACATACCTGTTCCATCAATCATAATCGGATTTAATGAAACAGAAGTTTTGATATTATGAGGCTTTGTAACGCCAACAACCGCTTTCATCATTGGTACAGGACCTATCGCAATGACTTCATCAATAGATTCTCCTTGATCAATTAAATCAGCTAAAACTTGTGTGACAAATCCTTTTTGACCTAATGACCCATCATCTGTTGTGATATAAATATTCTTACAGAATTTTCTAAATTCATCAGCCCATAAAACATATTGAGCTTCTCTACCACCAATAATAACATCAACATCAACACCCATTTGTGCTAACGCTCTTAATTGTGGATAAAGTGGGGCACTTCCAACACCCCCTGCAACACCGACAACGTGTTTAGAAGCATGTAATTTTGTTGGTTCTCCTAATGGACCTACAAAGTCAGTAATATCATCGCCTTCATTTAACAATGCCAATGCTTTTGTAGAATACCCAACAATTTGATAAATAATTGTAATTGTTTCTTTTTCTCTATCATAATCAGCAATTGTCAATGGAATTCTTTCACCATCTTCTCCAACCCTTAAAATGATAAACTGTCCCGGTTCACATTTTCTAGATACATGGGGTGCATGAACTACCATCAACTCTACAACATCATTTAATTTTTCTTTGTGTAAAATCTTATACATCTCTATCTACCCCTCTCATAGTTTAAAAAATTATATCATAGAGATAAATTTTTCGCAATACAACATCATCATTATCTCTTGACCATATCCTTTAGAAAGCTTATGATATGAAAAAAGGAGAAATATTTATGCAGACAAAACTTATCTTTTTTGATATAGACGGAACATTAATTGATGAAAAAACAGGAACAATTCCTCCATCAACAATCCAAGCCATTTTACAGGCTCAAGCCAATAGTCATCTTTGTTTCATTAATACCGGTCGTCCATTTTCAACCATTGATTCAATGATTAGAAACATCCCTTTTGATGGCTATATCTGTGGTTGTGGCACTTACATTCAATATCATCATCAGCCCCTATTTCACGCTCAATTAAATACTAATCTAAAACATAAAGTAATCCAAAGCATTTATCAACATCAAGTTGATGCTATGCTGGAAGGCTATGATGGTGTTTATTTTTCTAAAAATTTGAAGCACCCTTTTATTCAATCTATCCAAAAACATTATCAAGACATCGGTTTTCACACAGGAAGTTTTACTTCTCATGATGATGTTTCCTTTGATAAATTAACAATCTGGTATCAACCTCATACTGATATTGAATCTTTTAAACAAGAATTACAGGATGACTTCCATATTATTCAAAGAGATATCGATTTTTTAGAAATCGTCCCTTTCCCTTATTCTAAAGCTTCAGGCATCCAATATATCATTGATCATCTTGGATATACAATAAAAGATACTATCAGTATTGGTGATTCAACAAATGATCTTCCAATGTTAAAATATACTCATGATTCTGTAGCTATGGGTAACAGCAATCCCCTTTTATTTCATGAAGTTTCTTATATAACAACAGATGTTGACAATCATGGTATATTTAACGCTTTAAAACACTTTCAAATTATATAAAAAAAGAACGTGGGGAAACGTTCTTTTTTATATATAGACGAAATTTATAATATAGGGAGAGGGGTCGTCTATATTTGATATTATATGTCTTGTCTTAAGACATCTATATATTAACTGAGTCATATGAATTTACTGTGAATTTTATGAGAACTTTATGTGAACTTTTATATTTACAAACAAAAAAGAACGTGGGGAAAACGTTCTTCTTTATTTATAGACGATAATTTATAGGGAGAGGGTCGTCTATATTTGATATTATATGTCCTGTCTTAAGACAATTTTATCATACCGTGATGGTATGAATTTTATGTGAACATTTGATTAATCTCTCATGAAAATAAGTTAATGTGACGATTCCAGATCTGGTTGAATCACATAAATATCATTAGGTGCACAAATAATAGAGCGTGAACTCCCTTCTTTGACCCATCCTACTTTTTCACAATCATGATTCGGGCATTCAACATTTATTGCACGATATTGATGATCTTTCACTTCCAAATGAAAAACACCATAATCACCTTCAAAAGTGTATGTTTGATCTTTAGATATATCAATTGTTTCAATCACTTCATTATGATAATAAACTTCTATTTCACCATTTTTTTCCTTTTGTGTAAGTTCATAAACAAGATACATAATGCCAATGACTATGCATAAACCTATAATAAAAATAATATCTTTCTTTTTCATACTTCTTTTCCTTTACTTTTATTTTCTTTATTATGGTAATCAAGTCTTATTCATAAGTCAACAATTTTATGAAATTCCATCTTTAATATTTCATAAAATGGTGAATGGGTGTATAATAATATTATAGAATGAAATAAATAAGGAGGAATATGAAAATGGTTAAAATTATGTTAGCATGTAGTGCTGGTATGTCAACTAGCTTACTTGTAACAAGAATGCAAAAAGCTGCTGAGGAAAGAGGTTTGGATGCGAAAATTTGGGCAATCAGTGAAACAGCTCTAACAACAGAATATGCTGCTGATCCTTGTGATGTTTTATTACTTGGTCCTCAAGTTCGTTTCCGTTTAAAATCTATCAAAGAACAAGTGAAAAACGCTATCCCTGTTGATGTTATTGATATGCGTACTTATGGTATGATGGATGGTGCTAAAGTTTTAGACCAAGCTCTTAAAATGCTGGAAGATTGGAAAAAATAAAGATACGCTAACATATGAATATGGAAAGGACATATACTGCTGATATGTCCTTTTTTACTTAATCTAAATCTTCACCATTTGATTCAATAACTCTTTATACCAATAAAACTAATCTTGACGCCTTCTTGAAAAGTCCCCAGTTTCTCATCATATCTGTTTACACAAAAAAAGCATAACCATCACGGTCATGCTTTTATTTTTTATTTTGCATCTTTAGTTGCAAATTTAGATTCATAATCATAAATTGTACGTAAGATTTCTTCCATATCTTTAACAATTGGCATTCTTGGGTTAGCTGGAGTACATTGATCTTCATAAGCATTCATAGCAATTCTATGAACTGATTCTTCCCAAGCAGCTTTGTCGATACCTTGTGATTTAACGTTATATGCTCCACCAACGCTTACCCATAATTTTTCAACTGCTTCAGCGAACATTTCTACACCTTCAGCAGGAGTTTTTGGTTTTAATCCAATTAATTGAGCTAATTCCATGTATTTAACATCTGCTTTATAGTTTTCAATTTTTGGCCAGATATTTAATTTAGTTGGAACAGTACCATTGTATCTAATAACATGTGGTAATAAGATACCATTTGTACGTCCATGAGGAATATGCCATTCTCCACCAATCTTATGAGCCATAGAGTGGTTCATACCTAAGAATGCATTAGCGAATGCCATACCTGCGATTGTTGCAGCATTATGCATTTTTTCTCTAGCTAATGGAGTTCCTTTCTTCACTGATTCTTCTAAGTAATCAAATACCATCTTAACAGCTTGTTTAGCCCATCCATCAGTAAAGTCAGAAGCTAAAATTGATACATATGCTTCAATTGCATGAGTTAAAACGTCAATACCAGTATCAGCAGCAATTGCTGGTGGTAAGCTCATAACGAATTCTGGGTCTACAATAGCTACAGTTGGAGTTAAAGCGTAGTCAGTTAATGGATATTTCTTATTTGCTTTCTTATCAGTAATAACGGCAAATGGTGTAACTTCTGAACCTGTACCAGAAGTTGTTGGGATACAGATTAATCTTGCTTTCTTACCTAATTCAGGGAATTTGAATGCACGTTTTCTGATATCCATGAATTTTTGTTTGATATCATCAAAGTTAACTTCTGGATGTTCATACATTAACCACATAACTTTTGCAGCATCCATTGAAGATCCTCCACCTAACGCAATAATAACATCAGGTTGGAATTTTCTCATTAATTCAACACCTTCGTTAACTGTATCAATACTTGGATCAGGTTCTACATCAAAGTATAATTCTAAGTCAACTTTATTACGTCTTCTTCTGATAACGTCTTCAATCTTTTCAACATATCCAAGATTGTACATACCTCTATCAGTAATAATCATGGCTTTTTCCATGTATTTCATATCTCTTAAATATCTAATTGAATTTCTTTCAAAGTAGATTTTTGGAGGAAGTTTAACCCATTGCATATTGTTGTTACGTCTCCCTATTCTCTTAATATTTAATAAGTTTACAGCACTAACGTTGTTAGAAACTGAGTTATGACCATAAGAACCACATCCTAATGTCAATGATGGAATGAACGCATTATAAACTGAACCAATTCCACCAAATGTAGATGGGGCATTTTCAATAACACGAATAGCTTTACATCTTAAACCAAATTCTACTGCAATATCATGATTTTGTGTATGAATAGCAGCAGAGTGTCCTAAACCATTGAATGCTACCATTGCAGCAGATTTATTGATACCATCTTCAGTTGAAGTTGCTTTTAATACAGCTAATACTGGAGATAATTTTTCTCTTGTTAATGGTTCATTTGGACCAACTTCTTTACATTCAGCAAGTAAGATTTGTGTATCTTCTGGCACTTTAAATCCTGCTTGTTCAGCAATCCATGTTGCAGGTTTACCAACAACAGCAGCATTAACTGTACCAACTTCATTGACTTTATCACTATATGCTTCAGCACCAAACATATATTTTTCAAGTTTTGCTTTTTCTTCACCGTTTACCCAGTATACTTTAAAACGAGAAATTTCTTCTTTAAACTCATTATAAATTTCTTGGTCAACAATTGCAGCTTGTTCAGAAGCACAAATCATACCATTATCAAATGATTTTGATAACACGATATCATTAACAGCTCTCTTTAATACACATGTTTTTTCAACGTATGCAGGTACGTTACCAGCACCAACACCTAAAGCAGGTTTACCACAAGAGTAAGCAGCTTTAACCATTGCATTACCACCAGTTGCTAAAATTGTAGCAACATTAGGATGATTCATTAATGCATTTGTTGCATACATAGATCCACGTACACCAATCCATTGAATACAATCTTCAGGAGCTCCAGCAGCAATTGCAGCATCTCTGATAACTTTTGCAGCTTGAACTGAACATTCATATGCAGATGGATGGAATGAGAAAATAATTGGGTTTCTTGTCTTTAATGAAATTAAAGATTTAAAAATAACTGTTGAAGTTGGATTTGTTGTTGGTACAATACCACAAATAACTCCAACTGGTTCAGCAATTTCAGTGATTCCAGTTAAAGGATCTTCATTAATAATTCCAACTGTTTTCAAGTGACGAAGATTACTTGTTACATATTCGCAGGCGAATAAGTTTTTAACAGCTTTATCTTCAAAAACACCTCTACCAGTTTCGTTGACAGCTGCTTCTGCTAAAACACCATGTTGATCTAATCCAGCAACAGAACATTTAGCAACAATGTAATCAACTGCATCTTGACTATAAGATTCAAATTTGTCTAATGCAACTAATGCTTTTTGAACTAACTCATCAATATGAGCATCAATTTGTTCATTAGTCCATTCAGCCTTTGGGGCTTCTTTTTTTACAGCTTTTTTTTCTGCCATAACATTTCCTCCGACATCATTAATATTTATAGGATTAATATACTATATTCCTTGTGAAAAAACAAGCAAGAGAAGATATTTTTTAAAAATAAACCTCTTACATTTTATGTAAACCTTTTCAATTCTCACAATGAAAAGTTATATCAAAAATATTTTATACACAAAGAGTCAACCCACAGGTTGACTCACTTCTTTCATTAATCTAATGCAGCAATCATTGCTTTATAAGAATCTTCTTTTAAAGAAGCTCCACCAACTAATGCTCCATCAATATCTGGTTGTTCTAATAAAGCTTTTAATCCTTCTGGTTTAACTGATCCACCATATTGGATTCTTACCTTATCAGCAACTTCTTGTCCATATAATTCAGCAACAACACTTCTAATATATGCACAAACATCTTGAGCAATTTCGTTAGTTGCAGTTTTTCCAGTACCAATAGCCCATACTGGTTCATATGCAATAACAACACGACTCGCACAATTTGGACATACATCCTTAAATGCAGCTACAGTTTGTGTTTTCACAACGTCTTTTGTTGTTCCTGCTTCATATTGTTCTAAAGTTTCACCAACACATACAATTGGAGTCATATCGTTTGATAAAACTTGACGCATTTTTGCATTGACTGTTTCATCAGTTTCACCAAAATATTGTCTTCTTTCAGAATGTCCTAAAATAACCCATTCCACTCCGATTTCTTTCAACATTTCAACACTGACTTCACCAGTATATGCACCACTATCTTTAAAGTGGCAGTTTTGAGCAGCAACAATTAAGTTTTGAGCTGCACCTTTAGCAGTCTGTAAAGCTAAATATGGTGTTGCAATTCCCCAATCAGCTTTATCAGTACATGCTCCATCAACTGCTTCAACAAATTCTTTTGTTTGAGCAATTGTTTTATTCATTTTCCAGTTTCCTACGATAATTGGTTTTCTCATTTTTATAATCCCCTTATTATTTATCATCAATTGCAGCAATACCAGGTAATACTTTACCTTCCATATATTCTAATGAAGCTCCTCCACCAGTTGAGATATGAGAAACTTTATCAGCATATCCAAGTTGCATAACAGCAGCAGCACTATCTCCACCACCGATGATTGTATTAGCATCTGGTAAGTTTGCTAAAGCTTCGCATACAGCGATAGTTCCTTTAGCAAATGGTTCCATTTCAAATACACCCATTGGTCCATTCCATACAACAGTTTTAGCTCCTTCTAAAGCAGCTTTGATATTTTCAACTGATTTAGGTCCAATATCTAATCCCATGTATCCTTCTGGAATATCTTCACCACATACTTTAATATCACCTTCAGCAGCAAATGCATTATTGATTACTGAATCAACAGGTAAGATTAATTTATCTCCACCTTTTTCAATAATTTCTTTAGCTACTTCAATACGATCGTCTTCAACTAAAGAATTACCAATTTCATGTCCCATAGCTTTCATGAAAGTATAAGTCATACCTCCACCAACGATAACTTTATCAGCAATCTTTAATAAGTTTTCAATAACTAAAATCTTATCAGAAACTTTAGCTCCACCTAAAATAGCAACCATTGGTCTTTCTGGATCACTTACAGCTTTTCCAATATAAGCAATTTCTTTTTCAACTAAGAATCCAGCAGCAGATGGTAAATGAGCAGGAATTCCAGCAGTAGAAGCATGTGCTCTATGTACTGAACCAAATGCATCTTCAACGAATACATCTCCAAGTGATGCCCAATATTTACCTAATTCAGGATCATTTTTGCTTTCACCTTTTTCATAACGTGTATTTTGTACTAAAATGACTTGAGCATTATTAGCTTCTTTAACAGCATTTTCAAGTTCAGGTCCTCTTGTACAGTTTACAAATTTAACATCTACTCCTAATAATTCAGATAATCTAGGAGCTACAACAGATAAATCATTTTTAGCTTTATCTTCTTCAGTTTTTACTTTACCTAAATGTGAGAACAATACGATAGCTTTTGGTTTTTGTTCTAACAAATATTTTAAAGTTGGTAAAGCGGCAACAATTCTGTTGTCATTAGTAATTTCTCCTGTTTCTTTGTTTCTAGGTACATTGAAGTCAACACGAACTAAGACAGTTTTTCCAGTAACTTCAATATCTTTAATTGTTTTTTTGTCCATTTTTCTCAATCCTCCATGTGCAAATTATAACATTCTTATCATTGATTTTCAATTGCTTTTATAGATGTTCATTCGATAATAAATGTCATTTTTAAAAAATAAAAATAATCATTCGTTTTATAAAATCATTTTTCATCATCACTCCATAAAAAGAACAAAAAACATGTTTTTTTGAAAATTAATTCATTTCTAAAGATAGTATAAAACTCTCTTTTTTCATAGTCTACGTTCACAAATATATGCTTTTAGCAATCTTTATGTTATAATATGTCTGTATGATGAAAATATTTTAAAAATTTCTCTGAAAAAAAAGAAAAATCCGTTTTTTCTGTATATATGAATAATAGGAGGTATTATTCATGTCTAAGAAAAATTATATGCTCAGAAAGATTTTTGATATTCGCATCAGATCCCTATTCAAAAACTGTCATGTCGCTGCTGATTTTATCAATGGCATCCTTTTCTATGAAAACGCTGTGATCCATTATGACGACATCTCTCTGTCCGATTCCAATCTCGATTCCCACCTTCCTAATCAAAACATCACCAGAGAGCGTGAACGTGACAACATCTATTTTGTCAACATTGATGGCACAGAATGTCTGATTGGCATAGAGCATCAATCCCAGATTGATCATGGCATGTTCCAAAGAACAAGAGAATATGATGAGATGAACTACCTTCAGCAGTTCAATCTCTATCGCTCCACTCATCAGATGATTAAAGGTGTCATGACATTTGTTGTCTACTATGGACAGAAGAAGTGGAAAGCTCCCAGAACATACGAGGACATGATGAACCCCATGCCTCCTGCCTTAAAGGATTATATGAATGCTGCATCCTATCCGCTCATTGAAATGAGATACCTCGATCCAGAGAGATTTCATAGCCAGGAGCTTAAGGAGCTAATCATAGGATTAAGGTATTTATACAATCATCAATATGATGAAGATCATGATATCACAATCAGCCACGACATTGCAGTCACAATCGCAGCACTGACAAAGAACACACAGATTTATGAGAAGGTAAAGGAGGAGAAAATTGATATGTGTCAAGCTATCAGAGATTATGGAAAAGAGAACCTAAACAAAGAGAAATCTATTGGAAGAAATGAAGGTATCATTCAGACTTTAATTAGACAACTCAAATCAAAGTTAGGACACCTTTCAAAAGACACCCTTGCAACAATTCAGTCAAGCACTCAAGAACAACTTGATTCACTGACAGTACATATATTTGATATTGATAGTGAGAAAGATATTCTACATTATTTACAATTAAGCTAATTTAGATATCAAGGAGAAAGTTGATATGTGTCAAGCTATCAGAGATTATGGAAAAGAGAACTTAAACAAAGGGAAATCTATTGGAAGAAATGAAGGTATCATTCAGACTTTAATCAAACTACTCAAATCAAAGTTAGGACACCTTTCAAAAGACACCCTTGCAACAATTCAGTCATGCACTCAAGAACAACTTGATTCACTGACAGTACATATATTTGATATTAATAGTGAAGAAGATATTTTCCAATTTATTTTATAAGCATTTTCATTTGAACACACTTTTAAAAAAGGCATACATTAATATAGGTGATAATTGATGTATGTCAGTATAGAACAACTTATTCAAGATCCGCAGAATATTGTTATTGATTTAAGAGAACACGAATTATTTCAACAACAGCATTTTAATGAAACTATTAATATTCCTCTTAGTATTTTTAATTCACAAATTTCTTTTCTTCCATTTGATAAGTCAATCTATCTAATTTGTGAAACAGGCAAAAATGCAAAAAAACTTTCAAAAAAACTTCAAAATGAAGGTTACCAATGTTTTGCTATTCCTTATGGTTTCACTTTATTAAAAGAATATGCAAAAAGCTCATCACAAAATATTGAATGAGCTTTTTGTGTATTATTGATTCAACTGATAAAAAGCTGTTTTTCCAGCATAAAAAGCTTGATCTTTTAATTCATCCTCAATTCTCATCAATTGATTGTATTTCGCAATACGATCTGTACGAGATGCAGAACCTGTTTTAATTTGACCTGCGTTAGTTGCAACTGCAATATCAGCAATTGTTGTATCTTCAGTTTCTCCAGAACGATGAGAAATAACAGCTGTATAATTTGCTTTTTGAGCCATTTCAATCGCTTCTAATGTTTCTGTTAAAGTTCCAATTTGATTCACTTTAATCAAAATAGAATTAGCAACACCTTTTTCAATACCTTGTTGTAAACGTTTTGTATTTGTAACAAAGAAGTCATCACCAACCAATTGTACACAATCACCTAATTTTTCAGTTAAGTAATTCCATCCTTCCCAATCATCTTGATCTAATCCATCTTCAATGGAAATGATTGGATATTTATCACAAAGTTCAACATAGAAATCAACAAGTTCTTGAGACGTAAATGATTTGTTGTTTTCTCCTGGTAGTGTATATTTTCCATCTTTGTAGAATTCACTACTTGCAACATCCATAGCTAATTTCACATCAACACCAGGTTTATATCCAGCTGTTTCAATCGCTTCTAAGATTGTTTGAATTGCTTCTTCATTAGATGCTAAGTTAGGCGCAAAACCACCTTCATCACCAACGGCAGTGTTTAATCCTTTTCCTTTTAAAACTTTCTTTAATGCATGGAAAACTTCAGCTCCCATACGAATAGCTTCTTTAAACGAAGGTGCATTGACTGGCATAATCATAAATTCCTGGAAATCCACATTATTATCCGCATGTGCCCCACCATTAATAATATTCATCATTGGTGCAGGAAGCATATGAGCATTAACACCACCAATATAACGATATAAAGGCATCTTCAATTCATTGGCAGCACATTTAGCGACTGCTAATGATACCCCTAAAATCGCATTAGCACCTAAACGCCCTTTATTTGGCGTTCCATCTAAATCAATCATCATTTGATCAATTTTTCTTTGTGACATTACATCTTCGCCAATAATCGCTTCAGCAATTTCTCCATTCACATTATTAACAGCGTTTAAAACACCTAATCCTAAATATCTATTGATATCTTTATCTCTTAATTCAACAGCTTCATGAACACCTGTTGATGCCCCACTAGGAACAATAGCTCTACCTAAAGAACCATTTTCACTTTGTACTTCTACTTCAACTGTTGGATTTCCACGTGAATCTAAAACTTCTCTAGCATAAACACTTATAATTTTACTCATTTTCATATCCTCCTGTTTTATCAAATTGATATTTTATATATAGTTAGCTTTGTCTAACTATATATAAAATATCATGTTTCTTACCATAAAGCAACTTTTATACATAATTATTTTCATACATAGTATGTCTTTTTCTTTTATTTTCTATACTAAAAAGTGGCAAACGAAGTTGCCACTAAAATGTATTATTCACTTTTCCACCTGGTCCTGCATGAATAATCGCTTCTGGGAAATGATGATATTGCTTAAAATTTTCTTGGAACATTTCAACCAGCTTTTGAGCAGTTAAATCATAAGCATCTTTACTTACCCATGTTGTACGTGGATTTAATAATTCCGTTGGTACTCCTGGACAGAATAAAGGTATATTCAAATTAAAGAATGGATCAACTTCGTAACTGACATAATCCAACTCACCGTTAATAGCTGCTTCAATCATAGCTCTTGTATATTTTAATGGGATACGTCGTCCTACCCCATATGATCCACCAACCCATCCAGTATTGACTAAGAAAACATTAGAACCCGCTTTTGTCATACGTTTCTGGAATTGTTTTGCATAAAGCAATGGGTCCATTGGCAAAAATGGTTCACCAAAACACGTTGAAAAAGTTGCCTGTGGTTCACTAACACCATTTTCTGTTCCTGCCAGTTTACTTGTATATCCAGATACAAAGTGATAGACCGCAGAATTCATATCCAACTTAGAAATAGGTGGTAAAACCCCAAAAGCATCAGCAGCCAAAAAGAATATTGTCTTAGGGATAGGTCCCATACCACTAGGCTCAATATTTTTAATAAAATTCAAAGGATATCCCACACGTGTATTTTCAGTAATCGAATCATCATCAAAATCAATGATTCTCGTATCTTCAAATAAACTTACATTTTCTGCTAGAGCACCAAATCTCACAGCTTCCCATATATCTGGCTCATTTTTCTTTGAAAGATTAATACATTTTGCATAACATCCCCCTTCAAAGTTAAAAACTGATGTACGTGACCAACCATGTTCATCATCACCAATAAGTTTACGATGAGGATCTGTTGATAAAGTTGTCTTTCCTGTACCAGATAAACCAAAAAACAATGCTGTATTACCATCTTCTCCTATATTCGCTGAACAATGCATTGTAAAAACATTACGCTGAGGTAACATATAATTCATAACGCAGAAAATACTCTTTTTAATTTCTCCAGAATAACCCGTTCCAGCAATTAATACAATTTGTTTTTCATAATCAATGATAACAGCCACATCACTATTTAGACCAACCGATGCATCAATATGACAGTCAGGAGCAACTAATACCAGATAATCTTCTTGAAAATGTTGCAATTCACGTGGTGTTGGTTTAATCAATAAATTTGAAATAAAAAGATTTTGACTTGCTTTTTCATTAATAATCCTAAAACCATAAGAATATTTGGGATTAGCTCCTGCATAACCATCAAAGATATACAAATCTTTATCCTTAAAATGTTGAACAATGGCTTGATAAACTTGATCAAACTGCTCTCTAGAAATAGACTGATTCACTTTTCCCCAAGCAATTCTATCATGGACTGCAGGTGTATCCACAACATATTTGTCTTTAGGGGAACGTCCTGTTCTTTCACCTGTATGTACACATAAACATCCAGCACGACTTAAACGCCCTTCTTTTTTTATTAATGCTTTTTCAATTAATGAACCCGCAGGAATATTTCGATAAACACTTCCCGTTGTATGAATTCCATATTTTTGAATATTATAATGATCCATATTTCACACTCTCCTTTAAAAAGTCTTCTTTCTTTTATTTTATAAAAAAGAACCCTTCATCTCAAGAAAAGTCGTTCATCTAAGAAAAAAAGGATTCCTGAGAATCCTTATCTATTCACTGAAGATGCAATTTTATGATATGTCCAGCGTTTACCTCTAATGGCGATAGATAATGCCATAATATTTTCAGGTAAAGCAATACCACACCATCCAGCATCACCAATATGTTGAATATCAATACCACAACGTTTATTCACTAATGCGATTTCTCTAATTGTTCCTTCATCACTACCTTCTTGTGAAGTTCCAATAGAACTTAATGATAAAGCCCCTTTAGATTTAATTAATTTACAAGCATCTCTGACTTCTTCTTCTGATAAACCAGGCACTGTATAAACAGCAGGCATTAAGATAATATCAGCACCCGCATCAATAAATCTTTCAATGCTATCTAAATCAACTAATGCTTCATCAATTCCACTTGAATGCATTTTACCAGCAATAATCATTCCACCAAAGTATTCTTTCGCAAGTTTAATCGCATTTTCAATAGAAGCATTACTTACACCTGTTCCAGGATTTCCTGTTAAACAGATAAAATCAAATCCCAATTCTTTTGCTTTCATAAATGTTTCTTTTGTCGCATGACGACCATGAGAAATTTCTAATCTGTTTTCCATCATCTTTGCATTTTCATCAATAGGTTCCAAATTACATCCCACTGGTCTACCTACTAATTTCTTCAATAATTTCACTGGTTCATCTGTTTCAGGTAATCCATTGATATGAGGATGATCACAATCAAAAACATTTAATAACACCATATCACTACCAAAAGAAACAGCTAATTCAGCATTTGTTAAATCACCAAGTAAAGGTGGACAAGCCACAACTGTTTCTGTCATAATTGTTCTTCCTTCACTTGCTAAAATAGATTGTTTCAATTCATCTTTGTTCATTGATAACATTTCACTTGTTGTACAATTTAATAATCTTTTCATTTCCCGTATCCTCCTAAGCAACATTATATCGCTTTATTATAACGCTTTCAACAGATTAATTTCTAAAGATTTTTTCAGGATTTAAATTTTTCACCATAACACAAGACAATATGACAGAACACAAAAGTGACAAACCATAAATAATACCCAAAATAACTATCATCTCTAAATATTGAATTTGAATAATCCAAGATAATATCAATACACCCACCAATGATATAAACATTTTAAAAATTTGATCCAGATTCAAAAGAACAATAAACTCATCAAACATCACACCATTAGCCTTTAATATAGTTAATTCTTTTTCACGTCTTTTCAGTGACCAGTAACACATATACATAAAAATCAAAGTAAACAAAACAATTGTAATATATTTTTCCATTGTATACATACTCAATGTTTCATTTTTTGTATTGATTAATAATACAGTATCTTGAAATTGATCATTGATATTCACATTTTCACTATGATTTACGATATAATCCTCTACTTGATACAAAGAATTAATATTTTCACAAAATATAACAGAAGCACTTTTTACTGGTTGAACCCCTGCCTGTAAAGCTAATGATTCCATATCTTCATAATTCATCAACATATAATCCAATGAACTATCATAAGCTACATTCAAACCTATTGCCATAATACCACTCACAGGTATTTCTTTATCAACCTTTATTTTATTATTAAAAGTAAAATCTGAAAAATGATACTCATTTTGATCATGAATCATTGTATAAACACTATGATAAGAAGGATAAAGATGTCTATCTTCTTGAATTGTCTGAAATACTTTCCCTTTAAGCTGATTTTCGGGATATAAAGGATAAACAGGAATTTGTTGACCATCAACTTGAACTGATAAATCATAAAATGGATAAACTTTTTTAACTCCATCATAATTTTGAATATTCTCCAGCAAATCTACAGATAATGGAGAAGCCTCATCATATGCACCTAATTTTTGTGAAACATCACTCGTTTCAATCATGATTTGAAAATCAGCTATACGTTGCATCTTTTGGTCAACACCAGCTTGTGCCTGATTCATTGATTTTTGTATCACTAATGTTCCTAAACTACCCAGTATCAAAACAACCACCATCATTATATTCATAAGTTTTTCATTTTGAAGATGAATTTTTAAATAATATAAAAGAAATGACCATCTATGATGTTTTGACTTTTGTATCAGTTGAATAGGATTATCTGGGCATTCTTTCTTTAAAACAATGCCTTGTTGATTCATCTCATAGATACAATCAGCATATTCTTCAGCCACATAACTATGACTAGCAACAATAATTGTACATTCTTCTGTATGCAATAAATCTTTTAATAATTGAAATATTTCTCTTTCATTCTTTTCATCTAAAGCACTTGTCGGTTCATCTAAAATGAGAATTTCTGGTTTTTTCAACAAAGCACAAGCAATAGCCAATCTTTGCTTTTCACCACCTGACAAAGTCATAATCTTTTGTTTCCAATGACAATAAAGATGGACCTTATGTAATAATTCTTGCATCTTCATTTCATCAAATTTTACAGAACTTAAATAACTGTAATATTTTAAACATTCCCCAACATTCATATTTTCAAGTAATCCATAATCTTGAAAAACATATCCAATAGAATATCTTCTCATACCTGCTTGTTGACGTTGGTTAAGAGCTGTTAAATCTTGTTCATGATACATATAATGATACTTTTGATCCTTTGAAATCAAACCTAATTTATATAATAAAGTTGATTTTCCACTCCCACTCAATCCTTGAATAAACGTTAAATGATGTTCAGGAATCCATATACTTTGTTCTTTCACTTTCTTTGATTTATAACGAGAAGATAAATGTGTTAATTTAATCATTTTCTAATCCCCCTTAATATAAGCATAGGTATCCCTATTTCTATACATAAACTTAAAATAATACAGAATGCAAAGAATGATGGACGAACAATAAAGACTTCATTATACAATAAAGCAAAAAATACATATGCAATTATAAACATAAAAACAATAGATAAAATCATACAAATCAAACTCTCATACAAAAAATAAATTCCCAACATTTTTCTTGAACGTGAAACTGTTAATCCACGTCTTGTAAAAAAGTGAATAAAATCAACATAATCTTGTTTTTGATTATATTTGACTCCAAAGAATAACATTAAAACAACGAGCATAATTAACCCTGAAATCATAAAAATACTTTCATTTAATTGTTTGACAATTTGAACTTTCGTATAAATTTCATCATATGTAGATGAAACTTTAAAACCTAAAGTCTCTATATCTTCCTTAGCCTCATGAAAATCATAACCATCTTCTACTACAAACTGATAATAATTATAATAAAATGGTACGGCATCTTCTGGTATTGTCTTTGATAATTCTTTTTGATATTGTTCTATAACACTAAAAGGATAAAAAACATCAACATCTAAAATACCATTAATAGAAGACATAGAAAATGAATAAGGTGTTTCTATAATCCCTTTGATTTTCATCTTAACATTTACTGTCTTATAATAAATATCATCCATATCATTATCTATCATACGGTAAACAGGGACGTTGATAGGAATTTCTACTTCTGTCTTTTCATTAACTTCTTGACACATTCTTTCTAATTCATCTTTATGAGCAACAAAATCTTCTATAAATTGACCTGTCTTTAAAAAATATAAAAAATCAGGCGAGATATAAACACCTTCATCATTATCAATTTCTTTAACATCATTGATTTTATAATCATAATTCTCATTATATGATGCAACAGAAAAAGCACCCACACTTGTTTCTATTTTTGACTGGTTTTCTAAATGCCCATTTTGATATATTCTTAATGTCATATATTCATCATTTTCATTTAAGTGACTTTCCCAATTTTGATCAATAACAAACGGCCATATTTTTATATGTGACAGTTCTTTGACTGCGTCCAGTTCCTCACCAATAGAAGGTGGATCAGTATCCATTAGAGAATACTCATGATAAAATATACCCCCTTTATTCAAAGGATCCAACTGATCTGCATACTTTTGAATAACGGATTGACCATATAAAATAGAAAAACTACATAATCCAATCGACAAAGAAACAAAAATAATCATAGTTATTTTTAATAACTTTCTATGTTCAAACATTTTATATAAATATTGTGTATAATGTTTAGAATTTGTTAAAATAGGCGGTTTCATCTCGATCGTTTGAGGACCATTGACTATACTTTGTGTTAATTGGCAATTTTCTATCTGATAAACAACATCAGCTTCTTTTTTCAATAATGCATCATGTGTAAAAATAATAACCGTATGTCCTTGATGAGCGTAAGCTTTAAGCAATTTTACAATCAATTGCGTATGATGTTTATCTAAGGATGCAGTAGGTTCATCAAAAACGAGTATTTCTGGTTGATGGATCAAAGCCAATAAAATACTCATTCTTATTTTTTCTCCCCCAGAAAGTTGCTGAGGATAAAGAGAATATGTATGTTTGATTTCCAATTGCTCTGCTAGTTCATCAACATCATAACCATGAAATAATGACTGACATAATGCAATATGATCTTTCATTTTTAAATCATTAATAAATGCAGGTATTTGATTCACAATACCCATATGTGTTTGAACAAATTTCTGTTGTTGATTCTCATTCAGATAAGCAATATTTTCATCATTATAATAATATTCATAAGTTCCAGTTCTTTGAAAAGTCAATAACTCATGCAGAGTAGATTTCCCACTCCCACTTTTTCCAACAACAACAGTCAATTCATTATCTTTAGCACAAAAATAAGCATAATTATAAACAACATGATTATCATATTTTATACATATCTGTTTCATTTCTAACATAACATCACCAACCTTTTTCATATTTACTATATTGAAAATTATTTTAAATTGAAATAAAACAATGATAACCCGTTCATTTTAAGGATAAATCGTATTATTGTAGTAATAAAGAAAGTTGTATAATAAATGATTTATCATCATATTGAATGTTCATTTCACCATGATATTGATGAACAATTCTACGTATGCTTTTTAATCCATATCCATGATTTTGCTTATCTTTCTTTGTTTTCAATGTCTGATCAAACGAAAAATCTATATCATTAATCACTTGTATATGTAAGATAGATTGTCCAAAAAGAATATTTATCCTTATCAAACCATTTTTAGGACAGTTTTCTATCGCATTATCTAAAACATTAGACAACAAATCATTTAAAACATAATCTTGGATAGGCAGACTTTGAGGAATATTTATCAAACATTCTACTTTGATACCTTTCACATCTGCATTCATCATTTTATTATTGATGATTGCATTTATAAGTTCATTTTTCGTTTTCACAAATACAGGTATTGATGTAATAATGTGTTTTCGATTATTTATTAACTCTTTAATCTTTACATAAGCTTTTTGATTTAAATAATGATCGATTAATTGATAATCATGTTTTAAATCATGTTTTGTCATCTTTAATTGATCATAGATATGAAGTAATGCTTGTTCATTTTTAAATTCTTGTTTTAATTTTTCATATTTTTCTTTTTTATTGTTTAAATCAAACAGATAGAGTAAGAGTATAAAAACACTTAATAAACATAACAATAAGATTCCAAACATTTTTATTAATTCAGGCGTATTAGATTTTAAAACAAGATATTCTTGTGTAAAAAATGAAGATACACAATATAAGCCAAATAAAATAACAATCAAAATATAGTCATTCGTTTGGTGCAAAGTAACACGCATAACTTTTAATCTTTTCAAAAAGAAAAACCCTAATACAAAATAAAAAATCTTAGTATAATAAATATCCAATTCTAATAAACACAATTCATTGATAAATAATAATATTATATTCATTGTCAAACTATACATATTTTCCAGCATCACAACAAACAATATTTCACTTATTTTATTATAAGTAAATATATATGCTAAAATAAAATTTAAAATAAAAAGAATAAATACTAGTGGGATATCAGAAATATCTGTTAATCCATAAATTGTTACAATACTCACATTTATAATAACCATCACTATTCTATAAAACCAGCTCATATTTTTCTTTATATCTAACAGTTCTGTTACAAACCATGTTTGTAATAAAGAACCTATTATATTTAAACTTATCCATTCCATATATGTTGACTCCTATATTGCAAATATTTTTGTATAAATGGTTTTTTACTACCTCGAGTAAAAGGAATGCAAATTTGCTTGACCAGTTCAATATGCTGTTTTTGTATACTTATAACATAATCTAAATTGATAATGATATGGTTATTTAACCTATAAAAATGCTGATGATTTAATTCCTGATATGTTTGTTTAAGTGTCTGATACGAAGTATATGTTTGCATAGATGTATGAATGATGATTTGATTACGCAATGACTCTACATAGATAATGTCTTGTTGCTTGATATTGATATGAATACCTTGAACAATAATAGAAAACATTGCTTGAACTTGCAAATGCATTTTTTGATACTTCTTGACAAAGTTGTGATAATCTTCATCAAAATGTGATTTCCTAATAAAGAAAAATGTATTTTGTTGATAACTGTCATAAACAAAATGATCGACACTTGAAATATAAATAATGATGGTACGAGGATAGAGTTTTGAAATATTCATGCCATATTCAAAACTTTCCCCCTCCTTTAACATCACATCTAAAAATACACAATCATATTCTTGATTATAAATCTCATTACAAAAAGATATATAAGTATCTATCTGTACATTCTTAAATGTCTGATTTAAATATGTTTTTAATTGATTTATAAATTCTGCATCATCATCAATAATCATCGCCTTCATATCAATATCACCTATCCTTATATTCCTATTTTAACATAAGTTATAATCAAAAAACTAGGCTAAGCCTAGTCTTGAGGATGTGTATTCAAATAACGAATGACAATTTGAGATATACATGTTGATATCATTAAGCCAAATATCAGCACAATCAAAATATACTGGAATAATTGCATATTAATAGGTGCAAGTTGTAATAAATCATATGTGATATATGAAACAAGAACAAACGCTATAATATCTATAATTAAGACAACTGTACGATAAAGATTAATAGGACTATATATACGATAAATCATATGAATAGATAATATAGCTGTTGTGTAATAAAGAATGGTAAAAACTTGATTCAATGATAACGAAAGAACTGGTGCTAATAACTTTAATGCAATGACACATAACACAATCGCAATAGCATTAGGAAATGAATAACGTAATGTATATCTACCAATAGATTCTTTTTGTTTAGATATATTTTTTTCAAATAAAATCATAAATGAAGGAAACCCTTCAACAAAGTTATCTAATAATGTCATTTGAAAAGGTATAAAAGGATAAGGCATATTTAAAACAATACAAGTCATAGAAATAAGTATTGTATAGATTGTTTTTAAATAGTACATAGATGCTGAACGTGTAACATTATTAATGTCTAGTCTACCTTCTTTGACAACATCTACCATTGTTGATAATTCCCCATTAATCACGACAAACTGTGAAATCTGTTTAGCTGCATCTGAACCAGAACCCATTGCAATCGATACATCAGCATCTTTTAAAGCCAAAACATCATTAACACCATCACCTGTCATAGCGACTTTTTGTTTATGTTTTTGTAAACATAGAATCATCTCATGTTTTTGTGAAGGTGAGGCACGTCCAATCACATGATAATTCATAATCGCATCTTCTAATTCTTTTGGTGTTGTAAGTGTAGAAGCATCAATATATTTTTGAGCATTTTCAATTCCTGCCTGTTTAGCTAAAGCACTGACAGTAACAGGATGATCGCCTGAAATAATTTTCACATCAACATCATTTTCTTTAAAGAACTGTATTGTTTCTTTCGCATCTTCTCTTAACGGATCAGATATAACAATTAAGCCTAAGGCTGTACTTTGCTCCATATTGTCTTGAAAACTATCGAAATCAAAGTGTCTGGCTACAAGCAAAATTCTTGCACCTTGTTGTTTCGCTGATTCAATAGATAGCGGTAATATCAAGTCTGGTAAAATAATTTCTGGTGCTCCAACAATAATAGTACCCACTTTTTCCAGTTCCAAAGCGCTCCATTTTCTAGCCGAAGAAAAAGATATTCTACGCAAAGGTGAATAAGGTGCTTCTCCTTGAAAATAATCTTTCATCGTTAAAAAGGTCGCATTATTATCAAGACTTCCTTTCACAAATGAATTCATGATATTCATAAATTGATCATGCCATTGATTTTCAAAAGTATAAACATCTTGTACTTTCATTTTTCCCTGTGTCAATGTTCCTGTTTTATCCAGACATAACACATCGACATGTGATAATGTTTCAATACTAAACATCTCTTGTACAAGCACTTTGCGTTTTCCTAATCTGACAACACTTGTCGCTAATGAAACACTTGTAAGTAAAACCAAACCAATTGGAAGCATTCCAAGTAAAGCTGTTGAAGTATTCACAATAGTTGATGTTAATGTTTCATTACGAATCCCCAAAGCCTGATATATCAAACAAATACTAATAGGCAAGACAAGCATACTTGTTAAACGTGTGACTTTTTTAAAAGTCACAACTAAATCAGAAATTACAGGTTTACGCTTTCTTGCTTCATTTGCTATTTTGGTTGCATAGTTATCTATTCCTACATGCTCAACACGTGCATGACATGCTCCAGATACGACAAAACTTCCTGACAACAAATGATCTCCCACATCTTTAAAAACAGGATCGGCTTCTCCAGTCAACAATGATTCATCAACTTCAATGGGTGTATCTAACACGACACTATCTGCTGATATTTGTTGTCCCGTTTCAAAAAGCACAACATCATGAAGAACAATGTCTTCATTATCTATTTCATATATTTGTTCCTCACGTAAAACTTTTGTTTTAGGTGAAATAATTAAATTCAAACGTGCTACCATCTGTCGTGAACGTATATCTTGATAAATATGAATGATTGTATTCATAGTCACTATCAATACAAAAAATAAGCTTGACCATGCTTGGACATAAATTAAAGCACAAGCAATTACAAAATTATATGCATTAAAGAGTGTAAAAATATGTTCACAAAAAATCTGTCTATGTGTTTTAACCAATGGCTTTGGTGAAATATTAACATGACCTAATCGCATTTGTTCTTGTACTTCTTGATTTGTTAATCCCTTGACTTTATTCATTTCATCACCCATTCTGTATATCACTGCTTTTAATCTTATCATATTTATATGGAAAAGCCATGAATTTTTTCTTAAGTTTTTAAAAAGAAAAGGAATAGCTTTTGACTATTCCTGAATATCATTTTGATCAAAGACATCATCAATTGGAGCACCCGGTGCAACCATAGGAAAGACTTTATCATCTTCTTCTATCACACATTCAATTACAACCGGTCCTTGACTATCCATTGCTTCCAGTATAGCTGGAGCCACTTCTTCTTTCTTTGTGACTTTAATGGCTTTACAACCTAAACCTTCTGCTGTTTTACAAAAATCAACTTTATCATCTAAAACTGTTGCAGAATAACGCTTTCCATAGAATAATGTCTGCCATTGACGTACCATTCCCAAGACATGATTATTTAAAATCACTTCAATAATAGGTACATTGTAACGTGAAGCTGTTGCCAATTCATTCATATTCATTCTAAAGCAGCCATCTCCAGCAATATTAAAGACATATTGATCTGGTTTTCCATATTTGACACCAATAGATGCTCCTAAACCATAACCCATTGTTCCAAGTCCACCACTTGTAATCAACTGACATGGTCTTTTAAAATGATAATATTGAGCAGCCCACATCTGATTTTGACCAACTTCTGTACAGATAATCGCATTATTATCTGTGAGTGCTTCAATTTGTTCAATCACATAAGGCCCAGTTAATTTATCTGTATCATAAGTTAAAGGATATTGTTCTTTTAAAGCACGAATTTCTTTTAACCATTGTGAATGATTCTGTTGTTTTAATAATAAATTCAATGCATTCAAAACACTTTTTGCATCGCCTACAATTCCTAAATCCACATTTACATTTTTATTGATTTCTGCCTCATCGACATCAATGTGAATAATCTTTGCACGTTTAGCAAATCTTTGTGCATTTCCAATGACACGATCACTAAATCTGGCACCAATCGCAATTAAAAGGTCACATTGAGAAACACCTAGATTACTTGTTTTTGTTCCATGCATTCCAAGCATTCCTGTATAACGTGGATTTGTTCCATCAAATGCCCCTTTCCCCATTAATGAATCAGTTACAGGCGCATCAATCTTTTCAACAAATTCACGCAATTCTTCAGAAGCATGAGAACGTACAACTCCTCCACCAACAAACACAAATGGTTTATGACTTTTTTCAATCATTTCAATCGCTTGTTTTAAAGTAGATGTTGGATAAGTATAACTGCGTCTTTCAATTTTTTCTGGTTTTTGTGATTGATATTCACATTTGGCAGCTGTGACATCTTTTGTAATATCCACAAGAACTGGACCTGGTCTTCCTTCTTTTGCAATCTGGAAAGCTTTACGAATAATAGGTGCTAAATTTTCCACATCTTTAACAATATAATTGTGTTTTGTAATAGGCATTGTCACACCCGTAATATCGACTTCCTGAAAACTATCTTTTCCTAACAATGGCACACCTACGTTAGCAGTAATCGCTACTAAAGGGACAGAATCCATATAAGCTGTTGCTATGCCTGTCACAAGATTTGTCGCACCCGGTCCACTTGTTGCCATGCAAACGCCTACTTTTCCAGTTGCTCTGGCATAACCATCTGCCGCATGGGCAGCTCCTTGTTCATGAGAAGTTAAAACATGATTAATTTTATCACGATAGTTATATAAACTGTCATAAACATTCAGGATTGTTCCTCCGGGATACCCAAAAACAGTATCAACGCCTTGTTCCAATAAACATTCTATGACTATATCGGCTCCAGTTAATAACATATACTTCCCCCTATTCCTTGACTTTTAAAACAGCACCAGTGTTTGCAGAAGTCACCATTGACGCATATTTTTTCAAATATCCATTCACAACTGGTAATTTTGGTTTAAAAGCCTTTCTTCTTTCTTCTAAGACATCATCACTCACTAACAATTCAATACGATGATTGATAATATCTATTTCAATCATATCACCTTCTTCAACAAGTCCAATTGGTCCTCCAACTGCTGCTTCTGGTGACACATGTCCAATAGATGCTCCACGTGTTGCGCCAGAGAAACGTCCATCTGTAATCAAAGCAACATCTTTATCTAATCCCATACCTGCAATTTCTGAAGTTGGTGATAACATTTCACGCATTCCCGGACCACCTTTAGGTCCTTCATAACGAATCACAACAACATCACCAGCAACAATTTTTCCAGCACGAATAGCTTGAATAGCTTCTTCTTCGCTATCAAAAACTCTGGCAGGTCCTGTATGTTGTAACATTTCTTTAGCCACTGCACTTTGTTTAACAACACAGCTGTCAGGAGCTAAATTTCCTTTCAACACAGCAATTCCACCTGTTTTCATATATGGATTATCTACCGGACGAATAATTTCTGGATTTAAATTCACACATCCAGCAATATTTTCTTTTAATGTTTTTGTCGTACAAGTTAATACATCAGTATGTAAAATGCCTAACTGATCTAATTCATTCATTACAGCATAGACACCACCAGCTTCATTTAAATCTTCCATAAATGTATCTCCCGCAGGAGCTAAATGACATAAGTTTGGTGTATGCTTACTAATTTCATTAGCAATCTCTAAGTTTAATTCAACACCCGCTTCATAAGCGATAGCAGGTAAATGTAACATAGAGTTTGTTGAACAACCTAAGGCCATATCAACTGTTAATGCATTTAAAAACGCATCCTTTGTCATGATATCTCTTGGTTTGATATCTTTTTTGACTAATTCCATAATTTGCATACCTGCATGTTTAGCTAATCTTATTCTTTCACTATAGACAGCTGGGATTGTTCCATTGCCTTTTAATCCCATTCCTAAAACTTCTGTTAAACAGTTCATGGAATTGGCTGTATACATACCTGAACAAGAACCACAAGTTGGACATGCTTTTTCTTCAAATTCTTTTAATTTTTCTGCTGTTATTTTACCAGCATTAAATTGTCCTACAGCTTCAAATAAAGATGATAGACATGTTTGTTTGCCATCCAATCTTCTTCCAGCCAACATTGGTCCACCACTGACAAAAATAGTTGGAATATTAATTCTGGCTGCTGCCATTAATAAACCGGGAACATTTTTATCACAGTTAGGAATCATAACCAGACCATCAAATTGATGTGCATTAGCTAAACATTCAGTACTATCACAAATCAATTCTCTTGTGACCAAAGAATATTTCATCCCTGTATGATTCATTGCTATTCCATCACAGACTGCAATGGCAGGAATTTCAACAGGTGTTCCTCCTGCCAAATAAATTCCTTTTTTAACTGCCTCAGCAATTTTATCTAAATTCATATGTCCTGGTACAATCTCATTATAAGAATTCACAACCCCAATAAGTGGTCTATCCAATTCTTCTTCCGTCATACCTAAAGCGTTAAATAAAGAACGATGTGGTGCTCTTTCTACTCCTTTTTTGACTTGATCACTTTTCATATCATTACCTCACTATAAATTTTCTACTATCAACTGTCCCATTCTAGAACATGTCACTTGTTGTTTTCCTTCTGACATAATATCCACTGTTCGATATCCTTTTTCTATCACTTTCTCCACAGCCTTTTCAATCGCATTGGCTTCTTCATCCATATCAAAAGAATAACGTAACATCATCGCTGCTGAAAGAATTGTTGCGATAGGATTGGCAATATCTTTTCCAGCAATATCAGGTGCACTTCCATGACTTGGTTCATACATACCTAATTGATCTTCTCTTAATGATGCACTTGATAACATACCAATCGATCCTGTCAGCATACTTGCTTCATCACTTAAAATATCACCAAACATATTTTCTGTCAAAATCACATCAAACTGTTGTGGATTTTTGACGAGCTGCATGGCACAGTTGTCAACCAGCATATGTTCCAGCTTCACATCTGGATAATCTTCAGCTACCTCATTGACGACTTTTCGCCATAAACGTGATGTATCTAAAACATTAGCTTTATCCACACTAATGACTTGACGACGACGTTTCATCGCAATCTCAAAAGCACGTTTGGCAATGCGACGTATTTCTGATTCACTGTAAATTAAATTATCATGAGCGACCATCTGTCCATCAATTTCTTTGGTTTCTCTTTCACCAAAATAAAGTCCTCCTGTTAATTCACGAACGATGATCATATCAAAACCATCTTGACTTAATTCTTCTTTTAAAGGACAAGCACCTTTTAACTCTTTATATAAATAAGCAGGTCTTAAATTGGCAAATAATCCTAATGCTTTACGCATTTTCAATAATCCTGCCTCTGGTCTTAAAGATGGTTCTAACTGATACCATGGAGAAGTATTGGTATCTCCACCAATAGATCCCAATAAAACAGCATCACTGTTTTTAGCTATTTCAATAGCTTCATCAGTTAATGGAACTCCGTGTTTATCAATAGAAATTCCACCCATATCAATATATTGATAATCAAATGTATGATGATATTTCAAAGCAACCGCATCCAACACTTTCAATGCTTCATTAACGATTTCTGGACCAATACCATCTCCATGAATGACTGCTATTGTTTTTTTCATAGTTTCCCCTCTCTTTTTTGATTGACATAATTAACCAAACCATTGGCTTGAATCATTTTCTGTAAAAATTCTGGAAATGGCTGTGCCTGATATTTTTTATCTTTGGTAAGATTCTTAATAACTCCAGCATCAAAATCAACTTCCACTTGATCTCCTTCATCAATATCTTTGGCTGCTTCTGGGCATTCCAGAATCGCAAATCCAATATTCAAAGAATTACGATAAAAAATACGGGCAAAAGACTGAGCAATCACACAGCTGACCCCTGCTGTCTTTAAAGCAAGTGGGGCATGTTCACGAGATGATCCACAACCAAAGTTTTTTCCAGCTACCATAATATCACCCGGTTTTAAACGTTGTGTAAATGTTGGATCAATATCTACCATCGCATGACTGGCTAATTCCTTAGCATCAAATGAATTTAAATAACGTGCTGGAATAATCACATCTGTATCCACATTATCTCCATATTTCAATACTGTTCCTTTTGCCTTCATACTAATTCCCTGCCTTTCTTGGATCAGCAATATAACCTGCAATGGCACTTGCCGCTGCCACTTCCGGTGAAGCCAAATAAATTAAAGCTTCTGTATCACCCATTCTTCCAACGAAATTACGATTTGTTGTGGAAACACATTTTTCACCTTTAGCCATGACGCCCATATGTCCACCCATACATGGACCACAGCTTGGTGTATTGAATGCACATCCCGCTTCAACAAAAATTTCTGCTAAACCTTCTCTAATACATTCCACAAAAATCTTTTGTGTGGCTGGAATCACCATGACTCTTACAGTATCTGCCACCTTTTTTCCTTTGAGTATTTGTGCAGCTTTACGCAAGTCACTTAAACGTCCATTCGTACATGAACCAATCACAACTTGATCAATATATATTTTTTCACTTTCATTGATTTCTTCCATTGTATGTGCATTACCCGGTAAATGAGGGAAAGCCACTGTTGGTGTAATCTTTGATAAGTCAATTTCAATGACTTCATCATACTCGGCATCTTCATCAGCCTGATATTCTTTATAGACTTTCTTAGAATGTTTTTGCATATATTCACGTGTTATTTCATCAACTGGGAAGATTCCGTTTTTAGCCCCTGCTTCAATAGCCATATTACAAATTGTAAAACGATCATCCATTGTCAGTGAAGCTACACCATCCCCAGTAAATTCCATAGATTTGTATAAAGCCCCATCAACACCAATACGTCCAATAATATGTAAGATAACATCTTTACCACTGACATAAGGCTGTAATTCACCTTTTAATACAAACTTGATGGCACTTGGGACTTTAAACCAAAGTTCACCTGTTGCCATACCTGTTGCTATATCTGTTGTTCCTACTCCTGTTGAAAAAGCACCTAAAGCCCCATAAGTACATGTATGAGAATCAGCACCGATAATACATTCACCTGCCACAACAATTCCCTGTTCTGGTAAAATGGCATGTTCAACACCACATTTTCCTTGTTCCATATAGTGTGTTAAACATTGTTCTCTAGAAAATTCTCTGATAGCCTTAGAATTTTCTGCCGATTTCATATCTTTATTTGGTGTAAAATGATCAGGTACCAAAACAACCTTGTCTTTATCAAAAACATGGTCTGCCATTTGTTTAAAAATAGGCAAAGCCATTGGTCCTGTAATATCATTTGCCATGACCACATCTAATTTTGCTTCAATCAATTGACCAGCACTCACTTCTTTTAACCCCGCATGATCAGCCAATATTTTCTGTGTCATTGTCATTGACATCTCTTATTCCCCCTTTTCCTTTGTATGTCCTCACTAAAGAGTCAATAGACTCTTTACTGAACACACACAAAGTGTGTGTGATTTTAGTTATTAATTAATTTATCTTCATCAGACCAGCTATATAAACTTCTAATTTCTTTACCTACTTTTTCACTTTGATGTTCTTTTGCTAATTTACGCATTGCTTTAAAGTGAGCTTGTCCTCCAGCTGCTGACATATCTAATAAGAAATCTTTCGCAAATGTACCATCTTGAATATCTTTTAAGATGTTTTTCATAGCCTTTCTTGTTTCATCAGTAACAATCTTTGGTCCAGTGATATAATCACCATATTCAGCAGTATTTGAAATAGAATATCTCATTCCTTCAAATCCAGATTGATAAATCAAATCTACAATTAATTTCATTTCATGAACACATTCAAAATATGCATTCTTTGGATCATATCCTGCTTCTACTAAAGTATCGAAACCTGCCTGCATTAAGGCACAGACACCACCACATAAAACAGCTTGTTCACCAAATAAATCTGTTTCTGTTTCTGTTCTAAATGTTGTTTCCAAAATACCTGCTCTTGCTCCACCGATAGCTAAACCATAAGCTAAAGCGATATCCAAAGCACGACCTGTCGCATCTTGTTCTACAGCTACCAAACATGGTGTTCCTTTACCAGCCTGATATTCACTACGCACTGTATGTCCCGGTGCTTTTGGTGCAATCATTGTGACATCCACATTTTTTGGTGGTACGATTTGTCCAAAATGGATATTAAATCCATGTGCAAACATCAACATGTTTCCTTCTTCCAAGTTTGGTTCTATAGATTCTTTATATAATTTTGCCTGTAATTCATCATTAATTAAAATCATGATAATATCTGCTTTTTTAGCAGCTTCAGCTGAAGTATAAACTTCAAATCCCTGAGCTTCAGCCTTAGCCCATGATTTAGATCCTTCATATAAACCAACAATGACATGAACTCCAGACTCTTTTAAGTTCAATGCATGTGCATGACCTTGTGACCCATAACCAATAATAGCGACTGTCTTTCCATCTAATAAAGCTAAATTACAATCTGATTCATAATAAATTTTTGACATTTTTTTTACCCCCTGTTTTCTTTTTTATTTATTTCAAAATCATTAAGACCTCTTGCAATACCAGCAACCCCAGTACGAACAATCTCAACAATATTGAACCCATCTAACATAGCCAATAAGCCATTAATCTTACTATGTGTTCCTGTCACTTCAATGACCATTGAATCAGGTGACACATCCACAATTTTTGCTCTAAAAATATCTACAATTGAAACAATATCTGCACGTGTGTCTTGATTTGCTTCTACTTTAATCATCACCAGTTCACGATAAACAGATGTTTCAGCCGATAAAGCAAAAATTTCTAAGACATCTTCCAATTTTCTGAGTTGTTTTTCAATCTGTTCCAAAATCTGTTGATTTCCATGAGCAACAACTGTCATTCTTGAAATCCCTTCTGTATTTGTAGGACCCACTGTTAAACTATCAATGTTGTAACCTCGTCTTGAAAACAAACCACTCACACGCGTCAAAACTCCTGCACTATTATGCACAAGAATTGATAAAATGAGTTCTTCCATAAATTATCCTTCCTTTTTTATATTTTTATAAATACGATTCATCGCTGAAATCATGGCTTTAATCGTCGCTGTTGTAATATTCAAATGAACCCCAACCCCATACTCACAAAGTTCTTCACCTTGAGGTCGAAGTTGAACATAGGCAGCTGCCTTTGAATTAGAACCAGCCGTTAGAGCATGTTCACTATAATCCATTAAATCAGTATAAAGAAAATCATCAGTTGAATTAAAGGCATTCTTTACAGCGTCAATTGGTCCATTTCCATAACCAATCAAAGTCTTAACTTCACCATGATCTTCAATAGTCACTTCAGCACGTCTTTCATATTCATCACTTTCATCACTAATATCAATTAATCGCTGTTTAATAAATTTATATGGATATTCTAAATCAATATATTCTTTCTTAAACGTATCATAGATACGTTCTGGTGAAACTTCCCCTTCAATTTCACTAATATTTTGAATAGCTTTCGCAAAATCACCTTGTAATGCTTTTGGGAGATGATAACCAAAGACAGTATCCATCACATAAGCAACGCCACCTTTACCTGATTGTGAGTTAATACGCACAATTGGTTCATATTGACGATTCAAATCAGCTGGATCAATTGGTAAATAAGGTACTTCCCAGATACCTTCACCACGTTGATGATAAGCATACATACCTTTATTAATCGCATCTTGATGACTACCAGAAAAAGCTGTAAAAACAAGTTCCCCAGCATAAGGTTGTCTTGGTGGTACATCCATCTTTGTACATTTTTCGTAAACATCTTTAATTTGATTCATTTGACCTAATTCCAATTTTGGATCAATGCCATGTGTAAACATATTTAAAGCCAATGTCACAATATCTACGTTTCCTGTTCTTTCCCCATTACCAAACAATGTTCCTTCAACACGATCAGCCCCAGCTAACAATGCCAGCTCTGTTGCAGCAACACCACAACCTCTATCATTATGTGGATGAACACTCACAATAACTCTGTTTCTATCTTTAAAGTGACGACACATCCATTCAATCTGATCAGCATAAACATTTGGTGTATCCATTTCTACAGTGGAAGGCAGATTAATAATAACCTTTCTTTCTGGTGAAGCTTCCCATGTATCCAAAACAGCTTCGCACACTTCCATTGCATAATCTACTTCTGTTCCTGTAAAACTTTCAGGTGAATACTCTAAAATCACTTCTCCATCAAAATCTTTTGATAACTCTTTAACCAATTGTGTTCCATCTACAGCAATCTTTTTGATTTCTTCTTTACTCTTATGGAATACAACATCTCTTTGTAAAATAGATGTTGAATTATAAATATGCACAATCGCTTTTTTTAATCCCTTTAATGATTCAAAAGTTCTTTTAATCAAATGTTCTCTTGCCTGTGTTAAAACTTGAACTGTCACATCATCAGGAATCAAATTCTTTTCTATTAATAATCTTAAAAAATCATACTCAATCTGTGATGATGATGGAAAACCAACTTCAATTTCTTTAAAACCTAACTGAACAAGCAATTGAAACATCTCAACCTTTTCGTCAATATCCATTGGTGTAATTAAAGCCTGATTACCATCACGTAAATCGACTGAACACCAGATTGGTGCTTTTTCAATTTCATGATCTGGCCAAGTACGGTCTTTTAATTTTACTGTTTCAAACTTCTTATACTTTTTGTAGTTCATCCTATTCCTCTCCTTTCCTATAATAAAAAAACTCGTTCTCATTATGAAAAAATCATAATAGAGGACGAGAGTACATGACTTCGTGGTTCCACCTCATATTCATTATTGCCTCACAACAATAACCTTATCAAGTACGCTTATTCATAAGTTCATACTCTAGCGTGATAACGGTCGCATTCCGTAGCAGCTTACTTTTCTTTCAGTGCTCCACTCAAGGACGAGTTCAATAATAACATCACAGTTCTTTCCACCATCCAGAACTTCTCTATGCTTCCCTTATTATTTACTATTTCCTATCTCTGTATTTATTATAGAGTTGTTGGATATATCATATACCTTTTTATAAATATAGTCAACCATATTTTATATTTTTAAGCATTTCTTTTTTTGGTTTTATGAAATATTATATTCTATTTTTCGCCTTTTTCAAAAAATAAAACACAACAAAAAAATATCTTTTACCCCATCATAAGCAATCAATTCCTATATAAAAGATAAAAAACTATATATCAAAATGATATGATAACCTCCTAGTAGACAGTGTAAATAATTAAACACTGATACGGGAGGTTTTTATATTGGGAAGAAAAAGCAAATATTCTAAAGAACTAAAAATAGAAATATGTAAACGTTATTTGAATGGTGAAGGATCTACTTATTCATTAGCTGATGAAATTGGCACAAATAATATGGTTGTTTATAGATGGGTTAAAAAATACAATGCTTTTGGTGAATCAGCTTTTGATGATTTAAAATCAAATAATGCATATACTAAAACATTTAAACAGATGGTTGTAGATGCTTATTTAAACGGCGAAGGTTCATTAGATGATCTGGCAATAAAATATAATATTTCTTCTAATAGCACTATCATAAAGTGGATAAAAGATTATAATAGTCATATGGAATTGAAGGATTACATTCCTGGAGGAGAAGATATCTATATGGCGAAAAGCAGAAAAGTAAATAAAGAAGAACGTATTGAAATTGTAAAGTATTGTCTTGAACATGATTTGGACTATAAGACAACAGCTAAGGTATTTGAAACAACTTACGCTAATGTCTTTAATTGGGTCAAGAAGTATAAGGAAAAAGGCGAAGATGGTTTAGGTGATAGACGTGGACATCATAAAGCTGATGAAGAAGTTGATGAAATGACTTTATTAAAACGACAGCTCAAACAAAAGGAATATGAACTTGAAATGGCACTATTGGAGGTAAGAATGTTAAAAAAATTGGACGAGATAGAAAGAAGGCGATATACAGAGAAAGCAAATATGAAGAAGAATATGAAGCAATCAAAGAAATTAGCGAAGAAGAAGTAGATAAAGGAAACACACCAAATATATCACTTATGTGTAGAATACTTGATGTCAAACGTGCAAACTATTATAAATGGCTTCATCATGAAAAGAGTATTGTAGACAAGGAAAATGAAGAGATAGCTGAGCTGATCAAAGAATATCATAAAAAATATAACGGATTATTAGGTTATAGAATGATGGCTGATAGAATAAATAGAGATCATCATAGACATTATAGTGACAAACGTATCTATAAGATCATGAGGACATTAGGTATTCAAAGCATCATTCGACCTAAACGAAGAAGTTGTACAGTTAGAAAAAATAACAACACAGCTAAGAATAATCTTAATAGAGATTTCAATGCATCAAGACCAAATGAAAAATGGGTAACTGATGTCACAGAATTCAAATATGGCCCACATAATGAATATAAGCTTTATTTGAGTGCATTTCTTGATCTCTATGATAGAACAGTCGTCAGTTATGAAGTTGGTAATCACAATAATAATATTCTTGTTTTTAATACATTTGATAAAGCAATTCAAGCTAATAAAGATGCACATCCTTTATGTCATTCGGATGGAGGATATCAATACACAAGTCCAGCCTTTGTAAATATGCTTAAAGAGCAGGGAATGACACAAAGCATGTCAAGAGTTCACTGCTGCATAGATAATGGACCAATGGAAGGCTTTTGGGGAATCATGAAATGTGAGATGTATTATTATGGAAAACATTACAACACAAAGGACGAACTTATTAAGGCTATTGATGATTGGATTCATTATTACATGTATGAAAGATATCAAAGAAGATTTGGAGTAAAGACACCATATGAAGTGAGAAGAGAAGCACTATCATTACAAACACCAAATCAATATCCAATATTAGAAAATAAAAGAATCATAAAATATAAACAAGAACATTATACAAGTAATACAACATTAGCTGCATAAAGAAAAATGAAGTTGTCTCCTCGGCAACTTCATCAAAAACATTTTTAATTATTTCACCTGTCTACTTGACAGGGGCGGTTCA
>NZ_NFLJ01000100.1 GCF_002160865.1 Massiliimicrobium timonense
GCAGATGAAAAGACACTTCTTATAAAATCAACCATTTCATCATAGTAGTCATGTTGATAGGCACTCTGTAAAGGCACATCATATTCATCTATGAGAATGATGACTTTTTGATGATAATGCTGATATAAACATCTAGATAGCATACTTAATGAATTTTTTAACTGTATAGGATCCGCTCTTAAAAATCTTAAATCATTCAAAGTCTTTTTATCGGATTCATCAATCAATGGACTATCAAAAAGATTAAGATGTTGTAAAATGATGATCTTCATAATATAAGCAAATTGTTGTATTTGTTCCAAATAGTTTAGACTTTTCATATCTTTTAGCGATAGAAAAATGACAGGATATTGATTTTGATGAAGCATGAGATGTTGATGTTTTGATACATTCAAACCCTCAAAAAGATAAGCATTTTCTTTTTCCTGATTAGAAAAGAAATAATAAAGCATACTCATGTTTAATGTTTTCCCAAAACGTCTAGGTCTTGTATACAACATCACCTTATCACTTAAGACATCATCTATAAGCATTGTCTTATCAACATAATAATAATTCTTATCCATGAATTCTTTAAAATTTTCTGTTCCTGTTGTGATACGCTTCATTATGATCATGCTCCTTTCAATGTATTATTTCTGTTGTCATTATATCATAGTCATATGAAAATGTCATACATATGTAGAAGTGATGAAAGTAGAAAGTATTTCATAGAATGAAGATATTTATATACTAAAAAGAGATGCCTTCATAAACCTACATTAAGACATCTCTCAAATGATCTCAGTCTACTTTAGTGATAAAGCACTGTTTTTTATAAAAAGATATACCATATCCTAAAACTTTTGGATATCCCTGTCTTATAAATATTTCACGATAGCCTTTTTGAACAATCTGGTCAGCTGCAATTTGACTATCCTGTATTAATGTTCCTACACTCTT
>NZ_NFLJ01000101.1 GCF_002160865.1 Massiliimicrobium timonense
TATCTTAGATAGTATGCGAGGGGATTGACCAAACCAGGTCTTTCCTCTTTTCTTATGGCTAGAATATCCGCATTAAGTAAGAAGTTAACTACATTCCCATTTGCTTGTCTATATAGTCCAAGCCTTGTATTCGCTACCGAATAGATTTGCTCATCACTGAAGTGATAAGGCAATTTCTCATTCAACTTTTGTAGATTTTTATATATCCTCGATGGTGTTTTCCACTGTTTCAGGATAATGACCCTTATTTTATGTCTCAACCATTGACCAAATTCATCTATGAAGTTCTTCATTCTTCCAATTCGGAAGTAGTTTATCCATCCATTGACGATTTGATTTATCCTAGTGAATGTTTTTGTATTGGTCTGTGCAACACATTTCTTTCGGATGAGTTCCTTTCGACATTTGTCATACAGGTTTTTCTTACTCTTCTTTGTAGGAATACATTCCCATCTTGATGAGTTCTTCCAATATGTAAAACCTAGAAATTGACTATTCGTTGGTCTTACTATCTTTGTTTTGGTTGCACTGACCTTTAGAAATAATTTTCTCTCTAGCCATGATGTGACTGACTTCATCACTCGATTTGCTGCCATCTCGCTTTTAACGAAGATATTACTATCGTCCGCATATCTCACAAAGCATAGTCCCCTTGCTTCTAATTCCTTATCAAATTTATCTAAGTAGATATTTGATAGAATTGGACTTAGAGGTCCTCCTTGTGGCATTCCTATGGTACTAGCTTTTACAAGACCATTTTCCATGATTCCTGCCTGCAGGAATTTGCGAATCAAATGCAGTGTTGTCGAGTCATTCACATGCTCTCTAAGTATTGAAATTAATTTATCGTGATTGACTGTATCGAAGTATGCTTCTATATCTAAATCAATGACCCATTCGTATCCTTCATTCA
>NZ_NFLJ01000102.1 GCF_002160865.1 Massiliimicrobium timonense
ACCTGTATGATATTGAGCTGGTTGTCCAAGCTGATAGCGTTAGACACTGAACCGTCAGAGAACAGCAGATGTGCAAAGTCATAGTCCGTAAAGCTGTCGATATGGTCGGCAATGTTACGGGCTATCGCCGTGTCCTCTATGCGTAGCTCGTCTATCACATGGAGAAGTCCTCGCTGATCGCTCTGGGTCACGGCTCGCACCGCTTTTCTAAGGACAGGGAACTTCTCACCGTCCCTAGAGGAAATCCCCGTAAGGAATGTGAGAATGTCTATTGCCAGACTTTCAGCGTCTTTGACGTTCTTCATAATCACGAACGGGTCAAGAAGCCCTGCATTTTCCTTATCGCTGGTAAGATTGACGATATTGATTTCATGGGCTATCTCTGGAAGTGTTTCTTTCCAATTGCCACGCTCGGATTTAGGGTCAAGAATGACCGCCTGCCCGCCGAACAGGACGGAATAATAGACGATAAGGTTATTGCAGAATGATTTTCCACCGCCCAGCGAACCGACAAAAGCGGAAGCCAGAGCATTTGTAACCGTACCTTTCACACCTTGACTGGCAAGAGAGGGTTGCAGATATACATTTCTTCCCGTGTCCACGGAATAGCCGATATAGATACCTGTATTCTCGCCAAGCTGTTGCGTCGCACCAAATCCAAGACCAGCCAAGAAGTCGGATTTCACATACTGCACATAATCATTGATATAACGCTTGCTGGCAGGAAGAAATTCAGAGTGAAGCCCCAGCATATCCCCAGCGGGACGAACTAATTTTACATTGAGGTCGTCGTAAAAGTCCTTGACCTCATCACAGCGTCGTTTCAGCTCGTCAAGGTCGGGAGCTGATACCCTTATCACATAGGA
>NZ_NFLJ01000103.1 GCF_002160865.1 Massiliimicrobium timonense
CCTTTTCTTTCAAACATCTTCAATGCATATGCTGGATAATGTCCTCTCACTTGTACATCACAGAAGAACCAGCGATCATGCATCATTTGTGTTGATAATACCATATCAGCAGGACGACAAGAATATGGATAAATAGGAACCATTGCTATCATATTTCCAATATGAAAATCAGGATTAATGGCTTTACCAGCTTTGACAGCTAATGCACTGGCTACAAGAGTATGATGTCCACAGATATACATTGCTTCTTCTGGATTGTCATAATCCCCAAAATGAACTCCACTGTTTGTCCATCCAAAGATATCATTCTTGTAATTCATCTGATTATTGATTTCATTGAAAGTCATCCAGTATTTCACTTTGTCTTTATATCTTTCAAAGCAGACTTTTGCAAACTTCACAAAGAAATCAATAGTCTTTCTGTTCATGAATCCACCATATTCTTTAGCTAAATGATAGGGTATTTCAAAATGAGATAATGTAATAACTGGTTCAATACCATATTTTAATAATTCATCAAACACATCATCATAGAACTGTAATCCTTCTTCATTGGGTTCATCTTCATCACCTAATGGGAAGATTCGTGTCCAGGCAATAGATGTTCTAAAACATTTAAATCCCATTTCTTTAAACAATGCAATGTCTTCTTTATAACGATGATAAAAATCAATGGCTTCATGATTTGGATAAAATTCATTTTCATCAATGACAGGTGTAAT
>NZ_NFLJ01000104.1 GCF_002160865.1 Massiliimicrobium timonense
CAATCACGTAGACCAAATAATCGAATAGATAAAGTACGCCATATGTTTAATAAAAAAGAAAATTAAGTTACTATTCACTAAAATTACAATTTAGTGATTTGTTTAATAAATAGTAATTTATTGAATTGTATACCACTGAATTAGAAAAAGAGATATGAGGAAGATGCGGAATGAAGAAGAAGTTAAAACTTGGCGATATTTATGAAATACCTCTTCCTAATGGAAAAAACGCATATGGACGACTGTTTAAAGAATATACTTTGGCAATTTACTGCGGTATTTATAATGATATTTCTGAATTACCGGATACGGTAAGCTATTATCGTTTTATATGTGTATATGAGGATTTATTGTGCGATGGGAAGTGGAAAGTAGTAGGACATAAAGGCTTTAAAAATGCGGACGAGGCATGGGCTCCCCCTAAATGCGTTATTGATAAAATAACAGGAAAAAGGAGCATATACTATAAAGGCGAAATTCGTTCATGTTCATATGATGAATGTAAGAATTTAGAAATTGCTGCTGTATGGGAAAGACATCATGTAATAGATATGTTGATGGGTAATCCTAAGTGGGGATGAAGTAACAAGTAAGTCCAAAGCATAGTCAACAAATCCTAATTTGAAAGTGAGATAATCTATGAATAAATTTTTAAAAATTAGTATAATTATAATTGAAGTTATTATTTTCCTTATAGTATTGTTGATGATAATAAGTT
>NZ_NFLJ01000105.1 GCF_002160865.1 Massiliimicrobium timonense
CTTCATTGATTTCATCTTGAACATCTACTGATGCAAGAACATCCATATTCATGATAGGTTTCGCATCATGTCCGATCTTTCTTTCTTCATATTGAGCTAAGATATGTGATTCTAACCAGACTCTTACTAATGTTGATTGATTGTCTAGATGATTTATAACAAGCTGTACAGGTTGCTTGATATCTTTGGATACAGTAGTAGCTATCTTTCTTAGCTTGTCTGTTGTGATTTCATTTTGTTTTCCCAGACCTACAAAGAGAATATAAGAGAAAGGATATTTTCCCAAAGTATGAATCTGAGTGATTTGAGAAAAGTTCTTATCAATATCTTGAGTGACATCATATCCTAGTGTATCAATGATATCTTGGCATACAGATTGTTCTTGATAGATAGGATAGATCATAATGTTATTGTTGAATTGTTTGATTTGTTGCATAATTTAAACCTCCTTATGACATCTATTTTAACACTTTTATTGTCTTAATAGCAATTATTTAACATACAACTCTTATTTCTTAAAGAAAAAAGCCTTTTGTAGGCTCTTTTCAAAATAACCAATCCCATATTAAAGATTTGGTTTTTAAATCTTTTGTTGTTTCACAATAATTAACCTTTAAATCACCAGTTAAACTTTTTCCTAATCCATCACCTAATATAATGGTATAGACACC
>NZ_NFLJ01000106.1 GCF_002160865.1 Massiliimicrobium timonense
TAAAGCTATTAGAATTATTTAAATAATCGACATACTTCTTTATGTCCATACATTTTAAAAGAGAGGCATAAGGGAAGTAACCAAGATATACTTCAGGAGACTCATCAGATATTTGAAGTCCTTTTTTATTTTTATGAGCGGCATTTAATTCATCAACTTCTTTTTGAAAATGAGCTATAGGATCATCAATACCTTTTTTCTTCCAAGTTTCAACAGAGGCAAGGGACTTGTATGTACGATGAGCAGACCCATGCTTTTCAGGGGAATAAAAACTCTCAACAATTGATAAATAAGTACGCCCTTTTAAATGAGATTGTTTAAGAAAATAAGCCATAAAGTACCTCCAATAATCTATCACCACTATCACCATTATTATAACATAAACTATAAAAAAATAAAAGAATTTAACATAAAAAAACATCGATAAAATCGACGTTTATTCGCTACTTAAAATTTTGATTTTAAATTTAGTCCAAAAAATCTAGTGATAGTCTCTAAAGACGGGCTTTACTTGGAAGTGCAACAGCTGGTTATGCAATAGCTATATTGATTAGAAAAATTGCAATGTGGACAAACGCTTTTACAAAGCCTCAGCTTTTACCTACAGCAGGTATTTGTGCTGG
>NZ_NFLJ01000107.1 GCF_002160865.1 Massiliimicrobium timonense
TAAATCTTCATCACTATAATGGCGATAACCATTATCATCTCTTTGAGGTGTAATCAATCCCTCTTTTTCATAATAACGAAGTGTATACTTGCTTAATCCTAATTCTCTTTCTAAATCACAGGTGTTCCAGCTTTCGCAAGGTCTTCAAACTTTGATACAGAACTCTTAAGTTGTGGCGTCACTAAAATCACATCGGCTTGTTCAATAGAATATTCAATCATTGTTTCTGCAGTTGCCCAAATAATGACTTCCATATCTTTTTTAGAAGCTTCATCTTTTAAGGCAGAGGCAAACATATTAGAAGTGACACCAGCTTTACAACATAATAAAATTTTCATAAGATTTCTCCTTTCTATGTTTATTTATATTACTATTTTATCATATTGCGATAAAAAGTGAAAAAACTTCAATCAAATGAAAAAAATTATTGACTGTAGAGTTACTCCATAGTGTTAAATAAAGATAGAAAGAAGGCGAAAGAGATGAAAACAAGTGATTTAGAAAGAGAATTAGGATTAAGCAAGTATACACTTCGTTATTATGAAAAAGAGGGATTGATTACACCTCAAAGAGATGATAATGGTTATCGCCATTATAGTGATGAAGATTTA
>NZ_NFLJ01000108.1 GCF_002160865.1 Massiliimicrobium timonense
ACTCACCATGCGCAATGTTTGGACAGTTCGAAATCGAGGATAGTTCCATAAGTGGGAATCGTAATCCCATGGGAATGAAGGTAGAGGGAATGGTTCCAGATATATCTACAAAAGGAAGGTGTTGAATGCCAAATTAAATAAAAAGAAAAATAAAGAAAATAGTCAAAATAAAAGAAAAAGTCTTATCAAAGTGAATGAATAAGAAATAATCACTTTAAATGATAAGACTATTTTAGTATGATAATAGTTGGAAAGGAAAAGGATAAAGCCTCTCACGCCAATGCTAGCCTTTATCCTCTGTTCATAGAACACTTATATGATAACCTATTACTCAGACACATTCAATCAAAACTTTTCTAAAATGCAAACATTTTATAATGAATGTCTTGAAGATCTTAATATCGCTTCTCTAGAATGTCCATGTCATCATAAAGGACATCTTATCAAGCATGGCTTTTATACGCGCAAAATCAAAACACCAGATGGCATCATTCCCCTTAAAATCCAAAGATTCAAATGTAAGCATTGTCATCATACACATGCATTTTTACTATCTGTCATTATTC
>NZ_NFLJ01000109.1 GCF_002160865.1 Massiliimicrobium timonense
ACTTCAGGAGACTCATCAGATATTTGAAGTTCTTTTTTAATTTTATGAGCAGCATTTAATTCATCAACTTCTTTTTGAAAATGAGCAACAGGATCATCAATGCCTTTTTTCTTCCAAGTTTCAACAGAGGCAAGGGACTTGTATGTACGATGAGCAGACCCATGCTTTTCAGGGGAATAAAAACTCTCAACGATTGATAAATAAGTACGTCCTTTTAAATGAGATTGTTTAAGAAAATAAGCCATAAAGTACCTCCAATAATCTATCACCACTATCACTATTATTATAACATAAACTATAAAAAAATAAAAGAATTTAACATAAAAAAACATCGATAAAATCGACGTTTATTCGCTACTTAAAATTTTGATTTTAAATTTAGTCTAAAAAATCTAGTGATAGTCTCTAAAGACGGGCTTTAATGAAACAAACTGTTGGTGATCACTGTGAAGTTAAAGCCAGTGGTGGTGTCAAAACATTTGAAGATATGGAAGCAATGGTTAATGCTGGAGCATCACGTATAGGGACTTCATC
>NZ_NFLJ01000011.1 GCF_002160865.1 Massiliimicrobium timonense
TAACGAGTGTGATGTCTTAATATCAAAAGTCAAATGCTTAATAACAACATATGATGTATTGAAATTAAATTAATTTGCTATCGTTTGGAAAGAAATTATTAGCTTAATAACAACATATGATGTATTGAAATATCATTTTCATTCACCTTTTAATCTATAGTTATTTTGCTTAATAACAACATATGATGTATTGAAATAAGTTTTCATTCCCACTGCATGACGAGACTATCATGCTTAATAACAACATATGATGTATTGAAATATGTAGTAATATTGTGGTTCTAAACTATCCTTAACAGCTTAATAACAACATATGATGTATTGAAATATAGTTTTAGTGTGTTTTTATACTATTTTTATGTGCTTAATAACAACATATGATGTATTGAAATCTGACTTTTATGCTGCCTTCTTCCTTTCGTTCTGTAGCTTAATAACAATATATGATGTATTGAAATATATGAATATGCATGCCACAGGAGGAATTCGCTTTGTTTAATAACAACATGAGATGTTTTGAAATTATGGAAATGTAAAAGTTCATATGAACCTGAATAACAATTTACTTTATCAAAACAACTTATATAAGCATGTTAAAAAGTGATTTATATGTTTTAATAGTAGTAAGCTTATTGATGATTGTTACATTTGATATTTGTATTAATCAATTTTATTTACAGATAAGGAAGTGAGAGATATATGAAATATGTTTATAAATGGTTAATCATTTTACATTAGTATTAGATATGAGAATGTTTTGATATAGTATCTTTACTCAAAAAAATTACAAATGAAGTGAGGTTGAAAAATGAAAGTATATGAATACAAAGTTAAATTAGTATTGAAATGTGATATTCATTATGAGCAATTAGTCAATGTACTTAACTATTTCATCGACAGTGCTTTAACCAAAGATGAAAAACTAAAAGAATATCATAATGCTCATCATTATAAAGGCTACGTGCATGATTTTCTGTATCCTATAGAAAAGGATGGAATTTATAAAAAGAATCATCATTATACGATGAGAATAAGATCTGTAGAACAGGATTTGATTCAATATTTTTTGTCTCGTTTATCTTTTTATGAAACTAATGAAATAGAGGCATTGGGTGGAGAAGTGAGGATTATTTCCAACAAATTAATAAAGAGAATATATAGCATTACTCCAATTATTGTTAAAAATGATGAAAAAGGTTATTGGAAAAACTACATGTCCCTAGAAGAATTTGAGAAAAGAATAAAAGATAATCTAATGAAAAAATACAAACTATTTGTAGATGAAAATTTAGATGAGAACTTTATGATTTATGACTGTATAGAATTCAAGAACAAAGTTCCAGTAAAAGTTCCATACAAAAATATTCATCTTTTAGGAGATAAAATAAGTATAGAAATTGCTCAAAATGAAAGAGCACAAAAAATAGCATATTTAGCATTAGGAACAGGCGTTCTCGAAAATAATTCTAGAGGATTTGGATTTATGAATTATGAATATTTATAAAGGAAGGAGGTAAGGAAGTTGCTTCAAGAAATTTTAGAAGTGTTTGGTGAAGTTGTTCAACAAGATAGTAGAATTGTGACAGATTCATATAGTCTTAAAGATGGTACATATCGCCTTATTGAAATGAATAATCAAGATGGCTGGAAAATCAAAGAAACGATAGATATTTTCTATGATAAAAAAATGAAACAAATAAATGGTTCACAAAATACAAATTACACTTATATACAAGAGTTAGATTATTATAGTAAGCTTTTGGATATGAATAAACCCATTGATCCTAAAAAAGTCATTCATTCTTGCCATTATTTTGCTTTGTCTGTAAAAAAAGAGAGCGTTCTTTCAGGAAAACTCAATAAGGATATTATAAAAAAGTATTATGCTATTCTTAAAAATCCAATGTCTAAGTATGAGAAAAAATCAAATTCAAAAAAACTTTATGAAAATGTAGAAAAAGAAATTGGCCCAGTTGATAAAAAAATTATTGAGAGTATTGAAGAATATGTTTTACATACAAATATATTTGAAGGAATTGCTTTAGATAAAAAAGACTATATAAAAATCTTCTTTGTGTTTAGTGATCAAGATAAAACCTTGGATTATTATAAACAAGAAAATAAAAGGTATCTTTTACCAAATCTCTATAATAGCAATGATTATAACATTGAAGATGGTAATGAAATATTAGGTTTACCTAATAACAATATGAATCTTAATTCTAAGAAGCCATTTTTACTAAATAAGACAAGAAAAGTAAAGACACCCTATTTAGTTAATCAGGGACAAGCATTATTACAAGCACAATTCTTTGATTATTTATGGGGTCAAGTTTCTAAAGGATGCTATGATTTTTATATCAATACGTTTGGAAATGAAAATGAAATATTAGCTATTGCTGATGATAAAGACTTAAAGGGAAAAAATATTCAGGGTTATTATATACGCTGTCAAAAAGGAAAGAATGAGGCTGAAATTATAGATAGTCAAGTTGTTTCATCTTTTTCATACAGCTTAAAGAAATCTTTTTACTTAGAAAATTATATGGAAATATCTGATGAATATATAGAAAAAAGTGATATTCGCTATGAAGAATATTTAGACAATATGGTATCAATGTTTAACATAATTGATCAAGTATTCTTTGATGGTAAATTGAAAAGAAATCTCTATATGAATGCTAGTGATATGCAAATAAACAATGATTATTTAAAAAAATGTCTACTAACATATAGGGATCAGTTAAAATTGTTTAAAAATACAGGTGATTTGTTAATTTTAAAAAAGATTATAGATAAAATGTCATGGTATATAATCATCAATAGTATAAGTCAAAGTAGTCAGTTGATGTTAGTACATAAATTAAATTTGAGATGGTCTTTATTAGATTATTTTGATGATGAAAGGAAGATAGGTGAAAAAATGATGGATGTAAAAAATCAGTTAAGATTGCATATTAACCTTCCAAAAGAAAAAGATTGGGAGTTTAATGATGATAAGGAATTTAATTATGCAGTAGGACAGCTAGTAAAATATTTTGTGTATTTAAGCAAATCGTCAAAAAAGACGCATGTGTTCATTAATCAATATTTAAATTGTAAAGATATTGAACAATTGAAACAAAAATTAATACAGATGTATAAAAAATATAATTATGCAATTGATTTTTATTTGGAAAGTAGATGTTCTAAATTAGTAGAACATATTATGAAATATGATACAAACAACATTTTGTGTGAGTTTATAGTTGCAGGATTTAATGGACCACTATTAATTTTAGAAAAAAACAAGGAGGAAGATGAAGATGAATAAAAGGGTATATGGTGTTTTAGGTATCAGTTCAATTATGGCAAACTGGAATGCTGATTTTACAGGTTATCCAAAGACAATTTCTACAGGGGAAATTTTTGGAAGTGATAAAGCATTCAAATATCCTATGAAAAAACAATGGGATAATAATGGAGAAAAAGTTTTGTATATTAAATCAATGATATTGTCTAAAGATAAAGATGCAGTATCACTTGTTCCAAGAACATTAAAAGAAAGATATGAATATTTATTTGGAATTGAAGATTTATCAAAATGTAAAGATGTTTCTGAAGTATTGAAAAACTTATTTACAGCTGTTGATGTTAAAAATTTTGGAGCGACATTTGCAGAAGCAAAAATGAATATTTCTATAACAGGTGCTGTTCAATTTGGACAAGGATTTAATAAATATCCTGAAAGTGAAGCACAGGAACAACAAATTTTATCACCATTTAAAGATGGAACTGATGCTGATGCAAAAAATTCTACTTTAGGAACGAAGATTGTCAGCGATGAAGCTCATTATTTCTATCCTTTTGTTATTAATCCTCATGCTTATGATGAATTTGTTAAGCTGGGTGTTACAGACGGATATACAGAAGGAGATTATCTCCAATTTAAAGATACATCTTTATCTAGTGCGACAGCATTTGCTACAAATTCAAAAGAAGGTTGTGAAAATGAGTTTGGATTATTTGTAGAAACTGAACCAACATTATATTTACCTAATTTAACCGAATATATTGAATTTAAAAAAGGAAAAGATAAAAACACTATTTCTATTCATTTAAGAGATCTTTTGGAAGATGTAAAATCAAAAGTATTGAATATTGAAGTGTACTATAATCCTCATACAACTATGATTGATTGTGACTTGTCTGATGTTCATTATTATCATATTGTAACAAGAAAAGAGGTTTAAGTATGAAGGCGGTTAAGTTTACTCTGAAAGGAAAAACTGCATTCTTTAAAAATCCTGAAGTAAACAGTTATTTTTACTTTACCTATGGAAATATACATAAACCTGCTCTTTTGGGGATGTTTGGTGCTATTTTAGGCTATAAAGGTTATGAAAGCTCATTTGAAGTGTATCCAGAATATTATGATAAATTGAAAGAATTAAAAGTCGCTATTATTCCTCATCAAGAACATGGATGCTTTGCTAGAAAAGTTCAAGTGTTTAATAATTCAGTTGGATATGCATCTCAAGAACAAGGTGGTAATCTGATTGTCAAAGAACAATGGTTAGAAAATCCAAGCTGGATGATATATGTTTTAATTGACGACGATGAAAGTCAAAAGTTAAGTGAGTATTTGCTTGAAAGAAAAGCTGTTTATATACCTTATCTTGGTAAAAATGATCATCCTGCTATTATTGAAAATGTGGGTGTTGTTGATCTACAAATGAATAATTCTAAAAATATTCGTATTGATAGTCTTGCTAAAGCGGATGATTTTCAATTTGACTTCTTTCATATCCAATTTAAATATGAAGAATATTTACCTATATCTTTGAAAGAAAGTACAAATCATTATGAATTAGCAAAAATGATTTTTACTGATGCGACAATGATAGAAAGTCAAAAGGAAGTTTATAATGATGGAGAAAAAAACATTATCTTTTATTGATTATAATGATATTATTGATGATCAATATACATTCTATGCTCATAACATAGATAATCGAAAAGAGTTATTACACAATCACATTCATTTAAGTCAAGAGTACTTTATGAAACTGTATGATTATAAAGATATTGAAAAAATCGTTTATAAATTTTACGAAGTCATGGGATTTCAAAATTTTAAAGTGTCTTTTGAGTTTCTCAATAGTTTATTCGTGAATATAGTGACTTTTCATGATTTTGGTAAAATTAATCCAATGTTTCAAAAGTTGAAAATGAATAACAATATTGGAAATAAATATAAAGGACTTACCAAAAGTCATCATTCGTTTTTATCATCTTTGATATATCTAGATTACTTTTTAAATAAACTTGATAAAATGACAAATCTTTCTCATGAAGATAGATGTTTTATTGAAAGAACGATATTAGAACATGCTTATCTTATATCAAAACATCATAGTCATTTGGATTCTTTTTATGAATTTATTGAGAAATTAAAAAGTTCGAATACTCAAAACTTAATTGAACATTTAACGTATAAACCGCTTAAAGGATATAAGGGATTGAAATATTTGACCAAAGAGAAAATAAAATCTATATGTGATTATTTAGATTATTTTCAAGAAAAAGATTGTCTTACTAACCATCGACATTATAAATATTTTTATTATCGTTTAATTTATTCTATGTTGGTCATGAGTGATTACTATGCAACAAGTGAATTCCAATATAAACGACCTGTACGACTTTCTGGCAATTTAACAGATATTAAAGAGTTTGAAAAAGAATACTGTCGTTCAGGTTTGATGCAAGGAATTTATGAGTATGAAAGAGAAAAATATCATGAAAATGATAAAACGCTCAGCCATGTTCAAACAATGAATGATTTAAGATGTGAAATATTTTTGGATGCTGATAGAAATTTAAAGAAACATCATACGGATCCTATTTTCTTCCTTCAGGCTCCTACAGGTAGTGGAAAAAGCAATATAGCACTTCATTTAAGTTTTCAATTAATGAAAGGACGAAAAAAATTATTTTACATCTATCCATTTAATACCCTTGTAGAACAAAATAAACATAATTTAGAGTTATCATTTGATCATAAGGAATTAATGAAACAAATTGTTGTGGTCAATTCTATAACACCTCCGCCAGATTTGCATGATGAGGAAGATGAAGCGTATAAATATCAACAAATGTTGCTGGATAGACAGTTTCTAAATTATCCATTTATATTATCAACACATGTCAGTTTCTTTCAATTATTATTTGGGAATCAAAAAGAAAATATTATTGGTTTTCACCAATTAGCTGATTCAGTTATTGTTCTAGATGAAATACAGAGTTATAAAAATTATATCTGGGCAGAAATGATTGAAATGTTAAAAGCATGTGCCAACCTTATGAATATGAAAATTATTATTATGTCAGCAACATTACCTGATTTAGATCATCTTCTTCATTTGAATGATGGTGTGACAAGATTGCTACCAAATGCAAAGTTATATTATCAACACGAATTTTTTAAGGGAAGGGTTCATTATCATTATGATTTGTTAAAGTCTGAAATTACATTAGATGATTTGCAAAAACATGTTTTAAAGAATGTTTTTCCTCATACAAAGATACTTGTTGAATTTATAACAAAAAAGTCTGCTTATCAATTTTATCGTTTGCTTTTAAAATCAGGAAGAAATGACATTGATATTGAATGTTTAACAGGTGATGATTCAGCTATTGAAAGAAAGAGAATTATTTCAAAAATACGTGGTAAGGTTACAAAACCCATTATTCTCGTTGCAACACAAGTTATAGAAGCCGGTGTCGATATTGATATGGATATAGGTTATAAAAATATTTCTTTATTAGATAATGAAGAACAGTTTGCTGGAAGAATTAATAGATCAAATATGGAAAGTGGAGATATATACTTTTTTGATATTGATAATTTTCATGTGATTTATCGTCATGATTATAGATCGGATGATTTATTAACGCTTAAAAACCAGGAGATGAGAGAAATTTTAGAAGAAAAGGATTTTTCTTGTTATTATGAAAAGGTTTTAAAGGCATTAAAAGTCAATCGAAATCAAAATACTGATAAAGAAGGATTAAGTTATTTTTATAATGATATTGTCTATAAACTTAATTATCTAGAGGTTGCTAAAAGAATGATGCTTATAGATGATAACCAATGGATGGTAGATGTTGTTTTATGTAGACAAATTAAAAATAATGATGGTGAAATTATTGATGGTTTAGAAGTATGGAATCGTTATAAAGAATTGTTGGAAAATAATGCTATGAACTACAATAAAAAGCAGATAGAATTAATGGATGTGCGAAGCCAGCTTCATGATTTTACCTATCAATTTCCTAAAAAAACATTTATTCATTATAACGATTATATAGGAGATCTTCTTTGTGTTTTTGATGCTGATGACTATTTTGTTGATGGTAAATTGGATAGAGAACGTTTCGAACAAATTGAATATGACATTCTTTAATATTTGATTTATAAAGGAAGTGTTGATTATGAAAATAAATGGAACATTAATGAATTATTATATTCATTGTCCTAGACAATGTTATCTTCATGCAAATAGATTAAACATGGAAAATAATAGTGAAGATGTGAAGATTGGTAAAGCATTGCATGAAGAAAAATATAAAGATGATGATAGTAGTGAAATAGCAATTGACAATATTAAATTAGATAAATTAACAAAAGATTATTTAACTGAAACAAAGAAAAGTGATGCCGATGTTGAGGCTAGTCGATGGCAACTTATTTATTATTTATATGTGTTAAAAGAAAAAGGGATTAATCGAAAAGGAAAACTGGAGTTTATTCAAAAAAATAAAGAGAAAAAAGTTATGGTTGTAGAACTTAATGATGAAGTAGAAGTAGAGTTATTGAATAAAATGAATGAAATACAAAAGCTGATACAAAATCAAAAGGTTCCCGATGTTGTAGAAAGAAAACACTGTAAAAAATGTGCTTATTATGATTATTGTTTTATATAAAATAAGGTGAAGTGTATGGGAAAAACAAAATATATTACAAGTATGGGTGAATTAAGTCGAAAAGATAATTCATTGTGCTTTAGAAAAAATAATAAAAACATATATTTACCAATAGAAAATATTCATGAAATATATTGCATGAATGAAGTATCTATCAATACAAAACTGCTAGATTATCTTTCTACAAAACATATCGTTATTCATTTCTTTAATTATTATGGAAACTATTCTGGAACTTTTTATCCTAAAGATCAGTATAAAAGCGGGAGATTACTGATTAAAGAAGTTGAGTGTTATAATTCAATGAAAAGAATAGTGATTGCTAAGAAGATTGTTATTGCTATTGCAAAAAATCTTGATTATGTGTTATATCATTATTATAAACATGGGCGTAAAGAAGTTAAAAAAATCATAGACTGGATCAGACATGAATTTTATAAACAGTTGGAAGAAATTCAAGACATACAATCATTAATGCTTTTAGAGGGTACTTTATGGCAAATGTTTTATTCGTCATTTCAATATATCTTACCTGAAGATTTTATGATGAATAAACGTGTAAGGAGACCTCCTGATAATCCTATGAATGCACTTATCTCTTTTGGAAATTCTCTTTTATACACGAAATGTATTTCTGTTATTTACCAAACACATTTAAATCAAACAATTAGTTATTTACATGAACCAAGTGAAGCTAGATTTTCTTTGAGTTTAGATTTAAGTGAAACCTTTAAACCTGTAATTGTATTTAAAACTATCTTTGATCTTGTGAATAATAAAAAATTAAAAGTTAATGAACATTTTGAAAAGAAAGTTAATTATTGTATTCTAAATGATAAGGGTAGACAAATTTTTATTGAAGCGTTTGAAGAAAGATTAAATAGAGTTTTTTTGAATAAAAAGTTAAAACGTAAAATGACTTATCAAACAGCTATGAAAATGGATTGCTATAAGTTGATTAAATATCTTCTTGAAGATAAAGACTTTGAATTTTTCTCATTGAAGGAAGGATATTAATGAAAAAGTATAATTATAACTACGCTATTGTTTTTTATGACATAAAGGAAAAAAGAGTACAAAAAGTTTTTAAGATATGTAAAAAGTATTTATCACATTATCAATATTCAGTTTTTAGAGGTGATATTACTCCATCTAAACTTATATCATTAAAAAGAGAATTGAATAAAGTTATTAATAAAGAAGAAGATTTTGTTTGCATTATTAAAACATTTAATGATAATGTATTTGATGAAGAAATTCTTGGAAACAAAAAAACTGAGAGTGACAATCTTATTATCTAAATTTACCAAGTATTATTTTAGAAAAAATGAAAAAACGCTGATTATATCAATATAAATTGTAATTTTTGATAAAGATTAAATTTTATAGTTTTAGCTGGTAAAAAATTAAAAAAATATTGTTATAATCAGTATAATTTCATTTTAGTAAATAAAAAAGCATTGATTTTATTGGGTTTAATATCAACATATGGTGTTTTGAAATACATAATTAATCGTTGTCTTTCTAAGATTTCAAAAGTTTAATATCAACATATGGTGTTTTGAAATTTCTTCCTTTTGCATTAGCTTTTGTTACCTTGGTTGTTTAATATCAACATATGGTGTTTTGAAATCTATTGTTGTATCTAACAATGACAGTGTCTTCCGTGTTTAATATCAACATATGGTGTTTTGAAATTAATCTGTTTTTATCATTGACAGTTTTTCCTGCGTTGTTTAATATCAACATATGGTGTTTTGAAATATGAATACTGTCAATAACTATATTGCAGAAGTTAAGTTTAATATCAACATATGGTGTTTTGAAATATATATTAACATCAAAATTAATGGAAAATGATCTCTGTTTAATATCAACATATGGTGTTTTGAAATGCAGCTTCATTAGCCGTAGCAGCATCTTGTTGAGCTGTTTAATATCAACATATGGTGTTTTGAAATTGATACGCTTCATACATTTCTATGAAGTTTTCGTAGGTTTAATATCAACATATGGTGTTTTGAAATAATTGGAAATGAAAAAGAGTTTGTGATTGGGGTAGGGTTTAATATCAACATATGGTGTTTTGAAATATGAAAGATGTGAATTGATAGGTGCTATCCGTTTACGTTTAATATCAACATATGGTGTTTTGAAATATGTTTAATGTATTAGAGTTCTTAGCAACACCATAGTTTAATATCAACATATGGTGTTTTGAAATCCAGTAGCTTGAAAATCAATCTTATCACCATTATCGTTTAATATCAACATATGGTGTTTTGAAATTTAGGTGGAGGTCCAGCACTTGCAGGAGGTATTTTGTTTAATACCAACATATGGTGTTTTGAAATTCAACTCCTTCGACTTCAACATCTCCCATTTCATCGTTTAATATCAACATATGGTGTTTTGAAATTATACCTCCACCTTCTCTATAATTTTATTCCTTCGATGTTTAATATCAACATATGGTGTTTTGAAATTCTATCCATGTATCGCTTGATTTATCCCACAGAACGTTTAATATCAACATATGGTGTTTTGAAATTTCAAGGAACAAATTACAAAGAAGATATTAAGAGCAGTTTAATATCAACATATGGTGTTTTGAAATCTATAGTTAGTGTCATACGCTTGTTGAGCAGTTTCTGTTTAATATCAACATATGGTGTTTTGAAATTCCTTTTTGATAACTGGATTTGTCACTTCTCCCTGATTAATATCAACATATGGTGTTTTGAAATATGTTTTTTGCAAAAGCAAAAATGATTTTATGCTCTAATCAATATCAACATATAATGTTTTGAAATATGACAACCTGTGCAATCACAAAACACAGTTCTTGATCAATATCAATATATAATGTTTTGAAATGAAGATATGTATACAATCACAAAGGATAAAGAAAGTGATCAATATCAACATATAATGTTTTGAAATATGTATTCTTAGACACAAAAAAATAGAAACAACTCTGATTAATATCAACATATGGTGTTTTGAAATTCAACTCCTTTATAAAAGGTATTTCCAACTTTCCAGGATTAATATCAACATATGGTGTTTTGAAATACAAAGAGTTCAATTCCTAAGTCTTTTGCAGTTTTGATTAATATCAACATATAATGTTTTGAAATGCCATTGAACTTGCACCAGAGGGAACGGGATATCAATCAATATCAACATATAATGTTTTGAAATTTAGCCTGAGTAGCATTTTCTTTTGCTTCGTCCAAATCAATATCAACATATAATGTTTTAAAATTATACCGTCTTTATTTTGTTTCAGTAAATAACTATTAATTAATAACAATCCCAAATGACCAAAAATAAAAATATTATTTATACAAAACCTTAATTATTCATGAGATTATAATATAATCATGAAATATCCTTATTTCATAGGCATTTTCTGCTTTTATTTATTCTTTTTCTATTCACCCGTTGGGTGAATAGTTTTCTTGTGTGCCGGGCATGGCATGGATTCAGTTGGAGATAAACCAACCACAGGTAGTTGCCGCCAAGTGTAGTGAACCACAAGCCGTTGATAGTGATGTCATGGGTGAAGGAAGTGGTGTAGCGATTCTTTCGAACGTACGAACAGAAACCTGATATAAGGCTAAATGGTGGATAAGGTTGCAAGACAAACCGAAGTCCAAATGGTAAACGTAAAACCAAGACAGTAAATCAGGGCGTTGTGAAAGAAATAGGATTCATGAATTACCCCGGGAGGTCTTATGGACGAGGAAGTCTAATAAACTTTAAAATCAGTGATAGTACCCTCGGTCGAAAAAGGTTTATCATAAGAAGTCAGATGAAGTCATAGTAGGTAGAAATACTGAAGGACTGAAACGTTTATAGAGTGCAAATCACTATAAGCAATGTTTGGATAATCCGAATATGAGGATAGCCTAGAACTATGAATCGTAATCATAGATGGTAAAAGTAATTGGGATGGTTCCAAATAAATTTACAAATAGAGGAGGAGCAGCAAATGAAATTAATGGAAAAGATACTTAGTCAAGAGAATTTAGAAATGGCTATCAGAAAGGTCAAACAGAATAAAGGAGCACCTGGAATAGACAGAATGACAGTGCAAGAAATTGAATACTGGTTTGAAAAATATCAAGATGAACTTATCACAAAGATAATGAACAAACAGTATCGACCAATGCCTGTCAAGAGAGTTTACATTCCAAAACCTAATGGAAAGCAAAGACCATTAGGGATTCCAACAGTCATAGACCGAGTCATTCAACAAGCCATAGCACAGGTATTAAGTACAATCTATGAGCCAATATTCAGTGAACATAGTTTTGGATTCCGACCAAGACGTAGTGCACGTATGGCAATGGAAGAAGTGCTATATTATTTGAATGAAGGCTATGAATGGATAGTTGATTTGGACATTGAGAAGTTCTTTGATACGGTTAATCATGACAAGTTAATTTCAATCTTAAGAGAGCATGTCAATGATGCAGCAACATTACATCTTATACGAGCATATCTAAGAGCAGGTGTACTAGAGGACGGACTTATTAGAAGCACAACAGTTGGTACACCTCAAGGCGGACCTATCAGTGTTGTACTATCAAATATCTATTTAGATAAATTTGATAAGGAACTAGAATCAAGAGGGCTAAGATTCGTAAGATATGCAGATGATTGCATTATCTTCGTAAAAAGTGAAATGAGTGCAAATAGAGTAATGAAGTCGGTGATATCATGGCTGGAAAGGAAACTATTCTTGAAGGTTAGTGCCACGAAAACAAAAGTCATACGTCCAGTGAAAGGACAATTCCTAGGATTTACCTTTTATAAAGACAGACAGGTATGGAAATGCAGACCTACAGAAGATAGAAAGAAACGCTTATATAAAAAGATAAAAGTCATTTTAACAAGGAAACAAGCTGTTTCAAGACCATTATCCATAACATTTACGAAAGTCAATCAAGTAGTAAGGGGATGGATAAACTATTTTAAGATAGGGTGCGTAAAGAAATTCCTTGAAAAATTTGGACAATGGTTACGCCACAAGATACGATGTATCATCATTAAGCAGTGGAAGAAACCAATGACAATTTATGGAAATTTGATGAAACTCAACAAAGCATGTAAGTGCAACTTTAGTGATGAAGATATTTATAAATGTGCTAACACAAGACTAGGGTGGTATAGAAGAAGTGGACTCATTATAGTCAACAGCATTTTATCACCAATAATTCTAGGCATAAGAAAAGGGAATCGACCAGGTTTGGTCAATCCCCTTAGCTACTATCTTAAGAGCTTGTGATTCGATATAAATGTAGAGCCGTATACGAGAACCGTACGTACGGTTCAACGGGAGGGGCAATAAAACTTGATTCTATTCCTCTACCCTATTATATATAATAAAAGCTCCTGTATAATGTAAGTGACCAAACTACAATACAAGGAGCACTTATATGATACAATCTATTTTCAATTTTGACAACATAAATTTTAACGGTGGCAACATTTCCTGTGATGGTGGCAGCATCTTGCTTCTTTCATTTCTTAAAAAGTACAATCTGCTATCTTCATTAGATGACATTCCTTTCAATGATACAAGAAGATTGCCTAAGTATTCCAATTCTGACATTGTCACTCAAATTGTTTTACGTAACCTTTTAGGCTACTTCAATCAGGCTGATCAAATGACACTTGTTGATGATCCACTTTTATCACAATGCATCAATGCCTGTTCACAGCCTACTTTATCAAGATTCTTTGATAGAGTCAACATGAAAACCAACATGACCATTAAGGAACATATTCAAAGATTAGGTTGCGACTATGTCAATAGGCATGTTGAGAATATCATTCTTGACGTCGATTCAACAAAAACACAAACTCATGGACATCAGGAAGCTTCTGCATATATCTACCATTATGGTGTCAATGGATACCATCCAATGATGATTAATGAATATAATACCAAACTATTGTTAAGTTCCAACTTTAGAACAGGAGCAGCATACTCATCTAATGGATTCATCAATGAACTCAAGAAAGTACTGGCACATCTTGATAGAAAAGGCAAGACTGTTTCCATGAGGGGTGACAGTGCATTCTACAATACTGAATTCATGGATTATATGCATCATGAAGATATTCAATACTACATTAGAGCCAAAAGCTATGAAAAGATTCAAAATATGATCATTGAACATCTGGAAGACAATGGAATTGATTATTTGAATTACACAAATCAGGAATCCTATTATGGAGAGATAGAATACTCACCTAAAAGTCTATCCACACCATGCCGATATGTTTTTAAGGTATTTCCAGCACAGGATAAACAGTTGACAATGTTCCCAGTTATCTATTGCATCATAACAAATGACATGAAAAGATCATGCGAAGACATCTGTGACTTCTATGAGGAGAGAGGAAACTCAGAGAACTTCACAAAAGAACTGAAAGATGATTTCAATGGAGATAATGTAGGACATCATGATTTTGAAAAGAACTGTTTCCAGTTCATGATATCATCACTGTGTTATAACTTCTATCATCTATTTAGGATTCTTGTATTAGAAGGCAAAGATCAGAAGATACGAATGAATACATTTAGAAACAAGTATCAAAAGATAGCAGTAAAGGTCATACGACATGCAAGAAGAATCATATTGTCATTTAGCAGTGCATATAGATATAAGAAGAAATTCTTAAAATACTATCAAAAACTGCAGAATTAAAACATAAAATCCATAGTTTATTGAAAGTAGTTGAAAAACTACACTTTTTTAGCTACGGTTATTCACAATTTTACGGTGGATAACATTTTTTAAGCTAGAAAATAGACATGATTTATAAGTTTTTCATCACAAATTTGCTTTCATGAATAATTTGGGCAAAATATGTAAAAGATTGTTGCGATACATGATATTGAAAGAGTATAATGATTTCAAGTGAAAATATGGAGGAAGTTCATGAAAGTTTATGATAAATTACTTAAACCAATTAAAGAAGTCAATTATCTAAGAGCAGATAATGTTGATAGGTATCGTTTGATTATTAGATACTTCTTTTTGGAATACGAAAAGATTCATTATTGGATTCATAAAGAAGAAGTTTATGAAGAAATTAGACAGATAGAAGGCTATCAAGATTATACATTAGAACAATGTCAACAAGATCTTCAACAGCTTACACAATGGCAAAATTTAACAGCAAGTCAAGATAGTAATAAAGTCAGAACAATAGATGATTTTAAAAATAAAAAATATCGTTATCAGCTAAGTGAATATACTGTTGAGATTGAAAGAATGACACTAAGATTAGAGAACTTAGAAATTGAAGGGGCATCATTAGAACCGACTTTACTGGAAAGAATTTATCATCAATTAACTCAAGTGAAAGACATAAGTCAAAAAGAAAATAGTGATGTGAATGGATGGCTGAATTTGCTCATGAACGATTTTGTCAGATTAAATCAAAATTATCAGGATTATATCAAAACATTAAATAGTGCAAAAGCAGAAGAACTCATGAAGACAACAGAATTTCTTGTTTATAAAGATAAAATCATTATGTATTTAAGAGAATTTGTCATGACCATGCAAAATACAGGAGCTTTAATTTCCAGTCTTATGAGAAATATTGATGAAAATGATTTAGAATTAATTTTTCAAAAAGCAACAGACTACGAATTGTCTATTCCACGTATTGGACGAGCATTAAAGAGAGAAGATGTTTATCAAAATTTTAAAGATAAATGGTTGAGTCTATATTATTGGTTTGTAGGTCAGGATGGTTATAATGAAGTTGATCATTTATATGATATATCTAATGAAATCATACGTAAAATGACGCGTTATGCACAACAAATATCTGAAATGATAAATCGTGGATCACATCGTAAAGAACAATATATACACATTGCTGAAATTTTTGAGAAATGTCAGGATATTAATGAAGCTCATTGCATGAGTGCTTATATTTTTGGGGTAGAAGATTGCCTACATCTTAACTATATTACACCTCGTTTAAGTGAAGACATACATATGGGTGTTTATCAGGATCATCCTTCATATATTCAATTTGATCCTCATTCACGTATTGTTAGAAAAAAGACAGTCAGAAAACCTGCTGAAGACCATACTTTTGAACGTATGGAACAACAATTAATGATTGAAGCTGAATATGCAAAACAGATGGAAAAAATACAGGAACTCATTGTGAATAATCAAATTGATTTTTCGTCCTTACCAGTTATTGATGCGAATACAAGAAAAACATTGCTTATGTGGTTGTCAAAAGCTTTAGGTCAGGAATCTTTATCATCTAAAACAGACGATGGACGAGTTTATATGATTGATAAAAGTGAAGCTAATCAAATGTGTGAAGTTGAGTGTATAGATGGGCATTTTATCATGCCAAAATTTAAAATTATATTTAAGGAGAAAGTTCATGAATAATAAAGAAGTTTTACTTTCGCAAAGATGGGTCTTAAAGCGTAATGATCGAGAACGTTATTACCAAATTAAAGATCATATCAAAGAATTAAGAAATCTTTTTCAAGAAAAAGCAGGTTTTTCACTCATTTCACATCCTCAGTTTATAAGACTTGATAAAACACCTGGAAAAGCTGAACCCTGGATGGGAATTACTCAGTTTCAACATGTAGAAGAATATCAAATTCTATGTTATATACTTACATTTCTTGAGGATAAAGAAATTGAGGAGCAATTTATTTTATCCCATTTATGCGAATTTGTACAAATTCAATTAGGTGTTGATGAAGAATATTGGCTACAATTTAAACATCGAAAAATGCTTGTCAATGTTTTAAAGTATTGTATAAAAGAACAACTTATTATTCAAGATGATGGAAACAGTGACCAGTTCATGCAAGATCAGTTTGTAGAAGTTTTATTTGAAAATACTGGATTATCAAGATATTTTATGCGTAATTTTACAGCTGATGTTTTTGAATGGGTAGATCCTCAAGATGTGATGGAAAATGAATGGGTTTCTAATGACAGTCAAGATCGAGGACTTATTCGTATACAACGTGTCTATCGTCGTCTTTTACTGTCATGTGGTATTTATAGAGAAGATGATGAAAATGATGATTTTTCATATATTCGCAGATATAGAAAAAGCATTGAAAAAGATTTACAGCAATTTTTTCCATGTGATTTACAAGTTTATGAGTCCAGTGCTTTTTTAATTTTGGATGATGATGTGAAGGTAGGACAAATGTTTCCTAAATCAAATGCTTTAGATGAGTTGGTTGTTTTATGCTGTAGTCAGATTCGTAAAGGTATTAAAAATAGAGATTACAAAATTGATGAAAGAGAAATTTATATCGATCAAAAAGAAAGAATTTTGAAAAGATTTAAACTTGTCATACAAAAACAAATATCTTATTTACCCGCTACTTATCGACAAAAAAGTATTGATCAACTTGTAGACATGGTTTATCAGCGTTTTATGGAAATTGGTTTTATGTCTTGTCAAAATGATGATGTTATATTTTATCCAGTTGTTGCGAAACTGACTGGGGAATTTGAGGAGGGTCAATCATGAGTTTAAGTCGTTGGCACATGAATAAAATGGGACTGGTTGATTTCTGGTGTTACGAAAATGAAGTATTTGAATTTGAAAATGGACATATGTTGTTACGTGGAAGTAATGGAAGTGGAAAATCTGTAACGATGCAAAGTTTTATTCCTTTGTTATTGGATGGAAATAAAAGCAGTGAAAGACTGGACCCATTTGGAACACGTTCAAGAAAAATAGAAACTTATCTGATTGATGAAAATTCATCACGTGAAGAACGTATTGGTTATTTATATCTAGAATTTAAAAGAGAAGATAGTGAACTTTATAAAACAATTGGAATGGGACTTCGTGCTAGAAAAGGAAAACCATTAGACTCATGGTATTTTGTGATTGAAGATAATCGTCGTATTGGTATAGATTTTGCTTTAATGGAAAATCAGCTGACGTTAAGTGAAAAACAGCTTAAAAATATTTTAGGAGATCAGGTCATTGAGTCACAAAAAGAATATATGAAACGTGTCAATGAAGCATTATTTGGCTTTGAAAGTTTGCAGGATTATGGTGATGCCATTGGTTTATTATTACAGCTTCGTTCACCTAAATTAAGCAATTCTTTATCACCACAAAAAATTAATGAAATCTTAGCTTCCTCTTTACAACCATTAAGCGATGAAGATTTAAGACCAATGAGTGAAGCCATTATGAATATGGATAATCTTCAAGATCAGTTAGAATTGCTGAAACAAAGCTTACAGGCAGCTCAGAAATTAAAAAATATTTATCAAACTTACAATCAAGTTCTTTTGTTAGAAAAATGGACAAAATATATCAAAGAACAACGTTTATATCAACAAATTAATCAAAATATCAAACAAAAAGATAAAGAGAAAAAACATTTTTATCAAAATTTATTAGATAATCATCAAAAATTAGATACCAATAGAATTCAATATGAAGTTAAGACAAATGAACTTTCTTCTATGAAAACGCATGATATTGAAGCATGGATAGAATCTATTAGTGAATACAATCAGGAACTGACTCAATATCAAAAAGAATTAGATAAGAAAATACATATTTGTGAACAAAAAGAAGAAGTCTATCAAGATTTAAATCAGAGTATTGAAGAATACCAAAATCTCATTGATCAAAAAGAATATGAATGCCAAAAGTTGATTCAAGAAATGAACGCTTTTAATGAAATTTTATCTTTAACTGAGCATTTAGCTATTAAAGAATGTTTTGAACAACGCAAGAAAAATTTTGAATTTTCATATACACGACAAGTTTTACAAAATGATATGAAACAAATTCAAGATGGTTTAGCAATGTGGAAAGATTATGAAACACAATCTCAATTAATTGCATTTTATGAAAATGATGAAAGTCAAAAGCAGGAACAATACATTGTTTTACAAACACAAATGGAACATTTACAAAAAGAATATCAACAAGTGATAGAAGAATATTTAGAAGATTATCATCGTTTTAATGAAAACAATGAGATTTTAAAAATATCTCAACAAGATATGGAAAAAATAAGAGAACATTTGATTGATTATGAAATGACTCATGATTACTTTGTGATTCAAAAAGTGATAGATGATATTTATCAGCATATGTCAAGACAATTGATAGAAGAACAGATGCGTTATGAAAGATTGATTCAAGAAAATGAAAATGAATTATCAAAACTCTACCATGAAAAAGAATATTTGGAATCTTTGGAAGATATTGAACCACAACAAACACCTGAAAATCAGTTGAATCGTCAATATTTAGATGAACATCATATTGACTATGTTCCATTTTATCGCTTACTTGAATTTGATGCATCATTGACAGATCTTCAAAAACAAAGAATTGAAGAAATCTTATCTCAAATGCAATTATTGAATGCTTTGGTTGTGCATAAAAATGATCAATATCGTATTCAAGAACTGCCTCAAGGATGTCAAGATTTTTATCTTTGGACAAATCAAGATGTTAATCAGCTTCAAACTCTGACAATCTCTCAATTCAATAATCAAAATGATTTGTTGTTTATTTTAGAATGTTTAGGTATCGAAACAAATCAACAAGTTGTCATTCAAGATAAATATTTCCAATCTGGAATTATTGAAGGGAGTCTTTCCTTAAATCAAGAAGCCATTTATATTGGTTATGAAAGTCGTATGAAAATGAAACAGGACAAGATTGAATCTTGTTTACTTCAAATTCAAGAACTGGAAACTTTCAAAGAAGAAAATATGCAAAAAGAAAAGTTGACTAAAGAAAAGCAGCAAACGCTTTTATTGGAATATCAAAGTTTTCGTGATGAAAAACAATTAAAAGAAAGTCTTGATAATGTGGAAATGCTAAGAAAAGAGCAGGCAACATTAGAACGAAAGATTCAAGAGCTGCAACAATTGATTTTATTAGAAAATCAAAAATTAACAGACATACATAATCAGATAAAAGTTGTAGCATCCAAATTGTTATTGCCAGTACAAAAAGGAGTGTTTCAAGCTTATAAAGATGATTTACAAGATTATCAGGAAACTTTTGAATCTTTTAAAGATAGTTATACTCAGATGCTACAAACGATGGATTTAAAAGCTATACAAGATGAAAAAGCCAGTCAGCTCGTTGATGATTTAGATGAGTTGCATTATGAAATTGAACAGTACCAGCATAAAATCAGTGTGGTCACACAAAAGCGTGATTTATTACAGGAAAAATTAAATGAGTCTGGTTATCAGGATATTGCGCAAAAAATTCAAGATCTGCAAAATGAAATCAAAAGATTAGAAGATGAAAAAACAGCTTTAGAAAAAGAAAAATCCGTTTTAGAAACAAAGATAGAACAAGTAGACATAGATATACAAAATTTATCTGATCAAAAGTTGGAACAAGAAAATCATATGCTTATCTATAAAGATATTTTTATGCAGGAAAAAGATTTACATTTTATTATTAAAGAAGATATGTCTGATGAGGATATAGGAAAAATAATGCGTGATTTGAATCAGGAATTTTCACATAAAAAATCTATTGCTGATTATCAAAATCAGTTACAGCGTGTTTATTTTGAACAAAATATATATTTAAATCAATATAATGTTGTACAAGAAAATGTACCATTATGCCATGATGTTGATGATGTCCCATCTAGACTTATTTTAAAAGCGACAAATCAAGGGAAAAGGATCTCATTTCTAGAACTGACAGATATATTAGAACAAAATATAGAAATGCAGGAGTTATTAATTGTTGATGAGGATCGTCATATCTTTGAGGATATTCTTGTGAATACCATCAGCAAGAAAATAAGAGAACGCATCCATGCCAGTCGTCAATGGGTAGATAAAATTCAAAGTTATATGAATGATATGAATACAAGTAGTGGTTTACAATTAAGTTTAAAATGGAAAAGTCGTAAGGCAACAGATGATGGTCAATTGGATACACAAAAATTAGTTGAGTTATTAGAAATGGATTATCATGTGTTAAAAGACAGTGATCGTAAGAAAATATCTAACCATTTCCGCTCTAAAATCAATAGTGCCAGAAAAATGAGTCAGGATGAAAATACGACAGCTTCTTTCCATCAACTCATGAAAGATGTCATGGATTATCGTCAATGGTTTGATTTTACATTATATGCGAAAAAACCTAATGAAAATCGTAAAGAATTAACTTCTCATGTGTTCTATGCTTATAGTGGTGGAGAAAAAGCATTATCTATGTATGTTCCATTATTTTCAGCAGTGGCTGCTAAATTTGAAAGTGCCAGAAAAGATGCTCCATTATTGATTGCTTTGGATGAAGCCTTTGCAGGAGTTGATGAAAACAACATTGATAATATGTTTGCCTTGATTACAAAATTTGGTTTTGATTATATTATGAATTCACAGGTATTATGGGGAGATTATCCTTCTTGTTTATCATTAGCTATTTATGAGTTATTTAGACCTAATAATGCACCATTTGTGACGGTCATTGCCTATATATGGAATGGAAAGAATAAGAGGCTGAAATATTCATGAGTGTAGAACAAGAGTTGGCTGATTATTTAAATCAATCAGGATTTCAACGATTTGTACAGGCATGGATTAGACAATATCAGCGTTTAGGACATTTAGGTGGTAAAATTGTTTTAGAAAATTTAACTGATGATGAAAAACAATGTTTAGGTGGTTTAGGATGGGATTTATCTCAAAACAGATTGGAATTAACTTATGCACAGTTTCTTAAAAAATTAAAGAAAACACGTTATGGAGAAGCTGATTTTTTGAAAACGTTAGAAATTTTAAATCAGTCTTTGATTTATAGTCGAAAGGAAATCAAGGAATTAAAGATTTTGGCATTTGATGAATTCAAAGAAAATTTGTTTCATATCTTTCAAGATACCAAATCTTATGCGTGGTTAAAGACATATCTATCGACAGATAGATATGTCAAAAGATATTTTGAACAGAATCAACATATGTTTCAGTCAGTTCTTGAAAATGTTTGTCGTGCTTTAAATCAATTACCAGTTTATCAATTGAGCTTTGAATTATTACCTGTCTTTTCACAAAATATTACAAAAAATCCGCATTATTTTGATGAAGATTTACCAAGAGAACTCTTATTAAAAGGAATAGTCTATGATTTATATCATGAAGATATGTCTTTAGATTCATTCAAAATGATAGATGTTTTGTATAGTGCTGGTATTTTAAAAGATGATTTATCTAATTATTGTTATATATGTCATATTCAGCCACAAAAGGCTTATCCCTCATGGCAGGGATTTTATGAAGCTTATGAACCTTGGAATATGAATCTTTATAATATCAATGTAATGAAAGATTTGTTTATCCCTTTGGATATTTTTATCTTTGAAAATCCATCTGTTTTTCGTATGATGTGTAATTTTATTAAACATCATAAAATGGATGTCGGACTTGTTTGTAGTAATGGGCAAATTAATTTTTGTACATATCTATTATTAGATAAACTTGTTGATAGTGGCTGTTCATTATATTATGCAGGAGATTATGATCCTGAGGGATTAGTGATTGCTGAAAAATTAAAACAAAGATACCAGGATTTACATTTGTTTTGTTATAGTGTGTCATTATTTGAAAAAATTAAAATCAAACAAATAGATATCTCATCAAAGAGATTACAAATGTTAAATCAAATCAAAACTGATAATCTCAAAATCATAGCTCAAGCTATTCAACAAGAACAGGCATTTGGTTATCAGGAAGGACTTATTGATGTTTATCAAAGAGAACTCAAAAAGATGAAAATTATATAAAATCAACATAAAAGAGTCTAAACAGTGCATAGACTCTTTTATGTTGGGCTTAACGGTTGATGACTTTATCAAGAATATTTGACAGCATATTGATAGAATTTTTTCTATCAGATAATGCAACGGCAAGACTTGTGTGACCATAGATATCCATGACTTGATCAATGGTCCAATCATCACCAATACTTTTCATTTCATCAATAAATAGCTGAGCATCTTTTTGGTTCATATATATTTCCTCCTCGTTCTTTCATTATATAAAAGTAGTTTTAAAATTCAAGAAGATTTGATGTTTCTCCAGTAATGAAATCATCAGTAATAGAAAATCACTTTCAAGAAAACATATATTATTTTTTGAATGATTCCAATAAGAAATTTTATCCGGTATTTTACTTTATAAGCTACAAAAGTAAAAAATATAAATGTATCATCCTTTTGACTTTATTCAATTTTCATCTCTTTGAAATCTATTGTTTCATTTTCATGGCATATAAGTTGGATATGCTCGTTATAAATCAGATAACTTTCTCCATGAATCGTTACACATTCATTGATTAAGACATAACTACCATCAACTAATACAATGAATGGATGATGAATGCTATCTTTATAAGTGATGTCTTCATATAGTCTTAATCCATCCAAGTATCTATCTTTGACCATCTGATAATGAGGAATGATGTTGAAATGAGTAAGCCCTAGACCTCGAATCCATCTTTGAAAATGAGAATCTATAGCTTCACCATTTTCTTCAGGCTGACAATAAACAATATCAGCACAATTCATGCTGCCAGCACTGATGCTTATCACAATGCCTTGAAAATCTTCAATTTTTTCTCTAAGTTGAATGTCTTGAAAGAATTGATTTTGTGTAGGAACATGACCACCACCTAAGATAATGACATCATATTGTTGGAGATCGTCTCTTGTAAAGTTACTATATCTTTTATCAATCAAATCAAAACATTGCAAAGATAAACCTTCTTTTAAAAAGATTTCTCTAAAGAAATCACACATGTCATCATTTTGTTTATAAGCATCTGGACTTGCTGCAATCATGCAACAACGACTATTGTTTTTCCAATATTTTTTTAATTCATCAACAAAATGATTTTTCTTATCTAAACCATCAACTTGTCTACTGCCATCTAATGGACCAGTAGGGCTACTCGTTAAAAAAATGACCATATATTTCACCTCGTGTTTATTTTATCACGAAAATAATCGAAACAAGATAAATAGATTAGAAAAATCTGTTATAATAATCATAGAATCAAAAAGGAGTTGATCAATATGCATTTAAATGATGAAGAAAAAAGGGCAATGTTAAGACAAATGCAAGATGGTTTTATTAGGTATCATCAAAGAGAAGAATATATGAAAAATATATCTATTGATGATTTATTAAAAGAAATCAATCAATTAGGTTTTCAGTATACTGAACAAGACATACTGGATAAGTACCAAGAATATATGAGTGTAACAGACACTGATGATTATTTTTTTAAAAGAGATCAAATGAGCTGGGAAGCTGTTGACGATAAAGCACAAATGCTGAATTCTGATGCTTTGCTTAAACTTATATGTAAAATAGTCAAAAAACATTATGATGTAGAAACAATATGCGACCCATGGTTTATTATGGAAAGAATCGATGCACTGGATGATGTTCCAAAAAATGAAGCACAAGAAAAAATATTAGGAATTATTGAATCTATAGTAGAATATGGGAAACTACGACATATCAATAGTGTTGAAGAAATTATGGAAGATTATGATATGAATGCGATTTTAAAAGATCAGATTCGTCGATGTCATCAAAGAGATGCTCATTTTAAGCAAGTGATCAAAAGTTATTATGATACATTTATAGATGCCGATCATAGCATTTATAAAATAAAGTAGAAATGTTATATATTTTGTAAAAAAGTAAAGGAGAGAACAAATGATACCACAATATAATGAAATGTATAATGAAGTGTTACAGGTATTAAACAAACATCATCAGTTAAGAGTACGTGATATGGTGGAGGAAGTGTCTGATGTATTACATTTAACTGAGGATGAAAGAAATCAAAAGATGGAAAACAGTCATAAAACAGTGATTTATCATCGTTTGGGATGGACAAAAACATATTTAACAAAAGCAGGATTGATTCGTTCTGTAGAAAGAGGTGTTTATCAAATTACACCTCAAGGGGAAAATATACTATCTTCTCATATTCATGTTGATGATGATTATTTAATGCAATATGAAGAAGTTAGACAGTTTATGAATCGTCATAATGAACAACCTGAATATCAATCAAAACCAAAAGAGTCTACACCTTTAGAAAATATTGATCAATCTATTAAGATGATATCATCACGTGTCAGTGATGAACTATTAGATATGATTATATCTAAAGATCCAGCTTTTTTTGAAAAACTTGTTTTAGATTTGTTAGAAAAAGGGTTATGCTTATGATAAAGAATCTATCATTTCTACTGATTATAGTGGTGATGAAGGTATAGATGGAATTATCAATGAAGATCAGTTTGGATTTAATAGTATTTATATTCAAGCTAAGAAATGGAATAGAAGTAGTGTGGGAGGACCAGAAATTCAGAAGTTTTTAGGCGCAGTAGCTGGTCAAGGTGGTACAAAGGGATTATTTATTACCACATCTACTTTTACAAGGGAAGCCATTGATTATGCAAAAAAACAATTACAAGTTAAACTCATTTTAATTGATGGTAAAATGTTAACGGATTTAATGATAAAATATAATTTAGGTGTGAGTGTTGTGCAGACTTATGAAATCAAACAATTAGATTTAGATTATTTTGATAGTGAACTTGTTTAATGTTGATATTTATAAATGATATATAGTGACAATCTCTCAATAAACCGAGATTGTTTTTTTATTGCCTATCTAAAATTAACATTGATATTTTTATAAGAAAGACGATTGTAAACAGAATAATCAAATAATTTAAATTTTATAATAACTCTCATTGAAAAAAATAAAATATAGCTTTATAATGGCAATGTCATGGATGACGTCTTATTGTAGCCTTATAGGCTAGTGCTGCTCCATGATATAAGTTCCCTTATTGTTTTATGGTAGGCTTTTAGCTGAATCCACGTTTCAACAATGATAGGGAACTTTTATTGTATATGTATGCAACTGAAGTGATATATGCATGACAATCTAGAATCTTTTTAAATGAACGAAAATAATCTTGTTAAGTTTATACCATTATCTTGTTTATATAATTCTATGGAGTGAAAAGTTTCTTTGATTTGAGATATGAACTTTTGAATATTAAAATGATGAAAACGTTGGTTTATGTAATAAAAATGACAGCGTTGATGATGATATTCATAATCACAAGTGACATAACCAATTCTTTGATTTTTTAATAAATGATATTGTTCACTCATAAGACCATCACAATCTTTCATTGAACTGAAAAATTCACATAATAAAGCTTCTCTGTATTGATCAGGACAATGAATATAAAATAAACATATTTTATTGTCTTCATATTGATGAACTTTATAGAAAACTTGACCTAAACATTCTTGAGAAGGATAAGATATCATTTCAAATGTTTTGATATGATTTTTTTCTTTTGTTGAAAAAGAAAATGGGTTTTGAAATATAAATTGACAGTAATCAAAATCAGATTGTTGAAAATATTGACTTGTTAAACAACAATATGAACCAAATTCTCGTAATAAGTCATAATCATCATCGATGATGATAAAGTAATCAATAAAATGTTGAGATAGATAATGATGAATACATCTTTTTTTATCATTATCTTCATTAATAATATCAATAATGAAATTATCTAAATCATAAAGTTTAAATAAAGCAATTATTTGTTTCGTTGTATTATATCTGCCCCATGTAGAATGCAACACAATATGACTACCTGTTTCTTCTATCAATTCTTTAAGATAGCCTAATGCTATATATGACCAGTCATAATACGCAGCTGCTAAATCATATTTATCAAATGTCAAATATATATCATCGCTATATTTATTGGCTAGATAATATTGTAACGCCTCCATATCATGATCAAATCTTCTTTCATAAGAGGGTGGCTGTATAACCCCATCAATATCTAAAAAGATAATATTTTTGTCTAAATGATTTTTAATTCTGATATCTTTTTCATAGGCCTTTATAGATTTGTTAATAAATTGTCTTGATTTATGCATGTGTGAATCTCCTTTTTTATTTGCTATAAGCAATTATAACACATAATTTTAATTAGGAAAATAACAAGTGATACTGTTTAGAAAAATATTATGATATAATAATGAAGAATCAAGAGAGGAATAGAGAATGAAGGTTAAAGAATTAAGAGATTTATTAAAAGACAAAGATAAGAAATTAATCACTGATGCTTTTGTAGAAGCTTATAAAGCTTTACCAAAATCAAAAAAAGAAGAATTAGATGATGTAATTGAAAGTATTGTAAGTGGCGAAGGAAAGAAAAAAGCAACAAAACATGAAGAGGTTTCATTAACTGATTTATTTGTTGAGATTCAGGATTTTTTACAAGATGCTTATCATGGGTATTATATTGCTCCTAACCGCATTGTTCCTAAAAAAGAAAGACCTAAGTGGCGCTTTAAAGTCAAAAGATACTTAAAAATTTTATTAGATGTTCCATCAGATCATCCTTATTTTTCACAAGTTGTCACATTGATTCGTGAAATTTATAAGATGTTAAGCTATGGTTGTGGTGTGTATATTTTTTCAAGTGATGATCCCTTTGCATCCATAGGTATGGAACAAGAAAAATTATATGGGGAATATGTTGCTCGTCAGCTTCAACTGAATATTGATGAAGCATCAATTATTGAGATGGTTAATGGAGCAACACATTGTTATTTGAGTCGTGAATGTTTGCATGTTATGTTATTTGGTGTTTTAGATCATTATATTCAAAAACAGGAATATCGAGATATGGTTTTGAATTATTGTCAAAAATTTATTAAATCACAGAAAGACTTTATCGCAACGTTAAAGCGTCATGATGATCGTTTGTATGAAGCTAAAGAATTGCTTACCAATATGAATCAACTGGCTTTTATATTTCATAATGATACTTTTGAGAAAGCATTACAGTATTATTTTCAAAATGAAATTATAAAAAATCCAGAAATCAGTCTATATACGTTATTGATGGTAATAGACATTTTCTATTCCTACAAAGAATGGATTGAAGCTTATGAATATGGAGTTGAAATCAAACATATTCAGCCACGACAAAAACTTATGGATAAATATGAAAGATATAAAAATGAGGTGTAAATAATGTCAGAAAGAAAATATATAAGAAGTGCAACAATGGAAGTGATTACTAATCAAATTAAAGATCATTTAGTTGAAAAAACAACAGAGTTATATTAACAGATGTTAGATCAAGGAATGAGTGAAAAAAGATCTATTGAATTATTAGCGTTTTATTTAGAAATGTATATTAAAGATAATATACAAACTGATGATTTCAGTAATGAAAAATGGGAAGCATTTTTAGACGAAATCAATCCTATTTTTCATGTGCCTGGTGAATATGAATTTGATGTACAGGAAGAACGTCGTAACTTAAGACATATTCAAAAACAATATGGAAAACTGAAATCTGATGTAGGAGCATTAGAAGAAGAACTTTATAGTTTAGAAGCTCATTTTCTTGCGATACATACGCTTTATAAAATTGATAGCCGTGAAACGAAGAAGATTATACATATTGTGCTTAATCGTTTATTAGATTTTAAAAATCATTATACAAGTGATTATACAGACTATGCTCATGAAGATCTTTTATGTCTGGCAGATGGTTTAGAACAAATGTGCAATCCTTATGTGAATCCACAACTCTATGATTATTTATCAGAGTTTGTTGATTTAAAGGATGAATCACAGTTTGATTATATTTTTAAAAATGTTTTTCTATGTTTAACAAGAGTATTAGTAAGTATTGATACATTTGATAAAGAATTTGGTGTTAATGGATATTTCCGTTTTATTAGTCAGTTTTTGGATGTAAGGGCATGTATTGAAAATGGACCTGATTTCTTCTTTAATGACAAAACATTGGAGAAATAGGAGATAGAACTATGGAATATAAAGATTATATGAATCGGATTCAACAAAGATTAAAAGAAATGAGTGAAGAAGAAAAGAATCGTTGGATCTATCACTATACGAGAGTTCATAGAGTAATAAGAACGACATTATAGAGGTTACATTTTGTTACCATATGGATTTTGGCTAGGAGAGATTAAAAAAATGAAAAATCATTTTCTATTAAACCGTTAAAAACGGTTTTTTTGTTGTTGAATATGCTATAATGCAAAAGTAAGGAGAGTTCATACATGAAAACTGAGTTTAATTTATTAACATTATTTTCTAATCGCAATAATATATCTATCGCAAGAAGTTATGACCGTTATGATAATGTTTTAAGCATTGATATGAAACAAGAAGATACTTTGTATTATGTTCAAGCTATGGTGAAAGTCAGGGGAGAAGAATTTCTGTGTTCTTTTACATTTGATAGCGAATATCATTTACATGAATATCAGTGTGAGTGTACCTGGTGCACAGATGATAGCCCATGTGCTCATATTGGAGCTGTTTTGTTGAAGTTAAATCAACTGGAGATTCCTTCTTTTCCATATCATTATATTAACACTGAATTTGAAGAAGAAAAAAAGCGTCAGGAAAGACGTCATCAACAACAACTTCAACGTGCTTTGGCTATACGTGCTTTGGAAACGAATGATTTGATTAAACAGAATAAAGAATATTATCATAATCAAGTGAGCTCATCCATTTCACATGAAAAATATAATTTAACAGCTATCTTGAATGAAGATGATGATGTCTTATATCTTGATTATAAGATTGGTAATGCTAAAAAATATATTATTAAAGATGTTGATGAATTTTTAGAACATATAGAAAATAAAGATCAAATGAAGTATGGTAAATATTTACAGTTTGTACATACACGTGAATCTTTTACAGATGAAGCTTTAAAACAGATTGCATTTCTTGAACGTGCTAAAATTGCAATGAATAAAGTTAATCCTGAAAATTATTTCTTTAATTTTCGTAGTTTATTGAACTTTGGTAGATATGTCTATATTCGTAGTGAATTTCTTGATGATTTTTATGATGTCTATAAGGAATTAGGGTTAAACCACTGTCTTTTTAAAGATATCGACTATACAATAAAAGCGAGTTTGGTTAAAGAACAAGAATACTATGTACTTAAAATTATTGATGAAAATCAATTTTATTTTGGAAAACAGTATATTTATTTTATTTCTACTTTCAAACATCAGACAACAATTCAACGTATTCAAATGGATTTAAATGAGAAATCATTTGATATTTTACTTGATTTGTTTGAAAATCCAATGTTTATTAAAGAAGAAGACCTTCATGATTTTTATAAATATATATGGGCACCCATGCAAAATTATTTTGATTTAACATGTGATTTTGATTTTGAACAGTCATCATATACTTTCATTAAAATATATGGAGATATCAATGAAAATGAACAGATTTATTTTAAAGTTTACTATGAAGATGAAAATCAGAATCATATTCATGCATTCCAAAACGACACAATTACAACAATTGATCAGGATATTGTTGAAGCATATTTACGTCAACAATGTCATCAAATTGACGAGAAAAATGGGTGTGTCTATTTTGATAGTTATGATGAAAAAACATATGAATTTATGCATGATGGGATTGAGTTTCTCCAACAATATAGTGAAATATATATTTCCGAAGCATTAAAGAAGATGGGAAGACCAGTTCATTATCAGATTCAGGTAGGGGTTAAAGTTGATCATGATCTTTTATCTTTAAATATGGAAAGTGCTCAAATTCCGCAAATGGAAATTGCTGAAGTTTTGTCAAAATATCGTCGTAAAAAGAAATTTCATCGTTTAAAAAATGGAGAACTATTATATCTTGAATCACCTGATCTGGAGGAATTATCAAATTTAATGGATGAATATCATATTCAAGCCAATGATATTCAAAATGGAAGTCTGACTTTAAATAAAAATCGTGTGTTCGCATTGGATAATGATGTAACAGAATTGCAACATATACAAATCGAAAGAGATGCGTCCTTTCAAAAACTCATTCAACAATTTCATCAACATACACAACATCTTTATCCCTTAACATCCTACTACAATCAGCTATTGAGAGATTATCAAAAAGAAGGTTATCAGTGGTTACGAACACTTTATGAACTAGGATTTAACGGAATATTGGCTGATGATATGGGACTTGGTAAAACATTACAGGTGATTGCTTTATTGGATCAATTAGAAACAAATAAACCAAGCTTAGTTGTTTGTCCTTCTTCGTTAATTTATAACTGGGAAGATGAAGTGCATAAATTTTCAAAAAGCTTACCTGTGACATGCATTGTATCAGATGCGAAAACAAGAGAAACAATGATACATGCTATTCATGGTAAACATCTTTATGTGACTTCTTATGATTATATGCGTCGTGATGTAGAGTTATATGATTCTATAGAATTTGAATATGTGATTTTGGATGAATCACAATATATTAAAAATCAAAAAACAAAGAATGCCATTTCTGTCAAGCAGCTTCATGCTTTACATAAACTGGCATTATCTGGAACTCCCATTGAAAATTCATTGGCTGAATTATGGTCAGTTTTTGATTTTCTAATGCCTCAATATTTATATAACTATCATTATTTTCAAAAAACATTTGAAACAGATATTGTGAAAAATCAAAATCAAAAGAAAATTCAACAACTTCAAAAAATGGTTTCACCATTTATTTTAAGAAGAAACAAAAAAGATGTCTTATTAGAATTACCTGATAAGATAGAAAAAACACAATTGATTCCTTTTACACAACAAGAAAGTGAATTGTATTTTGCTAATCTCGCTCAAATTAATACACAACTTCAAGAAATATTTCAAATGGAAAAGATTGATAAAATTGCTATTTTAGCGATGTTGACAAAATTAAGACAAATCTGCTGTGAACCTAGAATGATCTACGAAAATATAAATCAAAGTTCATCTAAGATGAAAGCTTGTATGGATTTGATTTGTAACTATAAAGCTAACCATCAACAAGTCTTATTATTTTCATCTTTTACAAAAGTCTTTGATTTGATGGAAGAAGAATTAAAGTTAAATGGAATTCGCTATTTTATTTTAACAGGTGAAACTTCAAAAGAAAAAAGACGAGAACTCGTCCGCCGTTTCCAAGAAGGAGAAGCTGATGTCTTTTTGATTTCTTTAAAAGCTGGAGGAACAGGATTGAATTTAACAGCTGCTCAGGCTGTCATTCATTTTGATCCATGGTGGAATCTTTCAGCACAAAATCAGGCAACAGACCGTGCTTATCGTATTGGACAGCATAACAATGTTATGGTTCATCAATTGATTATGAAAGAGAGTATTGAAGAAAAAATTCAAGTTTTACAGGCTAAGAAAAAAGAACTCGCAGATATGTTTGTAGAAAACAGTGAAGGAAATATTTCTTCATTATCAACAGAAGATTTAAAAGAATTATTGGCTATGTAGGAGGAAGACTATGAGATATTATATCAAAGAATTATTAAATCACAGTTATGAAATAGCAGCTATGGATGGTTATGACGCCTATGTTAGCATATATAATCATGAAGATATCCATTTAACTTCTCAACAAAAAGAAGCTTTGTCCTGTTCATCTATTGATAACCAGTATTATTATGGTATTGGTCAAGAAGAATGTCATGACTACTATCAAATAGCTCAATATTTAGATATGGATCCATTACGATTTTTACAATTCTATCCATCATCACGTGATTATGGAAATTATAAAAGTTTTTCTCAATTTCAAGACATTCATCATTGTATGGATTTTAGAAAAATTATAGAAGATGAAATCAAAGAGTTTGTCTTAAAAAAACAGTTGCATTCAGATTCATTATTGTATACTCTATTAAAAGCAAAAGGCTATGTTTATCAGTCATCTCATGAAAGCATACCTCAAGAATTGCTTCATACGCCTATTGAAAAGTTAGATTTAAGTGTACGTAGTTATAATTGCTTAAAAAGAGAAGGAATTCATACTTTACATGATTTAAGACAAGTCATGAAAAATGATGGACTCTATAAAATAAGAAATATGGCTCATAAGCTTGTTAAAGAAATTATTGATGCATATTGTCAGTTTCTGAATCAGAATTTTTCGTATCATTTAGAGTTGCATTTCATGCAAAAAAAGAGTCCTATCATATTTGTATATGATAAACAAGGTTTTGGATTAAAAAGTATTGTATCTAGTATTTTTCTTGATTTTTTTCCAGACATGAATGAAAGCTTATTCAACAATCACGATGCCTTGTTTACATCAAAAATTACAAATATTCTTTTATGGATGGGTTACAGCACTATTAAAGATGTTGAACCTCATTTACCAGAATTCGATAATTATTTCTATAAACTTTCGCTCACATCAAAACCTAATGATCTACAAAAAAGATATGATGACTATCTTCATGCTCATATTATATATCATGAAATTCCATATTCTCTTTATCAAAAACTTATCCATCAAAAGGCTTCACAAAAAGATATACAAAATGCCTTGCAACAATATAATGCATATATTGATAGTGTTGTTGAACAAATTAATCGTAAAATATATTATGTTGAAAATGACAAGACAAAAGAGTTCTATCATGATGAACAAAACGATACTTTTGATATATATGATATGGGTTTCTATGAGTGTATTCAATACGATGATTTAAAAAAGATTATAGATTCATTAGAAGATATTTGTGTTGTCAAAAAGGTAATGAAAAAGATAAGATTATCTCATTCTTATCATATTCTTAAGAATCTTGATGAATATAAAGCACAAGTAGATATGATTGTTAAAAATCATTCTCAAATAGAAGCAAATAAACTTATAGAACAATTATTAGAAGAACCATTTTTATTAAAACATCAATACAAAGAATTACTTCAGTATATTCAAGAACAAGTGAAATAATGAATTTTATACTTGATGATCATTTAATAATTCTCGAGCAGTTTTGGGTTGATAATGTATATAAGGCATCATACATCCTACATTAATAGCGATACAATGATAATGATATGTCTGATTCAATGTTTGAATAAATGATTGATAGATGGTTTCTTCCAGACTGTTATGAACATGACCATATAAATGAATGTTGATGGGAAGATCATTGTTGAGATGATGCTGGTGATTCCAGAACATGATAGGATAATGCTGTAAAATAAAGGAATACTTTAAACCATCAATGATTTCATGAACTTCTTTATAGGGTGTGATTTCAACAAATAATGAACGATATGCTTCATTTTTAAGTCGATCATGATTTCCAATAATGAGATGCTTTTTTCCTTTTAAAGAGGAAACAAATGCTATAGATTGTTCATTTTCTTTCCAACAAAAATCACCTAAAATATAAACATCATCATTATCTGTAATATATTCATTCCATTGTTGTTGTATAAAATTCATCATTTCATCCATTGTTTCAAATGGACGCTGATCAAAGTTCTTTCCTTCTTTGCACACGTTTTTATGTAAAATATGTAAATCAGAAATATAGTAGTTCATATGATACATCTCCTTTGTTATAATGATGTAGAGGTGAGATTATGAAAACCACAAATATCAGTCGTTATATTGCTTTGCTTTTACGTCATCACCCAGAAAAAGCAGGACTTTGTTTGGATGAACATGGATGGGTAGAAGTAGAAGCATTGATTCTAGGCGTCAGACGACGTTATCCAGAATTTAATCGAGCAGTTCTAGATGAAATTGTTGCCCGTGACAGTAAACAAAGATATGCTTATAATCAGAATAAGACATGTATTCGTGCCAATCAAGGTCACTCTATCCCAGTTGATGTGGAATTAAAACAGGCTTTACCACCAACAATTCTCTATCATGGAACGGGTGAAAAATATGTAGAATCAATACAAAAAGTAGGATTGATCCCTAAATCAAGACTCTATGTTCATTTATCGACAGATATTCAAACAGCTATTCAAGTAGGAAAAAGGCACGGCCAGCCTGTTGTCTATCAAATTGATACTCAACAGATGCTTCATGATGGCTTTATTTTCTATATTTCAGCAAATCATATCTGGCTAACTAAAGCTGTTCCAGTACAATATTTAAAAATCATTGAAACGAATCCAGTATAAAGATTCGTTTTTTATAAAAATTGCTCTTTTAGAAAGTTTTGAAATCTTTCTATCTGTGATTGACCACCCACAATTTGAATAGCACCTCCAAATCCAATAATCCATGAATAAAAAGTATTATTAATAAAATGTTTAACCTGAATGCGATAGTGATTTTCATCAACATAACGTGGTTTGATACCTTTACCAAATTTATCAATCATATTCGCATAAACTGAAGGATGAAATTCTAATTCAATACTTTCTAGTTGTCCTTGACCATACATATAAGTTGTATTTTTCACTTTTTCATGAAAGGCCTCTAATTCCATTTGAGAAAATATAACTTGTGAATCTTCAATGATTTTGACATCTTGAATATAATCAAGTCGATAAAGAATACAATCCATTGCATTTTTAGCACCTTGACAGAGAAGATAATACTCATTATTAGAAAAGAGTGTGTCAATTGGAGCTAAGGTTGTTTGTTTACCACAACGAGTTGTTAAGGCTGGTTTTTGATAAGTGAATTGTATCTTTTTATGGCTTTGAATTGCTTTGGTGATGACTTCTAATTCTTGGTAAAATGACTGTGAATTTTCATTTTTAGTTATATGCGGATTTAAATTTTTATGAAAATAACTTTGATAATGAAAGCTAAACATATCTTGAATACGTTTTTGATAATTTTTCTTTGTCTGTAAAGTAAAGAAATCAGAACTATAAACAAGATCAACAATGGCTTTAGCTTCCATCATATCTAAATGACGATCAGCAAAATAAAAATAAAGATTTCTTCCTTCTTTATACATTTGGATGACATCATCCTCATAATATTCATTATAAAATTCAATATATTTTTTAATAGCACGATAATCAATTTGAAAATTCCTTTTTTGTTGATAAAACTTTTCTTTAATTTGATTGACTGTTAAAGGATGTTTTTCATCACTGTTTTTCATAATAATATCAATAATTGCAATAAACTTAAGATATTGGTCTTTATCTTTGTTTCGTCTTTGCATTTTTCTCATCCCCTTAAAAATAGCATAACATAGATAATAAAAAATACAAACATATATAAGTCTGTATTTCAAAATAATCAATGTTATGCTTAAGGTAAGGAGGGACAATTTATGGAAATACTTATAACAATGACAGGCTTACAACATTATATTGAACCAGAAGAACTCAATCCCCATCAGGAAGTCATTTTAAAGAAAGAACCAGAAAATAAATATGATCAAGAAGCTATAGCTATTTATCTAAATGATACAATAAAGATAGGTTATGTAGCCAATTCTGTTCATACACAGGCTAAAGGAACTTATTCAGCAGGACGCTTATATGATAAGATACCAGAAATGACCAAAGCGAAGATTCTTGTAATCATGCTTCAATGTGCCATTGGTGTTGTATCAATTGAAAAATAATTGATGATATGATGGAAACTTTTAACAAAAGAGTTTAAAATAAAAATATATACAACACAAAAAGGAGAGAAAGCTTATGGGAAAATTAGATGGAAAAGTGGCTATCATTACAGGGGCAGCTGCTGGTTTAGGTGAAGGAATTGCTGAAGCTTATGTGAAATATGGTGCCAAAATCTGTATGATTGATTTATCAAAAGATGTTGAACAGGTAGCCCAAAAATTGCGTGATCAATATCATGGTGATATCATCACATATGTGGGTAATGTTGCTGATAAGGGACAAATGAAAGATGCTGTAAAAAAAACAGTGGATACATTTGGTGAAGTTAATATTGCCTGCTGTAATGCAGGGGTTTGTCGCTTAGCGCCATTTGAACAAATGATTGATGAAATGAGAGATTTTCATATTGATGTTAATATCAAAGGAGTCTGGAATACTTGTCAGGCAGTCATTCCTTATATGTTAAAACAAGGCAAAGGAAGTATTGTTATAGCGTCTTCGGTCACAGGAGATCTTGTCGCAGATGCCGGAGAAGCAGCCTATGCGATGACAAAAGCGGCTTTGGTTGGACTGACAAAATGTTTAGCTGTTGAATATGCCAGTCGTCATATTCGTGTCAACTGTTCACAACTTGGTTATGCCAGAACACCAATGGTAGAAAAGATGGCAGTAGAATCTAATCCGGACAATCCAGAAAGTGCAATCCAGGATATCGCTAAAGGTGTACCAATGGGACGATTAGCAAAACCTATTGAAGTTGGTGAATTATTTGCCTTTTTAGGTAGTGATGAGTCAAGTTATATTACTGGTTCACAATTTGTCATTGATGGTGGAAGTACTTTGCCAGAAACAATGAGTATAGGAACAAATGATTAGAGAGAACAGCGTTTCTCTTTTTTTGTAGAGTGATGTCAAGAATTGTGTTACAATATATATCAATATAAAGGGGATATGAATGATGCGTGGAATGGGTACAATTGCTAATGTATTGGCCATTATCATTGGTGGAAGTTTAGGACTTTTTTGTAAAAATTTATTAAAAGATCGTTATCAGGAAACAATAATGAAAGCTACAGGTATAGCGACAATGTTTTTAGCACTCTCAGGAACTTTATCAAAAATGTTTGTGATTCAACAAGTTGGGATTCAGACAACCGGTTCAATGAACGTGATTTTATCATTGGTGATAGGTGCATTAATAGGAGAAATGATTGATATTGATCATCTCTTTGAAAAGTTTGGAAACTGGTTAAAGCTGAAAACAAAGAGTCAAGGTGATCATCAGTTTGTCAATGCTTTTGTCACAGCGTCATTGACTGTCTGTATTGGGGCTATGGCTATTATGGGAGCAATTCAAGATGGGATTTATGCGAATCCTTCAATTTTGTTTGCTAAAGCTGTTTTGGATTTTGTAATTATTCTAGTGATGTCTTCATCAATGGGAAAAGGTTGCTCTTTTGCTTTTATTCCTGTTGCTTTTTTACAAGGAGCATTAACAGCGTTATCAGTTGGTTTAGCACCGTTTATGACAACATCACTTTTGAATCATTTAGATATGGTGGGAAATATTTTGATTTTTTGTGTAGGAATCAACCTGATATGGCCTCGTACAATCAGAGTTGCGAATCTGTTACCAGCTTTAGTTATTTCTATAATACTTTCATTTTGATGATAAAGATTAAAAAAGGAGATGATATTTTTGACAAAGATTGATTTAATTACAGGTTTTTTAGGTTCGGGAAAAACCACCTTTATTAAACATTATGCTTCTTATTTAGTAGCACAGGGTTATAAGGTTGGTATTCTTGAAAATGATTTTGGTGCAGTCAATGTAGATATGATGCTTTTACAAGATGCATTAGGACATCAATGTGATTTAGAAATGATTACCGGTGGGGGAGATCAACAAACACATCAAAGATGTTTTAAGACAAAGCTCATATCAATGGGGATGTTGAAATATGATTATTTATTAGTTGAACCTTCTGGAATTTATGAAGTTGATGAATTCTTTGATGTTCTTCATGAAGAACCTTTAGAAAACTGGTATGAAATAGGTCATGTTTATACTATCGTTAATGCCAAATTGGAACAGAATCTATCAAAATCTTCACGTTATTTATTGGCTAGTCAGATGGCTCATGCCAGTTGTATTTTGTTAAGCCATTATGATGAAGCCTTACAAGAAGAAATACAACAAACAAAACAATTATTACAAAAATATCTCCAGGAGATTCAATGTTCAAGAATTCTTCAGGATTATGATTTTTATACGCATTGGAATCATTGGAATGATGAAGACTTTCAATGGATGATGTCAAAACAGATAATCTTTTATGATTATGTGAAATACGATATGGATTATCAAAAGGCATATACATCTCTTTATTTTATGAATACTCATTTGAATCAGGAAAGTTTAAAGAGAACTGTCCAATATCTTTTCAATGATACAAGATGTGGAGATGTTTTTCGTATCAAGGGCTTTATTTGTGAAAATGATCAGTGGTTTGAAATGAATGCGACCAGACAATCTATGTCTTTAACACCTATTTCTATAGGACAGGATGTTATGATTGTGATTGGTGAGCATTTAAATAAAGAAGAAATTCAATCCTATTTTCATAAAAAAACATCATGATGATGTCCTCTTACGAATAGAAATTTCACCGGAACTGAGGTTTTTAATCCCTTGTTCACTTTGAATTTTTAAAGAAGCATCATCATTGATGTCTAAAACATAGGCTGGATAGGCTTTATTGTTTTCATAGACTGTAATGTCTTGATGTAAGATATAAGAATGTTGGCGATAGAAATCTAACCACGATAAAGTTGACAACATGAGATAATCCTGATAAAAGATATTGAAAAAATCAATCAATAACTGTTCTCTGGAAGCTTTTATAGAGCAGAAATCTTCAATACAGGCAGCTATATTTTGAAGATAATCAGGCATAGAATAAGAATGGACATTGATGCCGATTCCTACAATCATCTGCTCAATTTGTGCTGTATTCATCTCTAAACTGGCTTCACATAAAATACCAGCAATCTTGAAATCATGAATCATAATGTCATTGACCCATTTGATTTGAGGATGTACAGGATAATTCTTTTCGATAGCTTTAACGAGTGATACAGCCAGACATGCAGTGATTTTTAAGGAATCATAGATAGTTAAATCTGGTTTTAAAACAAAAGATACATAAATACCCTTTTGTTGAGGAGAATAAAAGCTTTTTCCATTTCTGCCTTTTCCTTTTGTTTGTGATTGCGCAATCACAATATCTCCCTGTTGATGAGAAGTTCTTTTTAAATAATCATTCGTTGAATCCATTTCATCAAAATATTTGATATTTTGAAAAAAATCAGGAATTGCTGATTTGATATTTTCAATAAGAATCACATCATTATCCTCCGTTAGACAATATCCTTTTTTTGTAGATGATATAATATGGTATCCTTTCTCTTTTAATTTTTTAATGCAAGATGATATTGTCATGCGAGAAACACTTAAACTTTCACTTATTTTTTGTCCAGAAATATATTCATTCTGGTTATTCTTTAAAATTTTTAATATTTCTTTTTCCATATGTCTATTATAATCATCTTTATAGTAAAGATAAAGGGATAATTCTATACTTTTAAGCAAAAAGAGTATACAATAAAAAAGAGGAGGTTTGTTTATGCCGACGGTAGAAGATGTTTTAGATGATTTGACCTTTCAAGCAAGTGAAATCATTGCACGTCAAGATCAAAGTCACTTGGTGATAGATTTATACAATATCATTTGTCAAAAATGTGAAAATGGGGATTTAATAAATGAACTCAATGGTATTGAAAGAGTCTTCTATTTATGTCAAACTTTTGTCTTGAGAATGTGTGATGGAGGTATTGAATCTTATTATAGTGAAGCAGCTGGTAATTTTGCTAATGAAACAGTTGAAGCATTATTGGAAATGAAAGCAAAACGTACAGCATTGATTTTAGATCGTGGTAATGGTCTTTTTCAAGAAGGAATTGTACCAGAAGATCAACAACAAAGAGTTGAAGAATTAAAGAGTCTGGATTATAGTGAAGTTTCATGGTTATTTGATTTGTTGGATCATGAATTTCAAGAATTAAAAGAAGATTTAGAAGCCTTGAGTTTACAATATGTTCTTTGTCATAAAGAAGCGTTTATGTAAGAAAAGAGATTGTGTTTTGATAATGTTATGATTATAATGAAAATGAGGTGAATACAAAATGGATTATTTTGATAAAATCAAAGAAAGATTATCTTCTAAATTGAAAGATCAGACACTCACAAAAGAATCATCATTTAAAGATTTAGGTATTGATTCATTAGATCTTGTTGATCTTGTTTTTGAATTAGAAGAAGAACTGGGTGTGGAATTTCAAGATGATGAATTATTAAAAATTACGACAGTTCAAGATTTATTAGATTTAATTGATACTAAAAAATAGGGGAGAAAACCCTATTTTTTCATAGGAGGAAGATTATGATTTATCAGGTTGATCATCATAAAGTACAAGTGAATATTCAAGATATTCAAGAAAATCATCGTTATATTGGAATGATGAGTTTAGATGAATTAAAATCTTGTTATCAACAATTAGGTATTGAACAGACTTCTATTGAACGACTGGAAGATCCATCTTTGTTTCATCAAAATATGATTATTCCTGCCTATCATTATTACTATGGTTTAATACATTTAATTAATGCTCGTGACATTTTTGTAAAAAAGGATACCCTAGCCTTATTTATCTTTAAACATTTATTTTTAGTTGTCGTTATTGATGATGAAGATCAGCATATTCGTGAAGTCTTTCAATCATCAACAGATGATGTCTTACAAAGAGATGTTTCTATTACACGTCTTGTTTATTATTTTTTAAGTGATTTACTGGCAGCAGATTATCGCTATTTAGAAGAACTTCAAAATGAAATAGAAGAACTAGAATCACACGAAGAAGATGCTATGAGTTTTACCAATCAATTACGACAGTTGAATAAAGAACTTTTGCTTTTACAAAATTATTATGAAAACCTGATGACTATAGGAGAAGACTTAGAAATGAACCATCATCATATTTTTGAAGATGACGATTCACGTTATTTTGAAATTTTTACACGTCGCATTGAACGTTTATCTAAAAATGTAGAAATGTTAAGAGAAATCTTGAATCAGGCTCAAACAGCACATCAATCAAGAGAAGATTACAAATTGAATAAAACAATGCAGTTTTTTACAGTTGTCACAACAATTTTTATGCCATTGACTTTGATTGCTGGATGGTATGGTATGAATTTTGAAAATATGCCAGAATTAAAAAGTGTTTATGGTTATCCGGCTATCATTGTTTTGAGTGGCATCATTGTGGTGGGATTGATTATTTTATTTAAGAAAAAGAAATTTTTATAAACAATCTAAAAAGGTTTGATAAAATAATTCAAGGGCTTTTTTTAAATCCTGATGATCAATTCTAGCTAGACTTAAACGAATAGAATTTTGAAAATGTGAAGGATCATAAAAACATCTTTCGTTTCTGGCAATCTCTATATGATTTTCTCTTAGTTTTTGTTGAAGGACATCTAAGTTAATAGGAACAAGAAATTGAATCGTGAAATAATAACCTGAATAACTTGAAATCACTTTTAAAAGTTGAGAGTCCCAGCTTTGAGTGATTTTTTTAATGACTTGATAATTTTTTTTGAGATGATTTTGAAGTTGTTGTGTCTGTTTGTCATAGAGGGAGCTTTTAATATAAGATTCTAATGTTGCCTGAGAAATAAGGGATGGCAACTGATAAGAATAATAGTAAGATTGATGAGTCATTTGGTCAAATGTTTCTTGAAAATCCTGATGAACGATTGCGACACCAATACGGATATAAGGAATGGTTTTTGAAAAGCTTGTTAAATAAATACAGTTTTTTCCTTCCATATAATAAAATAAAGGCAGATAGTGAGAAGTTGAACTGCAATGACCAAAGTAATCATCTTCTATAATATAGACATTATATTTTAATGCGAGAGCAGCGATTTTTTGACGTAATTTGGTAGGATAGGTTGTTCCCAGTGGATTATGGTTACGAGCAATAGTGTAAAAGAATTTAATATCATAATGTTCAAAAAGAAAATGTAACTGTTGTAGATCAATGCCATTTTCATCACGAGAAATTGTTAAAACAGGTAAGGATAAAGATTGAAGAAAGCGTACATAATAACTATAAGTGGGTTCCTCGATTAAAATATATGAATGATGATTGGGAAAAGTCATGGATGATAAAAAAGAAAGTGTCTGAGTAATGCCTTGAATCAGATAAATAGAGCTTTCTTTTGTATAAATACCCATTTGAAAAAAATAATCTGCCAGTGTTTGACGTAATGATTGAACTCCCTGTAAAGAAAGAATTAAAGACGATTCACGATATTCGTCGATGGCTAAAGAAAGGCAATGTTTGGCATCTTCCAGTGAAGTTGCATGAATAGGTGGATTACCTGTTTCTAAGGAATAATGATGGGTAGAAGGCGATGGTAAAACAGGGCTACTTAAAACATAATAGCCACTTTGTGCTTTAGCATAAATCAAATGCTGATGCACTAACAACTGATAGGCTTTGATGACTGTTTCTTTACTGCAATGATATTGTTTAGATAGCATTTGAATCGAAGGAAGTTTTTCTCCACGTTTATATTTTTGATTGATAATATCTTGTTCTAATAATTGGGCTAAGTATTCATATTTTGTCATGTCAATCACCATTTTTATTATACCACATAAATAATTATACCGGTATAGTTAATGATATGATGGATTGCATTTTTATATAACTATTTTATAATGAAGACGTCAAAAAGAAAGAGGTGTCAAATGATGAATAAAGATGGTGTGAAAATTGTAACAATTGGAGGAGGAAGTAGCTATACTCCAGAACTTGTGGAAGGATTTATCAAAAGATATGATCACTTACCAGTAAAAGAATTATGGTTAGTAGATATTGAAGCAGGACGTGAAAAATTAGAAACAGTTGGTGCGTTAGCCAAACGTATGGTTAAAAAAGCAGGAGTACCGATGAAGATTATTTTAAGTTATGATCGTCGTGAAGCTTTGAAAGATGCTGATTTTGTCACAACACAAATGCGTATTGGACGTTTACCAGCACGTGTTTTAGATGAAAGAATTCCATTAAGTCATGGCATGATTGGACAAGAAACCAATGGAGCAGGAGGAATGTTTAAGGCTTTTCGTACCATTCCAGTCATCTTAGATATTGTCAAAGATATCGAAGAATTATGTCCAAATGCATGGCTGATTAACTTTACTAATCCAGCAGGAATGGTTACAGAAGCTATTTTACGTTATACAAACTTTAAAAAAGCCATTGGACTTTGTAATGTTCCAGTGAATATGGTTGCTGGTTTTGCAAAGATGTTAAATGTGGACGAAAGTCAAGTGACAATGCAAATTCAAGGTGTTAATCATTTTATTTTTGCGACAGATGTTTTTGTTGATGGTGTTTCTCGTTTTGATGAATTATTAAATCAATATGCACATTTAAAACCAGAAGATACAATTCAAATGAAAAACTTCGTATCGTTACCATATTCTCCATCCTTTATCAAAGGATTAAAAGCTATTCCATGTCCATATCATAATTACTACTTCTTTACAAAAGAACAGTTAGAAGAAGAATTAGAACAATTTAAAACAGGAACAGTGCGTGGAGAAGTTGTCAGCAAGACTGAAGAAGAATTATTTGAATTATATAGTCATGAAGAACTTCAAGAAAAACCAGAACAGCTGGCAATGCGTGGTGGAGCAAAATATTCAGATGCTGCATGTAATTTAATTGCTTCTATCTATACAAATAAAGGTGATATTCAATACGTAGATGTACGCAATAATGGAGCGATTGCAGATTTACCAATGGATAGTGCTGTAGAAGTGGCTTGTCGCATCACTGCCAATGGACCACAACCAATTGCTACTGGAACTTTGAAATTACCAATCAGTGGATATGTACAAATGATGAAAACATTTGAACGTTTAGTTATTGAAGCAGCGATTAAAGGGGATCGTGATTTAGCAGTCACTGCTTTAAATATGAATCCATTATGTCCAAGTGACGAAATCGCTAATACTGTTATTGATGAATTATTAGAAGCACATAAAGATTATTTACCACAATTTTTTAACAAGTAGGAGTTGATTTTTCAACTCCCCTTTTTTTATATAAACTTTTTTCATTTTAGTATTGAAATCTTTAAAAAGGTATGTTATTATAGTTAGGCAACTGAAGGAGACATACTCAAGAGGCTGAAGAGGCGCCCCTGCTAAGGGTGTAGGTCGGGAAACTGGCGCGAGGGTTCAAATCCCTCTGTCTCCGCCATTGAAAAACTCTTGGCAGTGTATATATATTGGTCTGGTAGTTCAGTTGGTTAGAATGCCGCCCTGTCACGGCGGAGGTCGCGGGTTCGAGCCCCGTCCAGACCGCCAATATAAAAGTAAGGTTATCCATATGGATAACTTTTTTTGTCTTATAAAATAAAAAAAGTGGAAAACCACTTTTTAATGATGAACTTGCTGATATGCATACATAATCGCAATAACTGTTTTCGCATCAACAATTTCTCCACTTAAAACTTTTTGATAAGCCTCATCAATATCTAATTTGATAATATCAATAAATTCATCTTCATCACCCTCTAAAGCATCATCAACTTCTTCAAAATCAATCGCTTCATAAAGATATAACCATTCACTTGTATAACCGGGAGATGGTAAGACTTTCATAATAAACTTCATCTCACGTGCACGATTGTTTGTTTCTTCCTCTAATTCACGAAAAGCACAATCTTTGGGATTTTCATTTGCTTCTAGTTTACCAGCAGGAATTTCTAATGTTTCTATACGATTAGGATAACGAAACTGTTTTACAAGAAGAATCTGATGATTTTTGATAGCTAAAATGCAGACACCACCATGATGATAAACAACTTCTCGATAAGCATGTTCACCATTTTCTAATTCAACTTCTTCACGTGTTACCTGCATAATTTTCCCATCATAAATCACTGTTCTTTGAATTTCTTTTTCCATGATTTTCACCTCATGCCAATTATAACATAAAAAGAAAGTATGCGGGGGAGCATACTTTCTTTTATCTCTATTATTTTACACGTTAGGGTAATAATAGGGGGTATGTTTAAGTGAGAACCACTTAACATAGATAATTATAACAGAGATTTAAAAGTTGTAAAGGCTTTCAATTAAAAATGTATATTTTTTTCTATCAAACTTTGTTAAAATGAAAGAGGTGATGACATGAAAACTTTAAGAATAGATGAAAATTATGAAAATCAAAGAATTGATAAGTATTTAAAAAAATTACTTTCTCAAGCACCACCTCAAATGATTTATAAGATGTTAAGAAAAAAAGATGTGAAAGTGAATGGTGTCAGAGTAAAAGAAAACTATATTTTAAAAAAAGGAGATCTGGTTGAATTATTTTTGTATGAAGATCGTTTTTTAGAATTAACACAACCACAAAGTATTTTTGATTTACCCATCACTTTTGATGTTTTATATGAAGATGATAATGTTTTGATTGTTAATAAACCAGCCGGATTATTAGTTCATGAAGATATCCATGAAGATGTCAATACATTATCCAATCAAGTTTTAACATATTTATATCAAAAGGGGGAATATGACCCAAACCAAACTTTAGGTTTTACACCGGGTCCTGTTCATCGTTTGGATCGTAATACAAGTGGAATTGTCATTTTTGGAAAAACAATGAGAGCTTTACAGGATTTAAATGAAATGATGAAAAAACGTCATTGTATTGATAAAACTTATTTAACGATCTGTAAAGGCTATATGCCTAGTGGTGAGTTAATTGGATATATGAAAAAAGATAGTGATCGCTCTTTGGCAAGAATGGTATCACCTTCGACTGAAGGCGCATTAAAAATGCATACCATTGTTGAAAATATTCAATCAAATCAAAAATATTCATTATTAAAAGTGAAAATTATTACAGGAAGAACGCACCAGATACGTTTACATTTATCCAGTGCTGGACATCCTATCATTGGTGATAGTAAATATGGAGATTTTGAATTGAATCGTTATTTGAAAAAAACTTATCATTTTCAAAATCAGTTTCTGCATGCTTATTCTATTTGTTTTATTAAACCAATAGGTTCTTTAAAATATTTACAGGATCAGGTGATTACTTGTCCTTTACCACATCATTTAGAAGTTTTGAAAAATAAATTGTTTCATGAAAAGAAGCTATGAAAACGGTTTGTTTTATTGTATAATAAATATAAATGAAGGAAGGAGAACTAGAATGAAATATTATATTGGGATTGATTTAGGTGGAACAAATGTACGTACTCTTTTGGTTGACGAAAATGGACAGTCATACAGTGAAGTCAAAGATGCGACTGAAAGAGAAAATGGACCTGACTATGTTTGTTCAAAAATTATCAGACAAATTGAAAGTTTAGATTGTTCAGTTTGTGGTGGTATTCAAAATGTTCAAGGAATTGGAATTGGTGTTCCGGGACCAGTTGATACAGAACATGGTGTCATGATTATGGCAACAAACTTACCGGGATTTGAAAACTATCCTATCTGTGAAAAACTTTCAACTCGTTTTAATTTACCTGTATTTATTGATAATGATGCCAATGTTGCTGGATTGGCAGAAGCTTTACTAGGAGCTGGAAAAGGAAAACCAACTTGTTATTATGTGACAATTTCTACAGGAATTGGTGGCGCATTTGTTGTAAATGGTCAACTTGTATCTGGAGGACGTGGTCATGCTGGTGAAGTAGGAAACATCATTGTTAAAAATAATGGATATAAATTTGGTGCCTTAAATCCAGGAGCTGTTGAAGGTGAAGCAAGTGGAACGGCGATTACACGTAAAGGGAAAGAAATTTTAGGTGAAGAACGTGTACATCATGCTGGAGATGTTTTTAGATTGGCTGATGAAGGAGATATGAAAGCCAAAGGTATTGTTGATGAATGTATTAGTGAACTGGCAACAATGTTAGCTGATATTGCGCATACTGTTGATCCACATTGCTTTGTATTAGGTGGCGGTGTCATGAAATCTAAAAAATATTTCTATGATCAATTGGTTGAACAGTTTAATGCAAAAATCCATGTTGGTATGAGAGGACATATTCCTATTTTAGAAAGAGAATTAGAAGACTGTGGTGCTATCGGTGCTGCGATGCTTCCAATGTCTAAATTGAAATAATAATGAAAATCGATAAAGTTGTTTTACATCTTTATTGATTTTTCTTTATAATTTGTAAAGAAAATGATAGAATAACCAAGAAGGAGGCGTCTATGAAACAAAGAGTTGTATTAGGTTTAAGTGGTGGTGTGGATAGTGCAGTTGCTGCTTATGTTTTAAAACAGCAAGGGTATGAAGTCATTGGTGTTTTTATGCGAAACTGGGATTCATCTTTAAATAATGATATTTTAGGAAATCCAACGAATAATGATGATATCTGCCCACAGGAAAAAGATTATAATGATGCCAAGAAAGTTGCAGAGCATCTAGGTATTGAGTTAAGACGTGTAGATTTTATTAAAGAATATTGGGATCATGTTTTTACTTATTTTTTAGAAGAATATGCCAAAGGAAGAACACCGAATCCAGATATTTTATGTAATAAACATATTAAATTTAAGGCATTTTTAGATTATGCCAGATCTATTGAGGCAGATTATATTGCGACAGGTCATTATGCACGTGTAGAACATCATGAAGGTGCAGATTCTGTTATGTTAAGAGGGGTTGATTCTAATAAAGATCAGACATACTTTTTATGTCAGTTAAATCAATCTCAACTACAATCTTCACTCTTTCCTATTGGTCATATGACAAAACCAGAAGTTAGAAAATTGGCAGAAGATTTAAAGCTTCCGGTTGCTCATAAAAAAGATAGTACAGGAATCTGTTTTATTGGAGAAAGAGATTTTAGAGAGTTCTTGAAAAATTATATTCCTGCAAAAGCTGGAAAAATGGTAGATATTGAAACAAATCAGGTTGTTGGTCAACATCAGGGGATTATGTACTATACAATTGGACAACGTAAAGGTTTAGGCATTGGTGGCGCTGGAGATGCGTGGTTTGTTGTAGGGAAAAAATATGATGAAAATATTTTATATGTGTGTCAAGGTGATCAAAATCAGTGGTTAATGAGTGAAGGTGCTTTGATTACGGATGTCAATTGGATCAGCAGCCAAAAACCACAAGGTGATTATGATTGTACAGCAAAATTTAGATATCGTCAAAAAGATAATGATGTGTCTGTCCGTTTTATTGATGAAAATACGCTTTTCGTTACTTTTAAGCAACCTGTTAAAGCCGTTACTCCAGGACAAGCAGCAGTTTTTTATGATGGTGATGTTTGCTTGGGTGGTGGCACAATTGAAAAGGTGTATAAAGATGATAAGGAGATTACATACTTATAATGTTGACATATACGGGAATTATAAAACGTATTAAATTTTATAGTGAAGATACTAAGTTTATTGTCTGTCTGATTGATAGTGAACAGGAAGATAAACCGATTTTAGCGACAGGTTATATGAGTTATGTCAATCTTCAAGATAAATATCATTTTCAGGGAGAATATATTATTCATCCTAAATATGGTAAACAATTTCAAATTCAATCTTATGAGATTGTTTTAGCGAATGAAGAAAGTGAAATCATTCGCTATTTATCTAGTCCTTTATTTAAAGGCATTGGTGAAAAACAGGCAACAGCTATTGTAGAAGTTTTAGGAAAAGATGCATTAACCAAAATCAAAGAAGATAAACATGTTTTAGATCATGTTCGTGGTATGAATGAAACCAAGCGTGAAACCATAGCTAGTGTTTTGTCTTCACAGGATTTTGATCAGGAAGTTTTGATGTTTTTTATGGGACATGGCATTTCTACACGTCATCTGGCTTTAATTCAAGCTGTTTATCAAGAAAAAACATTGGATATTTTACAAAATAATCCTTATCAGCTTATTGATGATATTGATGGAATAGGATTTAAGACAGCGGACGATTTAGCTTTAAAGATAGGTGTTGATCAATATGATCATCATCGTATACAGGCAGCCATTGTCTATGCTTTAAAAGAAGCCTGTTTTCAAGATGGAAGTACTTATCATAACTATGAAACAATTGTCAAAAGATTTCATAGATATATACCTCAAATAGATGATGAGAGTTTTGAAGCAGCATTTACTGATGTTTTAGAACAAAACAAGATTATTCAAGAAGAAGATCGTTATTATCCTTATGAGTTATATCAAAGTGAAATCAACATATCACAAATCTTTAAAAGATGGCTACATACACCTCTTTATGATATTAATTCAAAAGACATAGACAAGATTTTAGAAGATTTAGAAAAAGAACTTTTTATTGAATATGATGATTTTCAAAAAGATGCGATTAAACTTTTTATGGAACATTCAGCCATGATTATTACAGGAGGACCGGGAACAGGAAAAACAACAATTGTCAATGCGATGATTAAGATTTATCAACGTTTAAATCCTGATCAGCGATTAGCCATTGTTGCCCCAACTGGGAGAGCTGCAAAACGTTTAAGTGAAGTCACTGGTGTTGAGGCATGTACAATTCATCGTTTATTAAAATGGGATTTACATACCAATACTTTTGCGGTTAATGAAAAAAATCCTTTGGATGTTGATTTACTCATTATTGATGAGTTTTCAATGGTTGATTCGTTGTTATTTTCCCATCTTTTATTAGCGTGTCAAAAAGTTAGTCAGATTTTATTAATTGGTGATGATCAGCAATTACCATCTGTTGCACCAGGACATGTTTTAAAAGATTTAATAGAAAGTGAATGTATTCCTACCATTGCTTTGCATTACATCTATCGTCAATCTAAAGAAAGTGGTATTGTCCAACTGGCACATAGTATTCGTAATGATCAGTATGATGAAAACTTGTTTTTTCAATATTCAGATATACATTTTCAAACATGTACACCTTATGATGTTGTGAAGTATGTACGTGTTCTTGTATCCAAAGCATTAGAAGATGGCTATGATGGACAAGATATCCAAGTTTTAGCACCGATGTATAATGGAGTTGCTGGTATTGATGCTTTAAATGATTGTTTACAGGAATTGTTGAATCCATCGGATGGATTTAAAAATGAATTGCGTGTGGGCAAAAGAGTATTTAGAGAAGGAGATAAAATCTTACAGTTAAAAAATCGTGTTGAAGATAATGTTTTTAATGGTGATATAGGAACTTTAGTAGAGATTTGTTATAAGGATAATTTTGAATATTTAACAGATAAGATGATTGTAGATTTTGATGGAACGATTGTAGAATATACACCACAGGAGTTTTATACTTTAACTCATGCTTACTGTATGAGTGTTCATAAATCACAAGGGAATGAGTTTAAAATTGTGATTATGCCTGTGCTTAAAGACTATTATATTATGTTGAAGAAAAATCTAATTTATACTGGACTCACACGAGCAAAACAATCTTTATGGTTTTTGGGAAGTCATCAGGCTTTTGTTTATGGTGTTACACATAAACAGGATGAAAGAAGAAAAACAACATTAATTGAAAGAATGAAAAAAACTCCAGAGATTTCTTTGTATGATTTTGAATAATGAGGACATACTAAGAATGTACTTTTAAAGGAGTGAATAATCATGTCAAAATTAGCTGTTGCTTTTTTCTCGGCAGGAATTGTTGCTGCGGCAATGATTATGATGAGTGATATGCCATGTGCAGATAGCATTGAACATAGTGTTCATAAAGCCAAAAAAGCGATTAAAGAACAACTTTAAGAAGTACAAAAGGACTGATGAACAGTCCTTTTCTTCTCGAGGAGGTTTTATGAAAAAAGAAAATATAGCAAAATCTCTTATTTTATTGAGTCTATGTGCGATTTTATTATACTATGTGTATACATTGTTTCGTATTGGAGCACTTATCAGCTATCTTTTACGATTGATATTTCCATTGTTAATAGCTTTGTTTTTTCATTTCTTAATTGATCCTATTATTGATTATTTTACAAATGATCGTTTATCAAGAAAAATCGTTGTTACACATCTTTATTTATCATTTTCATTATTATTTATTCTAAGTTGTTATTTTCTTATTCCTTATTTATTAGATCAATGTCTTTTATTTTATCATCGCATTTGTGATAGTCAAATCATGGTTAATCCCATCTTTTCAACATTTATTCATTTTTTAGAAGACTATCAGATTATTAATTATTTTATTGATATTTTTAATGGTTGGACACAGGCCGTTATTTATTGGGCAGGTAATATATTAATTGCTTTAGGTATTTCTTTTTATTTATCTTATGATAATTTACATCTCATTGAAAAAACGATTATCTACTTACCTTTTGAAAAACAAGGTATCTGTATGCAAACACTAAAAAAACTCAAATTAACAACTTATCAATTTATGAAATCTATGATTTTAGATTTTATCTTTTTCTTTATCATGTGTTTGATACCTTTTTTCTTTATCAATCAAAATTATGCAATCTGGATTGCTTTATTTTTAGCTTTGACAAATCTGATTCCTTATGTTGGACCTTATATTGGTGGTATTCCTGTGATTATTTATGAGTTTTTTATTGATCAACATTTAGGTTATGCTTCTTTTGTTGTTGTTATGGTTTTACAATATCTGGAATCCTCCTATTTACAGCCTTATCTTTTTTCTAGAGGCATTCAAATACACCCCATCTATCTTATTATAGCATTAACCTTCTTTGGTGATTTATTTGGTATTGTAGGTATGATCTTTTCACCATTATTGTTATCTTATGTGATTTTTCTTGTAGAATTATTAAAGAATTTACATATTAGAGAAGATATTCAAAGAATAATGCATCATGAAAATGAATAAGAATTTCTCAAATTTTCTTTTTATTATCATATATGATAATAAAGGGGTGTGAAATCATGACAGCAACACATTATTTGGGTTTATTAGGAGGACTGGCTTTATTTCTTTTGGGAATGAATATGTTGTCACAAGGATTGACATCAGGACTGGGAGAAAGATTAGAAATCATTCTTTTAAAATTAACCAATCATCGCATGAAAGCGATAGGAGTGGGTATACTTTTAACAGCTTTGATCCAAAGTTCTTCAGCTATGAGTGTGATATTGATTGGTTTTTTAAATGCTCATATTATGACTTTAAAAAGAGCAATATGGATTATGATGGGAGCCAACATTGGAACGACTATTACTGGACAGATGATAGCCTTAGATATCGGTGCTTTTGCACCGGCATTATCATTTATAGGAGTTTTGTTTTATTTGATTAGTCAAGGTATCAAACAGCTTATAGGTCAAGTCATGATGGCTTTAGGTCTTTTGTTTATGGGGTTAGAAATGATGTCACAATCCATGCTGCCATTACAACATTCCTCATGGGTTATTGGTCTTTTTATGCAACTTCAAAATCCTTTATTATGTGTTGGTATGGGTATGTTATTTACGGCACTCATTCAAAGTTCATCAGCATCCGTAGGCATTTTACAAATTTTAGCGATGCAACAGCTTGTTTCATTTCAACAGTCAGTTTATCTTTTATTAGGTTTTGACTTAGGAACCTGTATCACAGGTTTTTTAGCTTCTTTATCTGGTTGTCGTAATGGTAAACGTCTGGCTCTTTTTCATTTCCTTTTTAATCTTGTAGGAGCTATGAGTTTTCTTGTTTTATGTCAATGCCTACCTTTGATTGATATGATTAAAAATATATCACCCTTATCCCCAAACCATCAAATTGCCAATATGCATACTTTCTATAATATACTCACCACATTCATTGTTTTATTGTGTGAACCTTATTTAATGAAAGTCATTCAATGGATATATCCAAGTCACTATAAAAATCATGGAAAGTAGGAATCAATGATGCGTAAAGTTATTTTATATATTGCAATGAGTTTAGATGGATATATGGCTGATCAAGATGGTCGTATTGACTGGTTACATGGTGACAATACTTCATATCCACCAACTGAAAGCTACTATCATCTTTTAAAACATGTTGATTGTGTCATTATGAGTGAAAAAGCTTTTCAAATGATGCAAAAGAAACTAGAGCAACAGATTCATCAGGGATTGAAAATTTATGTTTTATCATCGATAACACAATTATCTTTTGATAATATTGTCTTTACTTTGGAAGATATCTGCACTTTAGTTAAAAGACTAAAACAAGAAGCTGGAAAGGATATCTGGATTTGTGGAGGTCAACAATTTATTACTCCATTAATCCAAGCTAATATGATAGATGAGTATCATATTTCTATGATTCCTGCTTTAATTGGTAAAGGAGCACGTCTATTTGAAGACTTTGATCATGAAAAAAGATTATCTTTAATCAAGACATATGTTTATAATGGGATTGTTGATATTGAATATGAGAAGAAGTATTGATTTTTTATGATAAATTGGATATAATATCAAAGTCAAATCGTTGAAGAAGAAAAGTATTTATAAGTGAACTTATAGAGAGGAAATGGTTGGTGCAAATTTCTAGAAGCTTATAAAGAAAGCTACCTTCTAAGAGTGATGAAAACATCAACGTATGTCGGCGTTAACGATTAAAGAGCATAATGAATATTCATTATGAATGAGGATGGTACCGCGATAATAGTCGTTCCTTTTCAGGAATGACTTTTTTTATTCAAAGGAGGAAAATTATGAAACAATTAACAGGAAATCAAGTACGTCAGATGTTTTTGGATTTTTTTAAGTCTAAAGGACATATGATTGAACCAGGGGCATCATTGATTCCCCACAATGATCCTACTTTATTATGGATCAATGCTGGTGTTGCAGCATTAAAAAAATATTTTGATGGAACAGAAAAACCAGCTTGTAATCGTATTGCAAATGCACAAAAATCTATTCGTACAAATGATATTGAAAATGTAGGGAAAACTGCCAGACATCATACATTTTTTGAAATGTTAGGAAACTTCTCAATTGGAGATTATTTTAAAGAAGAAGCCATTCCTTTTGCTTGGGAGTTTTTAACAAGTCCAGAATGGATTGGGTTTGATAAAGACAAATTATATGTCAGTGTTTATACTGATGATGAAGATGCTTATCGTATTTGGACAGAAGTATGTCATGTTGATCCAAGTCATATTTTAAAAACATATGATAACTTCTGGGAAATTGGTGAAGGACCAGGTGGACCAGATTCAGAAATTTTCTATGATCGTGGAGAAAAATATGATCCAGAAGGATTAGGAGAAAAACTATTCTTTGATGAAATGGAAAATGATCGTTACATTGAAGTATGGAATGTTGTCTTTTCACAATATGACTGCAACCCTGCCATTGATCGTAAAGAATATAAAGAATTACCACAAAAAAATATTGATACAGGAATGGGTCTTGAAAGACTTGTCAGCATTATTCAAGAGGGAGAAACAAACTTTGATACAGACTTGTTCTTGCCTATTATCCATGCGACTGAAAAGCTTGCAAAGGTTCCATATCAAGATAACAAAATGGCTTATCGTGTGATTGCTGATCATATCCGTACTGTGACTTTTGCATTAAGCGATGGTGCGTTATTTGATAATGCTGGACGTGGTTATGTTTTAAGAAGAATTTTAAGACGTGCAGTACGTTATGGTAAAAAGATTGGTATTGATCATTCATTTATGTATGAACTAGTTGGTGTGGTTGCGGATATCATGAAAGATTTCTATGATTATCTACCATCAAAAGTAGACTATGTCAGTGGTTTGGTGAAAAAAGAAGAAGAAGCATTCCACAAAACATTATCTAATGGTGAAAAATTATTAAATCAGATGTTACAAAAGAGTGAGAATTATTTATTAAATGGTCAAGATGCTTTTAAATTATATGATACATATGGTTTCCCATTAGAATTAACTGTAGAAATTGCTCAAGAATCAGGCTTTGAAGTCGATGAAGAAGGATTTAAAGCAGAAATGAAAGCGCAACAGGAACGTGCCAGAAATGCACGTGGAGATATGGAATCAATGTGTTCACAAAAACCAGATTTAATGGCTTTTGATGAACCATCTGAATTTATCTATAATCCTGCACCAATTCAGGCAAAGGTCATTGCGACATTTGTTGATGGAGTCAAATGTGATGCGATTGATACAAAAGGTGAAATCATTTTAGATCAGACAACCTTCTATGCTGAAATGGGTGGTCAATGTGCTGATACAGGAACAATGAACAATGAAAGTACTGATGTTAATGTGACTTATGTTTGTAAAGCTCCACATCAACAACATTTGCATACTATTCATGTGACAAACGGAAGTGTTAAAACAGGTGATGTTCTTACACTTCATGTAGATATGAAAAAACGTGCTTTGATTACACATAATCATACAGCAACACATCTTTTACAAAAAGCGCTTAAAAATGTATTAGGAGATCATGTTTCACAGGCAGGTTCTTATGTTGATGATCAAAGATTGCGTTTTGACTTTACACATCCTCAAAAAGTAACAGATGAAGAATTGAAACAAGTAGAAGATCAAGTCAATGAACAGATTTTTAATGGTTTAGATGTTTGTATTCAATCTATGAGTAAAGATGAAGCAATGAAATCTGGAGCAATGGCTTTATTTGATGAAAAATACGGTGATGTTGTACGTGTTGTCAGTGTCGGTGATTATTCTAAAGAATTATGTGGTGGATGCCATGTTTCTAATAGTATTGAAATTGGTATCTTTAAAATTGTTGGTGAAGAAAGCATTGGTTCTGGTGTTAGACGTATTGAAGCTGTCACATCTATTCAGGCTTACCGTGCTTTTAAAGAAAGTGAAGCTTTATTAAATCAGGTTCAAGATTTATTAAAAATTAAAAATAAGAATGAAACAATTGAAAAAGTAACACATTTTATCGAAGAAACAAATGAATTAAGAAAAGAAAGAAATCAATATTTAGATCAAATCAATGCCTTATCAGCAAAAGAACAGACAAAAAATATTGAAGATATTAATGGTGTTCAATTCCTATTTGTAGAAGAAAGTAAAGATGTTGCTTCAGCAAAACAAATGGCTTTTGATTTAAGAGATCAATTACAACATGGTTTTGTTGTGATGGTTAATACTTATGAAGGAAAAATCTCATATTTTGTGGCACTTACAAAATCTATGGTTAAAGATGGTTATAAGGCTGGAGATATGATAAAAACAATCAATCAAGTGACTAATGGTCGTGGTGGTGGAAAGCCAGACTTTGCTCAAGGTGGATGTCAGGACGCATCACAGATTAAGGAAGCTATTGCACAAATCAAAGCACAATTCTAAGTTTTACTAGCAATTTGCAATTATTTAGTGTAATATAGATTATATAGATGGGAGGTAGTACAAATGGGAAAAGATTTTACTCAAACACGTCTATTTAATTCAGAAGAAATTAAAAGAGAAGTTATCCATTCTCATTTAATGACAGTTGCTAATGCTTTAGATGAAAGAGGATATAATGCAGTTCATCAAATTGCTGGTTATTTGATTTCTAACGATCCTGCTTATATCTCAAGCCATAAAGGGGCACGTTCAATTATTCAACAGATTGATCGTGATGAGATTATTGAAGAACTTGTGAAGTTCTATCTGGAGTCTAAATAGTGGAAAAAATATTAGGTTTAGATTTAGGTTCAAGAACTTGTGGGATTGCGATGAGTGATGCTTTGGGAATGATTGCTCATGGTGTTGAAACTTATCGATTTGAAGAAAATAATTATAAGAGTGCTGCCAGACATATTCAAAAAATTGTTGAAGAACATCATATTCATACAATTGTTCTTGGTTTACCTAAACATATGAATGGTGATTTAGGAGAAAGAGCACAAATTTCTATGGCTTTTAAAGAAAGACTGGAAAAGATGATGGATGTTGAAGTTGTTTTGATTGATGAAAGATTAACAACGGTGATGGCACAGAATCAATTGATTTTTGCAGATGTTTCTCGTAAAAAAAGAAAAAAAGTCATTGATAAGATGGCAGCTGTACAAATTTTACAAGGTTACTTAGATGGTCAAAGGAGATAATCATGGACGTTAATAAAATAAAGGTCATTGATGATGACGGTAATGAATTAGAATTTGATGTACTTTTTACTTTTGATAGTGAAGATACTGGAAAAAAATATGTTTTATATTATGATGCAGATGATGAAGATGCACAAGTTTATTCATCTATCTATGATGATGAAGGAAACCTATATCCTATTGAAACACCTGATGAATGGGATATGATTGAAGAAGTCTTTAACAGTTTTATGGCTGAAGATGAAGAATAATAACATGGATTGGTATCACAGGGTAACTGATGTTACCCTTCTTTATTAAGGAGGAAAATATGGGATTATTTTTTAAAAAAAGAAAAGTCAAACCAATATTTGTAGGAAGTTATGGAAATGATCTAACAAGAGGAATCTATGTTTTTCATTTGGATATTGATAATGGGGAAATTTTAAAAAAGAAGTTTTATAAGTCATTAGCGAATCCTATTGCTATTTCTAAACGTGAACGTTTTATTTATGTATGTTATAAAAATAATACAGGTAGACCTACAGATGGTGGATTATGGCAATACGCATCAATGGATTTACAATTTGGTTTAGTTGCCAAATCAACAGATCATGGAAAAACATATGTCAATAGTTATGTGAATGAAGATCGTACTTATGCTTATGCTGTGGATTACTATAATAGTGAAGTTGTCGTTATTGCTATTTTAAAACAGAAACTTATTAGAGTTGTTCAAACAATTAAACATACGGGAAGTAGTATTGATCCAAAACGTCAGAGTGAAGCTCATCCATGCTTTATAGATATGACACCAGATCATAGAATGGTTGTCTGTGATTTGGGAACAGATGAGGTTGTTTTGTATGATATTGGTGAAAAAGGAAGACTTTATCGCAATGATGAACTGACTTTAAAATTAGAGGCGGGTTCTGGACCTAAGAAAATCATTTTCTCATCTGATGGACAATTTGCCTATGTTTTAAATGAATTATCAAGTCAAGTTTTTGTATATCGTTATCAGGATGGACAAATGTCTTTAGTGCAAAAAGTCATGACCTATCCAACAGATGAATATATAGGTCAAAATACAGCAACTGATATTTTAATGAATGAAAAAGGAGATTATCTTTTCGTTTCTAACAGTGGTCATGATTCTATTACAACTTTTGAAGTTGATACAACAACAGGTATGTTGAATACAGTAGATAATACCGATACAGATGAAAAACCTGTACAAATGATTCTCGTTATTGATAAATATGTTGTTGTAGCTTGCCAAAAAGGTGGAACGATTGAATCTTTTGAATTAAAACGTGGTGAATCTAAGGGCGTTTTATTTGAAACACATTTCAGTTATATGGTTGGTGAACCTGTTTGTTTGATTGAAGGAAGAGGATTATAAGAGCAGAAATGCTCTTTTTTGTTGAAATGGATAAAAAATGAGTGAAAGTTGATAATTCCTGCAAAATAACCTATAATAAATAAATGATGGAGGATGATTTATGAAGAATAAGAAATTAATAGGAATCATTGCGGGTGTTGTCATTGTTTTCATTATAGGTGTTATTATTTTTTATAATGTTGGTATTTCTTCAGTGTCATCAAAAGATGAAGATGTGATTGTGACAGTTGAACAGGGTTCAACATCTTCTTCGATTCTTGATGCATTGGATGAAGCTGGGCTTGTTAAAAATAAATTATGTGGGCAAATTTTCTTGAAATTGAATCGTTATGATCATTTACAGGCAAATACATATATATTGAATAAAAATATGTCATTATCTGATATTTTTTCATTGATAGAAAACCCTGATATTGATCATATTGTTTTATCTAAATTGACAATTAAAGAAGGAACAACAATTCCGGAGGTTGCCAAAGAATTTGCACAGATTTTAAATATTTCTGATGATGAAGTGATTAAACAATGGGAAGATCAAGCATATTTAAAATCATTAATAGATGAATACTGGTTTATAGACGATAGTATTTTAAATTCAGAGATTCTTTATCCATTAGAAGGATATTTATATCCAGAAACTTACTATATTACTGAAAAAGAGCCGGATTTAAAAAGCATGACAAAATTAGCATTAGATATGATGGATGAACAATTATCCGTTTATCGTAGAGATATTGAAAAATTAGGATGGACTCCTCATCAGTTTTTAACATTTGCTTCTATTGTTGAAAGAGAATCGTTATATGATGAAGATCGTCCTATAATTGCTGGTGTTTTTATGAATCGTTTAAATCAAGATATGTTATTACAAAGTGACATTACTGTTAATTATGCATGGCAAAGAACAGGTGTTGATGTCAGTGTGGCTCATACACAAATTGATTCACGTTATAATACATATAAGTATACAGGATTACCTGTTGGACCAATCAGCACTATTTCTAAGGTGACTTTAGAGTCATGCATTCATTATAAACATCATGATTATCTCTATTTCTTTGCAAAAGAAGATGGAACTGTGATTTATAGTCGTACATATAAAGAACATAAACAAGTCGTAAAGGAGAATAAATGGTATTAATATGTTGTCATTAGAAGAATTAGAACAGGATGCTTTAAGACGTCATATTCCTGTTATGCAAAAAGAAGGCATCTTCTTTTTGATTGAACAGTTAAATAAAAAAGGAGCATCATCATGTTTAGAAATTGGTTCAGCCATTGGTTATTCAGCTATGATGATGGTCACGCATGTAGATGATTTAAAAGTAGAAACTATTGAATTGGATAACGATCGTTATTTAGAAGCTGTTTGTCATATTCGTGAGCATCATCTTGAACAAAGGATTACGATTCATCATCATGATGCTTTGACTTTTGATACACAATTATTACAACATGCTCCTTATGATTGTTTGTTTATTGATGCGGCTAAGGCTCAATATCAAAAGTTTTTTGAAAAATATGTTCCATTTGTCAAAGAGGATGGTATTATTGTTGTGGATAATTTGGACTTTCATGGGATGGTTTTTGATATTGATCATATTAAAAATAGAAATACAAGACAACTTGTTAAAAAAATCAAAAGATTTAAAGATTGGATTTTTCAACATGAGAATTATGATGTTGAATACTATGCTGTTGGAGATGGCATATGTGTTATTCAAAGAAAGGATCAAGAATGAAGTTAATATTATCATTAAATCGTAAAGAAAGACTATATGATTATGTATCTATGGGTATTGATACATTTATATTAGGGTGTGAATATTCTTTTTATGCTCCTTATTATTATTCATTAGAAGATATCAAGACAATTTGTCAACAATATCCTCAATGTCATTTTTATGTTGCGCTTAATGCTTTATATGATGAACATGATATAGAAACATTAAAAAATTATATAGATGAATTATCAAAACTTTCTATTTATGGTATTATTTTTGAAGATTTTGGTGTTTTACAAATCGTGAAAGATAAGCAATATTCATTTGATATGATGTATGCTCCGGAAACATTAAATACCAATGCGATGACATTAAATGTTTTAAAAGAACAGGGTGTAACCAGTGCGCAAATCGCACGTGTTATTCCATTAGAAGAACAATTATTAATCCAGCAACAAGTTAATATGCCTTTAATGTTGCAGGTTCATGGGGTAGAATATATTGCTGCCAGTAAAAGAGCATTATTAAGCAATTATCAAAAAGCTTCAGGACTTGAATTTGATAAAGAAAGTCAAACACGTTTAACGATTCAAGCAAGAAATTCTGATTATGCTTTTCATATTTATGAAGATCAAAAGGGTACACATATTTTTTCTTTCACACGTTTATATATGTTAGATTTATTGAATCAGATTCATCATTTTGATTATTTATATATTGAAACATTAATGATGAGTGAAGAAGAAGCTGTAGAAGTGGCTTCACTTTATAGTGATGCTTTAAAGAGTTTTGAAAATCATACATATGATCGTGATGTGAAAGCATATATGCGTTTGCTGTATCAATTAAAAACACCATTAGATCGTGGTTTTCTATTTGATCAGACAGTTTATAAATTAGAAGATGTAAGGAAGATGGATCATGAGAAAAATCAGTCAAATCATTGATGGGAAAAGAAAAATTATAAAAAAACCAGAATTATTAGCTCCGGCTGGTAATCTTGAAAAGTTAAAAGTAGCGATTATGTATGGCGCCGATGCTGTTTTTGTAGGTGGAAAAGAATTTTCATTACGTTCACAGGCTTCTAATTTTACTTTAGAAGATATCCGTGAAGGTGTTGAATTTGCGAAAAAATATGGAGCTCATATTCATGTCACATGCAATATTATTTTACATCAGGATAATCTAGAAGGACTGAAAAACTATTTAAAACAATTAGATGATATAGGTGTCACAGCCATTATTGTTGCTGATCCTTATATTATGAAAATAGCTAAAGATATGCATTTAAATCTTGAAGTTCATGTGTCTACACAACTTTCTACTTTGAATAGTCAAGCAATTGCATTTTATCAAAAGATGGGAATGGATCGTGTTGTTTTAGGACGAGAAGTGACTTATGAAGATTTAAGAGCAATTATGGATAAAGTGGATGTAGATATAGAATATTTTATTCATGGAGCAATGTGTATTCATTATTCTGGTAGATGTATGCTTTCTAACTATTTAAGTCGTCGTGATGCCAATCGTGGTGGTTGTTCACAATCTTGTCGCTGGTATTATGATTTATATCAGGATGGTGTTCTTGTCAATAAAGAAGATGATATGCCTTTTAGTATGTCAAGTAAAGATATGAGTCTTGTTCATCATATTGGTGAACTGATTGAATTAGGAGTTGATTCTTTTAAAATTGAAGGACGTATGAAATCGGTTCATTATATTGCGACAATTGTGTCTACTTATCGTAAATTGATTGATGCCTATTGTGAAGATCCTGATCATTTTCAACAAGATGATTTTTATGAAAAAGAATTACAAAAAGCAGCCAACCGAGCTTTATGTCATGGATTTTATTTTGATCATCCAGGTGTTGATGAGCAATTATTTAATATGCGTGATGAACATCCTACACAAGAATTTGTGATGCGTATTGTCGATTACAATCATCAAAATCATTTAGCTAAAATAGAACAAAGAAATTATTTTGAAATGGGTGATCAGATTGAAATTTTCTCTCCACATCATGATAATCTTTTCTTTACAGTTGAAAAACTTTATAATGAAGATATGGAAGAAGTCACAAAAGCAAATCATCCAATGGAAATACTCTATGTTGAAATACCTCATCGTGTATTAGCAAATGATATGGGAAGAAAGGTGAGAAAATGATGAAAAATCAAGCTGTTATTATTGGTATAGCTGGAGGAAGTGCCTCAGGGAAAACCTCAATAGCGAAACAGTTATATGATTATTTTAAAGGACATCATAAAGTAAAAATTTTAAAACAAGATGATTATTATAAAGATCAAAGTCATTTAAGTTTTGAAGAACGTGCTAAAACAAATTATGATCATCCTTTTGCATTTGATACAGATTTACTGGTAGAACATTTAAAAAAGCTAAAGAAAAAAGAACGTATAGAAAAACCAACATATGATTATACTTTACATACACGTAGTTCTATTACTGAAGTCATCGAAAAAAGAGATGTGATTATTTTAGAGGGTATTTTTGTTTTAGCTGAACCTTCAATAAGAGAGTTATGTGATATTCTTGTTTATGTTGATACAGATAGTGATATCCGTTTTATCAGACGTTTAAAAAGAGATATCGAAGAAAGGGGAAGAAGTCTGCAATCTGTTTGTGAACAATATCTGACAACAGTTAGACCTATGCATGAACAGTTTATTGAACCTTCTAAAAAATATGCACATATCATTATTCCTGAGGGTGGAAGTAATCATGTGGCTGTTGATTTATTAACAACAAAAATCAAAAGTATCATTGATGAATAGAGAAAATTTAAGAGAGAATGCTAGTATTTTCAACATATTTATGTTATAGTATAGTCTGCGAGGTGGATAAATTATGGATCATGATGCAGTTTTATTAACCCAAAGTGGGGTTGAAAAACTAAAACAAGAAAAAGAACAGTTAATTAATGTCGAAAGACCAAAAGTTATTGAAGAATTGCAATTAGCACGTTCTCAAGGTGACTTATCAGAAAATGCGGATTATGATGCAGCTAGAGATAAACAGGCACATATTGAAGCAAGAATCAAAGAAATTGATCAAATGCTTTTACATGTGCAAATTATTGATGAATCACAATTAGATAGCACAGTTGCAAAACCAGGAGCAACTGTCACAATTTTAGATTTATCAGAAGCCAATGCTCAAGAAGAAACTTTTACAATCGTTGGAACATTTGAAACAGATCCATTGAATGGTAAAATTTCAAATGAATCTCCATTAGCGAAAGCTATTCTTGATCATGGTGTTAATGAAATTGTTTCAGTCGGTGTTGCTGAACCATATGAAGTTAAAATTTTAAAGATTGAATATCTTGCATAGATGATGTGAAAACATCATCTTTTTCAATAGGAGGTTATAACAAATGTGGATATGTCCTCGATGTGGTCGTGAATTCAAAAAAATCAATCAAAGTCATTATTGTGGTCAGGCACCAAAAACAGTGGATGAATATATTGATTTACAGCCATTAGAAACTCAAAGTCATTTAAGAAGAATGAGAAACATTTTATTAAAGAGTGTTCCTTGTTTAAAAGAACGTATTTTATGGAGTATGCCTTGTTATGAAAAAGATGGTCAGTCTATTTCGTTTGCAGCTTGTCAAAAACACATCAGTCTTTATGTAGGTGAAAAAGTGATTGAAAAGTTTGCTTCGCATTTAACAAAGTGGCAGACAAAGAAAAATGCTATCTATTTTCCTTATAACCAAACCTTACCTGATCAACTGATAGAAACTATTGCAAGATACTGTTTACAAACATCAGATTGATTGTTAATGGAGGTGATTCATTGTTATGTATAAAACAGAGTTAATTGAAGATATTACTGTAGAAAATGTGACAGAAAAAATAGATGAAAAAATAAAAGAGATGGAAAAGAAAAGTTATCATCTTATTACCATGTCTTTTTTAGGGACACAAAGAGCTGTACTGGTATTTAAAAAAGGACTAAAGGGAAGTTTGCTTTAAAAAATAGAAATGGATTTGTTAATGAAAAAGCTATAAATAAACCAAAAATTTATTTATAGCTTTTGATGATCTAATATTTGCAAAGCATTCAAAAAGACATTTTTACCATTCATTGTTCCATAATCACGCATAGATATATCCATGATAGGAATATTAGGTAAAGACTTCTGAATCTGCTTTCTCATATATTTTACTTGTGGAGCTAATAAAATAATATGGGCATCAGTGGCCTGATGACATATATCATGAACTCCTAAAGCCCTTATATCAATAGATATCCCTTGTTGATTCGCTTCTCTCTTGATTTTTTCAACTAATAAACTTGTAGACATAGCAGCTGCACAGCATAAAACCATATGTATCATCAATAACCCCCTCACTTTACTTGATATATTTATTATAGATGAAATAAAGAAAAAAATCTAATTGTTTTTTGTTGCTTAAAGAGAAATTTGTTATTTTTTTGAAAATAGTATATAATAAGAAAAGGAAAAAGTAGGTGGTGATCATATGCAAGAAAGTCGTCAATTTAATCGTGCTGTATTGAGTTTGTGGATACTCTTTTTAATTGTCGTTGTAGCTGTTAATACAATTTATGCTTTTATTCTTCCTATGAGTACATTGGAGCTTTATCTTGGTCCTTTGAATTTCTTTAATATAGCAGCAGCAACATTATTTGTTGGTGTTTTAGAAGATTCAATGGTCAATGATTTAAAGAAGAACACTGCTCTGGCATGTTTAGTACGTATTCCTTATGTTATTTTAATTGTTGTTGCAATATTTTTCTCATGTATGTTGCTATTTTAAAAAGACTTCTTATTGAAGTCTTTTTTTATGCAATCATACGACTTTTTAGTTCTTTAAAAAAACCAATGAATATAAAAATAAGTGGTTTAAAAATAAGATGTATATATTGAATATGATTAAGATGAAAGCATAAACTCATCAAAAAATAAAAGACAGCAAAGATGATACAATGTTTCATACGTTGATGTGGTAAATGGGAAGTGAGATATAATGCAGAAATGATTAAAATAAAATATGAGAATATTTGTATCATGATTTGTATGAAAAGGGTATTCATTTGCATGAAATAAGAAATAATGGAAAGAATAAATGAGATAAGTATAAAGGGAATCAGAAAGATTAAGCATGCATAAATATAGGTACGTAGTGTTTGTTTCATAGTTTCCTCCTGATATACTTTATGCAAAGGAGTTGACTTTTATGAGATATCTGGAAATCTTTATTGAAAGTTTTGGAACATATCTTTTACTTGTTTTCATGATTAGATTTTTAGGAAAGAAAGAGATGAGTAAATTAAGTGTTTCAGATTTGATTGTTTTTTTGATTATTAGTGAATTAATGACAATGTCTATTGGAAATAAAGATGTTAATTTTTTGCAGGCTGCATTAGCTGTTTTTGTGATTGTTGTCATGGATAAGTTATTCACTGTCATCTCATTAAAAAATCCTTTTTTTAAAAAGATTGTAGAAGGACATCCTACTTTCATTATTTTTCAAGGAAAAGTGAATCAAAAGAAAATGGCATCTTTAAAATATAGTGTTGATGATCTTTGTCATCATTTAAGAGAACAGGGGATAGGTTCTATATCAGAGGTTGAATTTGCTGTTTTAGAAACTGATGGACAATTATCGGTTATTGAAACAAAGAAAAGTGAAGTGAAAGTCCCTGCGGCCATTATTAGTGATGGAGTCATTGATTATGAGATATTGAAACTGATGAATCGTGATGAAGCATGGCTGATGAAACAACTGAAACAGGCAGGGATACAGGATTATCATGATGTTTTTTATTGCATTGTAGAAAAAGAACGCTTATTTATCATTAAAAAAGGCTAGATCACTAGCCTAATAACATTCTATCATTGACAAATTCTTCTCCAATGGCTTCTTCAAATTTTTTAAGCAAATCGTTGACTGTTAATTGCTTTTTTGCTTCACCTTCCACATCATAAATGATATGACCATCATACATCATAATTAAACGATTTCCAATGTCAATAGCATCTTTCATATTGTGTGTGACCATCATAGCAGTTAAATGTTGTCTTGTGACAATTTCATTCGTTAAGGTCAAAACTTTGGTACTTGTGGCAGGGTCTAATGCAGCTGTATGTTCATCCAATAACAATAATTGAGGTTTATGGAGAGTTGCCATGAGGAGGGTTAATGCCTGACGCTGTCCTCCAGAGAGTAATCCAACTTTTGTTGTTAAACGATCTTCTAAACCTAACCCTAATGTTTTGACAGCTTCATAATATTGTTCTTTTTCTTTTTTTGTAACTCCCCAACGTAAACTACGTTTTTGTCCACGACGAGCAGCCATAGCTAAGTTTTCGATAATTTGCATATCCGCAGCCGTTCCCATCATAGGATCTTGAAAAACACGACCTATGAATTGAGCACGTTGATATTCTGGAGCTAAGGAAATATCTTGACCATTTAATGTGATGATACCACAGTCAATGGGATAGACCCCTGCAATCAGATTTAACAATGTACTTTTCCCAGCCCCATTACCACCAATGACTGTTACAAAATCTCCTTCTTTTAATTCTAAATTTAAGGATTTGATAACGCATTTTTCATTAGGAGTTCCTATATGAAATGATTTAGAAACTTTTTCTAATTTAAGCATGATTTTGCAGTTCCTTTCCAGTTAATTTTTTATACATTGAAAGACGTTTTCTTTTATTGACAATGACAGGAACAGTGAGAGCTACAGCGACAATAAAAGCTGTTAACAGTTTTAAATCATCAGTATTTAATCCCATTTGTAAAACAATCGCAACAATCATACGATAAATAATAGAACCAATAATAATAGAAGTTAAACGTAATTTAAATCCAGCCTTTTTACCAAAAATAACTTCACCAATCACAATCGAAGCCAGTCCAATCACAATGGCTCCCGTTCCCATTTTCACATCTGCTACACTTTGTTGTTGTGTGACCAATGCACCACTCATAGCAACGAGTCCATTGCTGAGCATTAAACCAAATAATTTCATAGTATCAGTATTCACACCATTGGCTCTGACCATATTTTCATTATTACCAGTTGCTCTTAAACATGAACCAAATTCCGTTCCTAAAAACCAGTAAATCCCAATCACTACAATTAAACTAAAGAAAATCCCAATACAGATTGTAATCCATTGTGAAGTGAGGGGAATAAGTTTGGCAAAATCTTTAAAAAGGGTTGATGACTGTAATAAAGGAATATTACTCTTTCCCATAATTCTAAGATTAATAGAATATAAAGCTAATTGAGTTAAGATACCAGCTAAAATGGCTGGCATTTTGCATTTTGTATGCAAAAAACCTGTTATAAATCCGGCTAAAAAACCAGATAAAGTCGCTAATAATATTGCGATAATAGGGTGGATACCTGCAATCAAAGCAACAGCACATACAGCACCACCAGTCGCAAAACTGCCATCTACTGATAAATCAGCAATATCTAGAATTCTAAATGTTAAATAGATACCAAGAGCCATGATACCCCAAAGGATTCCTTGACCAATGGCTCCCTGTAAAGATAATAGGATAGACATCAATCTATCCTCCAATCATTGTTGCTTGAAGATCAGCAGGGACTTCAATACCTAACTGTGTAGCGACTTTTTGATTCACAAAATATTGACAGTCTTTAGCATCAACAAAAGTAACAGGTGTTTCTTGAACTTTTGATTCACCATTTAAAATTGCAAGAGCCTGTTTACCAGCGTTTTGTCCAACAGTATAGTAATCTAAGCTTAGGGTTGCTAGACCACCATTTTCACACATACTTTCTTCCCCAACGATGACAGGTAACTGATTTTCATTTGTGACTTGTGCTACCGTTGCCATATTAGAAGCTAAAAGGTTATCAGTTGGAATATAAACAGCATCATATTGACCAATCATGGATTGAGCTACTTGTTGAATAGCACTTGAATCATTTGATACTGTTACAACTTTAGCTTCTAAACCTAAATCTTTAGCGGCTTCTAAGGCAATTTCACCTTGATAAATAGAATTGGCTTCATCACTACAATAGAATACTGCAATTTTTTTGGCATCAGGCACTAAAGTCTTTAATAGTTCCATTTGTTCTTTAACAGGATTTAAATCACTGGCACCAGTCACATTGGTTTCTGGTTTTTCATTAGATTTGACAACTCCTGCTGTTTCAAAATCAGTAACAGCTGCACCAACAATAGGAATATCTGTTGTTTTATTTGCCGCAGCCTGTAAAGCATCAGTTGCAATAGCATAAATTAAATCATCACCATCATTGACAAATTTTTCAGCAATCGTTTGACAATTGGATGGATCACCACTGGCATTTTGAAAATCAATGTTTTCTTCCTTAACACCAGCTTCTATTAAAGTATCCTTAAATCCCTCATAAGCCTTATCTAATGCTGGGTGTTGCGCAAACTGAATAGCACCAATTTTAACTTCCGATAAATCCTTAGGTTCACTACTATCACTGGCACAACCTGATAACAGCATCCCCATAGCTAATAATAATACAGATAGTTTTTTCATCATATCACATTCCTCTCTCTTTTTTTTATAAAACAAAAAGACCCGTCCCAAGAGGGCGAGTGAACGCGGTACCACCTCAATTTATTATAATTTCACAATTATAACCTTTGTAAGTTGAATAACTTTTCATAAATAACGTTATGACCCCGATTACCCCTTATCAAAGTAACAGCTCCGTGTTGAATTCAAAATTTCTTTACGTATGATTTGCACCAACCATCATATCTCTATTGTCACAGAAATATTTACTATGTCACATCATGGCTTTTTGTTTTATATATCTTTTATCATAATGAAATGAAAATTATTTGTCAATGCTTTTTAAAAAAATAAAATAAAAAGAATCTGTATTTTGCGAATTATTTTGAAATATTTTAGAAAAAACACGAATTTTAAATCAAGATAACATTATATCTAAAATCATCATAACCGTAAATCCAATCATACAGGATAAAGCACCGATATCTATTTGACGATGACAACAGGCTTCAGGAATCATATCTTCAACACAGACAAAAAGCATAGCTCCAGCAGCAAAACTTAATGCAAAAGGGAGTATATTTTGAATTAGTGACGCAAAGATATAGCCTAAAATAGCGGCAGGAATTTCAATGATTCCAGAAAACTGTCCATACATCATCGAAACAAAACGACTTTTTCCATATTGATGCATGGGTAATGCTATAGCGGTGCCTTCAGGAAAGTTTTGAATACCAATACCAATAGAAAGAATCAAGGCTGGAATAAATTGTTGATGAGCACTGGCAAAAGCGACACCGACAGCTAAACCTTCGGGAATATTGTGTAATGTCATGGCTAACATAAGGAGCTGATTTTTAGAAAAACGAGAATGAACGCCTTCAATTTCTCCGGAAATCATATGCTTGTGTGGTAAAAAATGATCACAGAGTGCTAAAAAGATAACACCACATAAAAAACCAAGTGGAATAATGAGTAAAAACCATTTGGGCATATTTTCTAATAAATTCATAGCTGGCAGGATTAAAGAAAAGAATGATGCAGCAATCATAATACCTGCACTGCTGCCCAGTGCTATGGAAACAATCTGTTGATTTTCTTTATTGGTAAAATAGACTAACGAAGCCCCTAAAAATGTGGAAAGCCAGTTAAAAAGAATGGCTCCAATAAATATCAAAACAGGCATCTGTTGTAATAGAGTTAACACATTTTCACCTCATTATAGAGTATGAAAAAGATGATTTTATGTGACAAAAAAAGCTATGCATCACATAGCTTAGTATTGAAGATAGTCTAAGAAGTCACGGGGTTTCCCAAAACGAATAAGTTTTATGGGAAATCTCTTTTTTGATTTTCTCTTATGCTGGTTTAAAATCACGGGAAATTCTATAATGGTATTATCAGGATATATCTTCTGAAATCTATAGAAAGAAAAAAAGATGAAACCCTCCCGACCAAAGTTGAGTCTCA
>NZ_NFLJ01000110.1 GCF_002160865.1 Massiliimicrobium timonense
ACTGTTACCTACGAAGTAGATCAGCAGATAAAAGAGGGCGACCAGACAAGGAATGTATCAGAAACCTATACCGTGACCGTCCATGTGGACGTTGACGGGGATATGGTGATTATCCAGAACCCGACCCTCGCTCCTGCTATGGAAAAATCCGATTATGAACCAAAGGCACTGGAAGCGGACAACAGTGTGGACGCTGATACGGTAAATGACGCTACGGCGTTTCTGGAAACATTCTTCAAGCTGTACCCTACCGCAACGGACAAGGAGCTTGCCTACTATGTAGAGGGAAACGCCCTTGAACCGATAAACGGCGACTATCTCTTTTCCGAGCTTGTCAATCCTGTATTCACGGCTGACGGCGACAATGTGAAAGTAAGCGTTGCGGTGAAGTTCATTGATAACCAGACAAAGGCGACACAGGTATCACAGTATGAGTTGACGCTCCATAAGGATAGTAACTGGAAGATAATAGAGTAAAACCAACTCTTGTTTTTTAATCGTTCGAGTTGTATAATAAGTGG
>NZ_NFLJ01000111.1 GCF_002160865.1 Massiliimicrobium timonense
CCACTTATTATACAACTCGAACGATTAAAAAACAAGAGTTGGTTTTACTCTATTATCTTCCAGTTACTATCCTTATGGAGCGTCAACTCATACTGTGATACCTGTGTCGCCTTTGTCTGATTGTCAATGAATTTCACCGCAACACTCACCTTCACATTATCGCCGTCAGCCGTGAATACGGGATTGACAAGCTCGGAAAAGAGATAGTCTCCGTTTATCGGTTCAAGGGCATTTCCCTCTACATAATAGGCAAGCTCCTTGTCCGTTGCGGTAGGGTACAGCTTGAAGAATGTTTCCAGAAACGCCGTAGCGTCATTGACTGTGTCAGCGTCCACACTGTTGTCCGCTTCCAGTGCCTTTGGTTCATAATCGGATTTTTCCATAGCAGGAGCGAGGGTCGGATTCTGGATAATCACCATATCCCCGTCAACGTCCACATGGACGGTCACGGTATAGGTTTCTGATACATTCCTTGTCTGGTCGCCCTCTTTTATCTGCTGATCTACTTCGTAGGTAACAGT
>NZ_NFLJ01000112.1 GCF_002160865.1 Massiliimicrobium timonense
CATATGTTGTTATTAAGCTAATAATTTCTTTCCAAACGATAGCAAATTAATTTAATTTCAATACATCATATGTTGTTATTAAGCATTTGACTTTTGATATTAAGACATCACACTCGTTATATTTCAATACATCATATGTTGTTATTAAGCACTGGTAAAGTTAAGAAAACAGATGTGACGGTACAAATTTCAATACATCATATGTTGTTATTAAGCCGGAAATGCTTAACGATGCACTTTCTCATATGATCAAATTTCAATACATCATATGTTGTTATTAAGCTATCATCTGTGACATGTTCTCTTTCTACCATTGTTATTTCAATACATCATATGTTGTTATTAAGCTTCTGGCAAGCTATTGTTTGGGCAAGAACTTACATATTTCAATACATCATATGTTGTTATTAAGCGAAAATGGAAATGACACCACAGCTACATAATTCTTAATTTCAATACATCATATGTTGTTATTAAGCACTTCGATTATTTTTCCATATTCACCGATAAAATA
>NZ_NFLJ01000113.1 GCF_002160865.1 Massiliimicrobium timonense
GCATCATTGGTTTTTAAAGCAGATGAAAAGACACTTCTTATAAAATCAACCATTTCATCATAGTAGTCATGTTGATAGGCACTCTGTAAAGGCACATCATATTCATCTATGAGAATGATAACTTTTTGATGATAATGTTGATAGAATATATTTGAAAGATTAAATAAAGACTCTTTCAACTCATTTTGATTCGATTCTAAGTTCTGATATTTCTTTAAGATTTTCTTTTGCCTTGCATTAATACTTCTACTATTCAAAACATTTTCGTACTTATCTATAATTTTTGATATCAAAGATGAAAATTTGTATATTTGATCTTCAAAAGTATCATTATTCATATCTTTTAACGATAGAAAAATAACAGGATATTGATTTTGATGAAGTATGAGATGTTGATGTTTTGATACATTCAAACCCTCAAAAAGATAAGCATTTTCTTTTTCCTGATTAGAAAAGAAATAATAAAGCATACTCATGTTTAATGTTTTCCCAAAACGTCTAGG
>NZ_NFLJ01000012.1 GCF_002160865.1 Massiliimicrobium timonense
TACGGATACACATTATGTTTTAGCAACAGATGAAGAATTGAAAGATTTCTTAAAACACCAAAATGATTTGTTCTAATATAAATAAATCTCTCATTTTTTGAGAGATTTTATTAATTTAAAAACCCAATCATGCAATGCATCATTGGGTTTCAATATTATCCTTTAAAGAAAGTATATGCTTCAAAATGAGCTTGTGGATGATCACATGCAGGACATCTTTCAGGTGCTTCTTTTCCTTCAAAAATAAATCCACAGTTATTACATTTCCACATCACAATTTCATCTTTTTTGAAAACTGTACCATTTTCAAGATTTTCTAATAATTTTAAATATCTTGCTTCATGCATTTTTTCAGCAACAGCAATGCTTCTACAAACATTAGCAATTTCAGGGAAACCTTCTTCATCAGCAATTTTTGCAAATTCTGGATACATATCAGTCCATTCTTCATTTTCTCCAGCAGCAGCAGCTTTTAAACATTCAGCAGTTGTTCCAAGCATGATTGGGAAATCACCTTCAACATGTAAAGCTTCACCTTTTAATTCAGCATTTAATAGTTTCATTAATCTTTTTGCATGTTCTTTTTCTTGATTAGCTGTTTCTTCAAAAATATTAGCAATTTGTACGTATCCTTCTTTTTTAGCGATTGAAGAATAATAAGTGTAACGATTTCTTGCTTGAGATTCTCCAGCAAAAGCATGTAATAAGTTGTTAGCAGTTTTTGTTCCTTTTAATGTAGGCATCATGATGCCCTCCTTCCTATGATTTTTGTTTTAAACAATGTAAACATGTTCCATGAAAAAGAATTTGTGCACTCTCAACAACATGTTCAGATTGTTCATTGACCTTATTAATAAGTTCTTCAAGTATTGCTGGTTGACAAACAATATCTTGAATTGATCCACATTGTTTACAAATCATATGAAAATGTGAATCCATACGTGCATCAAAACGAATCACTCCATCACCAATATCTAAGCGTGTAATTCTATGATGATCGGCCAGTAAATTCAAATTACGATAAACTGTTCCTAAACTAATGTCTGGAAGTAATTGTTTGACTTTTGTATAAATATCATCAACACAGGGATGGGTACAATCATTTTTTAAAACATCATAAATTGTTTCCCTTTGTTTAGAATATCTTAATTTTGTTTCAGACATACGCTCAACCCCTTATTAATAATGGTTACTATTATTATAGCATACATCTTTATATTGTCAAATATTGTAAACCTAAACAAATAAAAAATGAACATACACCATGCAATAATCTTGATAAGACATATGATTTAAATGAATAAGGAATACCATCTAATATATTATCAACTTGCATTAAAACAGATAATCCCGAAAAAGATAAATAAAAACTGACAAAAGGATAAACTAAAAAATGCTGATATTGTAAAAGTTGAATGGAACCAGAACTAAACTCTAAAAATCCTTTGATAATACTTAATAAAAATGGATCATGAATAATGGCTTGAAGACTATAACCAACAAATTGAAAGACAAGCATATAACCTAAAATAAAAATAAACGCAGTTAAAGAAGTCGTGATGCTTTTTTTTAATGCCTCAACAAAGCGTATATGAGGATGAATAATGGGAGTTAAACTTTGTTGAAAAGACATCCATTGATAATCATGGTGATAAAAAAGTGCTTTGAAAATGCTAGGAAGAATATGACTGAAATAAATCATCAAAGCGATAGAAAAAGGAAGTTTTAAAGAAACAAAGATAAAACTTAATGATGAAAAAGAGGCAATGGAAAGAAGATGCTGAAGTTGAGAAATATTGATATATCCTAGTTCATAAGATTCCTTTAACATTTTCGCGTTGGTTGGATAACCACAAAAAAATGACATAAAATATAAAGAGGACATATGAGGTGTTAGATGAAAGAGGGGAGAAAAGAGAAATTGGATAAAATAACTGATGAGTTGAAAGATTCCTAAGGATAAACATAAAGAAATGAGAATCATAAAGGGTAATAAAGAAGGTAATAAATTGGTGAGGACTATTTGAATGACTTGAGAAGATATTTTAACAATTTGAAACATATTAAAAAAAGAAAAAAGAGTTGTAAAAAGAACAAGGCAAAGTGTAAAATAATAATTAGCTTTTTTCATAAAGACTCCTTATTGAAAGTGGTGAATACATATGAAAGGAATATTAGTCGGTGTCAAATATCCTCAAATGACTTATGATTTTGAGGTTTCTATGCAGGAATTAGAACAGTTAGCTTTTGCTTGTGATATAGAAGTGAAGACAGTTGTTATTCAAAATTTAGAAGTGATTTCTCCTAAATATTATATTGGAAAAGGAAAAGTCATGGACATTGGGGAACTTTTAGAAACGGATGATATTGTTATCTTCAATGAAGAATTAACACCTTTACAAATGAAAAATCTAACAGATATCTGGCAGGTTGAAGTGACGGATCGCAGTGATTTGATATTACGTATATTTGCTTTAAGAGCTAAAACAAAAGAAGCCAAGTTACAGGTAGAAATGGCAAGACTGGAATATACTTTACCAAGACTGGCAGGAATGAAACAGAACCTTTATTCACAACAGGGAGGAATGGGATTTCGTGGTGCTGGGGAAAAGCAGATTGAATTGGATCGTCGCCGTATTCACCGTCAATTGACACAAGCCAAAAAAGAATTGGAAGCTATTGAAAAACAACGTCAAACACAAAGACAGTTAAGAAAACATCATCAAGAAAAGGTTGTTTGCCTTGTTGGTTATACTAATAGTGGAAAATCGTCTTTATTAAATCATTTTACAAAGAAAAAAGTAGACGCTAAGGATATGCTTTTTGCTTCGCTTCAAACAGCATCAAGACGAATTTATTTTAAAAAACATCATTTGATTATGAATGATACAGTAGGTTTTATACATCAATTGCCTCATTCTTTTGTACAGGCCTTTCGTTCTACATTAGAAGAAGTCAAAGAAGCAGATTTACTTTTACATATCATTGATGTTTCTTCACCATATTATCATAATCAAATAGAAACAACCTTATCTGTATTAAAAGATATTGGTGCTCATCATATTCCTATGATTTATGTGTATAATAAAATAGATTTGCTTCCTCAATTACCCATCTTTGAACAAGAAAACAGTATCGGAATATCAGTCAAAGAAAACTTATATTTCAACGAATTAGAAGATATGATTATTCATACTCTCTTTAAAGATTATGAATTAATACATGTATATATTCCCTATGAACAAGGAGATATTTTTAGTAATATTGAATATCAATATGAGATTGTTCAATTAGAATATTTAGACAACGGCATTGATGTGAGTTTCTATGTGAATCAGGCTCATAAATCACGTTATCTTCCTTTTATAAAAACTGACGGTTAATCCGTCAGTTTTCATCTTGAAACCAGAAATGATTATAAGTATATTTAAAGACACGGTACCACCAAGTATCACCTGTTCCTTTGATTGTTTGTATGATATTGTTTTGATCGTCTAATTCCACTGTTTCAAAAGCACTGCCACTATCAATAATTTTATGATTTTCATGTTCCTGTACAGAACTCACATAACCAGAATAAGTGACAGGAATACTTTCAACTAATTCAAATGTTCTTTCATTTTCATCAATGAGATATTTATAGTAGTATGATTGTTTACCTTTATTCCCTTCTCCTGTATCATAATAATAAGGATCATTTTTATAGTCATAATCACGTGTCGTAGAAATCGTGTTATTATTGTTGTAGAAGTACAAATAATATTGTCCATCAGCAAGTTTGTCATCTTGTTGATAAGTCACACAATGTTGACCCGCATTTAAAGAAAAATCACCGATTTGTGTTAAAAGGAATTCATCATAGCCACTTTCCTGCCAAAAAAGAGGAGAACCAATCATATAGTCTATAGTGGGAGAATCATAAATAGAATTGATTTTAATGATTGTTGATGTTTCTCTTGAACTGATGATTAAACTGTCTTTATCGACCAGCTGCAGGGCATTAATATGCATCCAGTCCAGAGCTTTATCTTGTGATGAATCTAAATTCTGACGATAGTTGATAAAGAGTTCTTCAAGATCAATAACTTTTTTGATTTCATGTGTTTCTTTATCAATACTGATGATTTTATCTTCTTCAGTATCTGTATTGCTTTGTGTTGCTAGAACAAGAAAATCATTGTTTGAACCATTAATATAATCATGATGTAAACGATAATGCCCTGTATCATAGAACTGTGTGATTTGTCCCAGTCTGTTCATTCCAGCTAAAAGTGAAGATGAAACACTATAATACATTGCATCATCATCAAAGAGTAAACGATGAGCACGATAGGAAATGATAGGAATTTCACTTCGAATGACACCATTATTATCATATAAGAAAATATAATCAATATCATCATCGTTTTCACTTGTGTCATTACCCAGTATTGTATAAAGACCATTGCTGAGTTGTTGTGTACTGTTTCCTTTTTCAATGGAAACATAGGCATTTTCATGACCACTTAATAATGCAGGAGCATCATAAGTCCATTGATAACTGGTAATAATGTCACCATCTTGATTTGTAGCAGTGAGCGTTAATGTGTTTTTTCGATTTGGAACAATACCGATTAATTGATATTCATGTTCAGTTGTATAATCACCGTACAGTTTACGGGAAAAATCTTCTAATCCATCTACATGAACTTGATAGGAAATAACGGCTGGTTCTTTTGTATAAAAATAAACATATAGACTGGTTGTATTTGTTTGGAAAGGATTTTCTAATATTAAAGGATCATCGAGTGTATAATTCTTATTTTTCATCACATTAATATTGTCTTTGATTTGATTTTGATAGGTTGGGGTATAGACTTCTTGAATATGTGATAATAATTCACTGGAGTGTGTTTGTACATTATCTAATTTTTGATAAATAAAAAAGGATGTGATAAGAATACAAATAAGAATTATTGTACATATAATGAGTTTTTTTCTATTCATCATATTCTCTCCTTACAATAAAGAAAATGATGTATCCTAATAAGAAAATAAATATAAAAATAAGTGGTATTATCTTTTTCATAGTATCTCCTCCTTATTAAAAGTATAAGGATATAATAACGAAAAAGATTGTGATAAAATATGGAAATTGTGGAGAATAAAAAAATCCAAGTTTTATGATTGAACTTGGATATTTTTTTGAATTGTTTGAATAATAGCACGATAATTCTTTGTCGCAAAGAGTGTAGCATCAATACGATAAACAGGAATCTGATGTTTTGTGAATGCTAAAATATCAGGCTCTAAATGAGCAATTTGGGGAGCCAGATATAAAGCATCATAATCTTGGTAATGTTTATAGAGTTGATCTAAAGATAAGGATACAAGCTGAAAATGAATGTTTTCTAATTCACAGACTTGTTGCATTTCTTCGATAAAAACAGATGTTGATAATCCACCCGTACAACATAATGCAATTTTCCATTCTTTTTGCTGAGTATATTGAACCATCGTCTGATAAAATTCTTTAAATAAATGGGTACATTGGGCTAAATCTGTCATTGTAAAATGTAAGTAAAAAATGAGTTTATCATCACTTAAACGTGAAATTTCTTCTTCTATAATGTGATTATACCAGATTGTGATTTTCCCTTTGACTTTTACAGATTCAAAACAAATAATTTGATGTTTTTCATTGTCCGTTTCAACAAAACAGTGAATATAGTCTTTTTGATATTGTTTTTGATATGAGAGAATCCATCGAAAGAAAAGTTGATTATAAACAGAAAGATAGAATTCATTGAACATGCTAATCACCTACTGCTTTTATCATATACTATTTTGATGAAGATGGCTAGTTTTTACCGAAATTGAAAAGAAACGTTGTAAACAAACAGAACAACTTTGAAAAGTGACATAAATTATAGAGAAAGGAGGGTGCTATATGGAATGTAGTCGAGTATATAATATTGCTCAAGTGGATACAGGTTGTCATATTAGTGTGAGTAATGGTGTAGAAACAGCTATTAAAAAACCACTTCAAATTACCAAAACAGTGGATAAAGAAAAGGCGTGTACAGGAGAAATTTTAACGTATACTATTTTTATTCAAAACACATCATTAGTGGAAGAAACACAAGTGGTCTTTAGTGATGAACTAGATGAAAATGTTGTTTATGTCAATGAGTCATTTACTGTCAATGGACAAGCACAAACACCAGCACTTGACAATCGTACACTTTATTATGTGATTTCAACTATTGAACCAATGTCCAGTGTTGAAATTATTTTCCAAGTGCGTATTATTGAATAGAGGCTTAAGCCTCTATTTTACATAGAAATTATTTTGAATAGAGATTTTTTTAAAATAAAGATGGGTTTAGTTTATAAAAAAATATAATTATGATAGAATGTAATGGGGTGATGATATATGGAAAAAAGAATATTTGTTATATCAGATCTTCATGGACAATTTGTATTACTTCAATTGTTGTTGGAACGTATTGGTTTTACAGAAAATGATGAACTTTATATATTAGGGGATATTATGGATCGTGGACCTAATAGTATTGATATTTATTATTTTGTGAAGGCTATGGATAATATTCATATGATTAAAGGAAATCATGAAATCATGATGCGTCAATCTATGTTGGCAGCTTTGAAATATAATGATTTAGATTCTGAACGTTCTAATCCTTATCGTTTATGGAAGCAAAATGGGGGACATAAAACAGTTGATAGTATTCGAGAATATTTACAAAAAGATTACATTCCCTATGAAGAATATTTTGATTTAAAACGTATGTTTATTAAAGAATTGATTTCGTTTATTGATTCATTACCAAGTTATTATGAATTAGATTTGAATGGAAAACATTATGTTTTAGTACATGCAGGTGTTGATCCGGAAATTCCTTTAGAAGAAAATGATGAAGAAATTTTAGCTTGGATTCGTGAATACTTCTATTTGAATGAAGCTAATCCGGATTATACGTATATCTTTGGGCATACACCTTGTTGTTTTATTAATGAAGATCATTCTTTTAATATTTGGTATGATCCAGATTATCATAATAAGATTGCAATAGATGGTGGCTTAGCTGTTGGTAATAAAGGACAATTAAATTGTTTATGTCTGACAACTGGAGAAGTCACAGTCTTAAAATATGATGAGGGGCAACCTCAATGAGAAGTGCTTTCTATAATCTCATCAATTTCATTAATATGACCAGTATTCATGATGTGTACTGGGGTGCTGCCAAAACGATTTTAAAGAATATTTATAAGATACCTGATAGTAGTATTACAGATGTCGCCAAAATGTGCTATGTTTCTACCGCAACGATTTCCAGACTTTGTCGTAAACTCAGTTATGAATCATTTACTGATTTTAAAAAAGATGTCACAATGAATTTGCATTTTTTTAATCAAGATGCGAAAAGATTACTGTTTGATCATCAGTTACCTGCACCTGAAACAATTGATGAAGGTAAGGATATTTTTAAAAATCATTTTCAAAACGTGATTCATAATTTACAGGATACTTATGATAATCTACGTTATGAGGATTTAATCTATATTGTTGATAAAATTCATGAAGCGAAACATATCTGTTTTGCAGGTAATTTCTTTACCCAGTCTGTATCTATGCAATTACAGATTGAACTTTCCTATTTAGGAAAAGACTGTGTTGCTATGTATCCTTTAGAACAACAAAAAAATATCTATAAAACATTAAAAGACTATGATTTGATTATTGTTTCATCTATTGCTGGGGGATTCTTTAAAGATCATATTGAAACAATGCGAGAATTGGTGAAAACAGAAGCTTATATTATTGCGATTACACAATTAGATGAGTTTCCATATAGTGATAAGGTAGATATGATATTGAAAGTGGGTAATGATCATCATTCATTGATTGGAAAGTTTTCTGTAACATATATTTTTGAAGTTTTAGAAGCGTTATATCATTTAAAATATGGAATGAAAAATAATGAGAAAAGCAACGATGATTAAACATCGTTGCTTTTTGAGTAGAAAGAAACAAGAAGCACTTGATTAGGACAGAAAACTTTATATGGGAATGATGAAGGACCACTGATTCCATTAGATACAATTAATGTAGCATTTTTTTCTTCATATGTTCCATGATTATATGTTTTTGCTCCTTCAATAGGGAACATACTGCCAAGATATGGGAAATACACAGAACCACCATAACTATGACCGGAGAGTTGTAAATCTACATAGTTTTTGGCTTGAATAAAAGTATCAGGTTGATGTGAAATGCCAACAACCAGTTTATCCTGTGTTTCTTTGAGTTTTGAGAAGTCGTATTCATCGTCATAGGCGACAAGTGTAAGTGATGTATCTTTGTAATATAATGGACGTGTTTCATTATTGAGCACTTCAAAACCACCATTGTTAAGCACTTGTGTGACTTCTAATGAAGATTTTTCATCTCGTTCACCAAGTATAGCAAGTTTTCCATATTGACATTGAATACTTTTTAAAATTTGTGAAACTTCATCAGTTTTAAAGACCTGATCATCATATAAATCCCCACCAAAAATAACCATATCAAAAGGATAATTGTTTAATTCTTTAACAATTTCTTGAAAACGAGTTATGCTTTCTTGGTTTGTTAAATTGATATCGGATAAAAAGGCAATCTTTAAACCATTGAGTTGTGAAGAAATTTGTGAATTGATATAATTTTGTTCATGAAATTCGTAATCTTTAGGTGAAACAGCATAGACATAATATCCCAGAAAACATAAACCAAAGACGATTAATAAAATCATTAATCGTCTGATGAGCTTTTTCATACTTTTTTATTCATAATGACAGGAATAATCATTGGATTTCTTTTTGTTTTTTGATAAAAATAAGGAGCCAATGTATCCCTGATTGTATTCTTGATTTCACCAAAAGTTGTCTTTCTCTTTAATAAATGAGAAAGTTCACGACTCACTAATAACTCTGCTTCACGAATCATTTCTTTACTATCCTGCATATAAACAAAACCACGTGACATAATAATAGGTTTATTTAATAAACATCCTGCACGAGAATCCATTGAAATAAGTACAGATACCATGCCATCTTCACTTAAAATCTGACGATCTCTTAATACAGCAGTTGATAAACCGGTAATATCATTACCATCAACATAAATATCATCAACATGAATACGTGGTCCTAAACGAGCTTCTCCATTATGCAATAAGATAGAATCACCATTTGATAAAACAAAAGCATTACCTTTTGTCAGTCCCACTTCTTCAAATAATTTAGCATGAATCTTCAACATACGATATTCACCATGCACTGGGAAAAAATACTTAGGACGTGTCAACAACAACATTAATTTCTGTTCTTCCTGTGAAGCATGTCCAGAAGTATGCAAGTTATTAATAGCCTCGTTTGTTAAAACTCTGGCACCCGCACGATAGAGTTTATTGATAACTTTGCTGACACTACTTGCATTACCGGGAATAGGGTTAGATGAAAAGACAACAGTATCACCCGGTTTAATAGATACTTGACGATGTGTTCCATTAGCAATTCGACTTAATGCAGCCAGTGCTTCTCCTTGACTTCCGGTACATAAAATAAGAATTTCATTATCGGGTAAATTCTTTGCTTCATCATTTTTGATAAAGAAACGGTCTGGACATTTGATGTAACCAAGTTTACGAGAAACTTGAATATTGTTTTCCATAGAACGTCCAAATACTAGAATCTTACGATTGAATTTCACAGCTGCATCAATAATCTGTTGAACACGATGGACGTTAGAAGCAAATGTCGCTACGATTAAACGACCTTCAGTTTTTCTAAATTCTTCCTGTACACTATAAGCCACTTGCTTTTCACTAATCGAAAAGTTAGGTACTTCAGCATTGGTAGAATCACTTAACAATAAAGTAACACCTGTTTCGCCAAGAAAAGACATCACTTGGAAATCAGCTGGATCACCAACCGGTGTTAAATCGAATTTAAAGTCACCTGTTGAAACAATGCGTCCATTAGGTGTATTAATAACGATTCCTAATGATTCAGGAATAGAATGATTTGTCTTAAAGAAACCAATATTAAAATATTTTGTTTTGACTTGAGATAAATTATTAATTTGAATTAATTTTGTTGCTTGAGTTAAACGTTTTTCTTCAAGCTTTCTTCGAATCATTGCACAAGCTAAAGGAGATGCATAGATAAAAGGAATATGAACAACCTGTAAAAGGAAAGGAATTCCTCCAATATGATCTTCATGACCATGTGTAATCAATAAAGCTTTGATTTTTTTCTGATTACGTTTTAAATATGTATAATCAGGAATAACATAATCGATACCAGGTAATCCATCTTCTGCAAATTTTACACCAGCATCAATAATGACTAATTCATCCTGATGTTCAATACAATACATATTTTTTCCAACTTCATTTAAACCTCCTAATGCAAATACCTTTGTATCAGAAGATAATGTTTCATTTTTCATTTGTCTGTTTTTATTATTATAGGGTGTTCTTCTTTGATAAGAACGTTTTTGAGGCATATCCGCCATTCACTTTCACCTTTCTTTCATTATAATATATGTCTTTTTCATGATTTTTCAATAAAATAAAAGTATTGATATGTATTTATATTATACCATTTTTTATATATTTTTTCATTAAAGCATATGATTTTTATCTGTGATTAACAATAAAAATTTATGATTTATCATGTTGACATACTGTATCATAACTGAAAATAAAGTGAAATGCAAGAATTTAACAAAAAAGCTACTCGATGAGTAGCTGGGTTAAATCTTTTTACATGCAGCAATGGCTAAAGAATGAGGACCAATATGGCAGGCTACACTTAAAGAAAGTGGATCACAGATAATGTCATGATTTGGGAAGGCTTCTTCGACTTCTTTTTTGAATTCTAAAGCCTGATCTCTATCATAAGTGTAGGCAATCATAATACGTGCATCAGACATATCTTCATGAGTTGGGTCAATACGTTCTTGGATGTCATGACGTAAAGCTTCAATCATGATTTTAGCGGCTTTTTGCATTGTACGTGTCTTTTGGAAAGAGTCTAGTTTTTCACCTTGAATTGTTAAAATTGGTTTGATTTTTAATAATCCTCCAAGTGTTGCAGCGGCAGGAGTAATACGTCCTCCTTTTTTTAAGTATTCTAGTGTATTCACTGTTATATAAATAGAAGCATTTAATTTGTTTTCCATTAAAATATCATAAATTTCTTGAGCGCTTTTGCCTTGTTTGGCCAAAGTCATAGCATCTAATACATCCCATTTTTGAGTGACAGAAATACGTTGAGAATCAACAACAAAAACTTTTCCTTTATAGGCTTCATCATCTGCCAACATCATAGCAGTCTGACAAGAACCACTTAATCCACTTGACATCGGAATATGCACAATCTGATCATAATCTTTTAAAATACGATCAAAGAAAGCTGTGACTTCTCCTGTGGCAGGTTGTGAAGTAAAGACTTCAGCACCATTCATTAACTTATCATAAAACTCATCTTGTGTGAGATTAATATCTTCTTTATATTCTTGACCATCTATTGTAAAAGGCATAGGTAAAACAAAGATTCCAAGTTCTTTTGCTTCACTTTGAGTGATACCACTATTACTGTCGGTCATGATTGCTACTTTCATGAAATAACCTCCTTATAACAATAATACCATTTTATCTCAATATAAAAATAATGCAACAATTTTTGTGAATTGAAGCTATAAATTCATAAAAAATTTAACTATATCAAATAAAATATGATAAAATAACGAAAAAAGAAAAGAGGAATAAAAATGGTAGAACAATTGATTCATAAATATGCAGATGCAGGTATAAATTTTTTAGAAGCAGCTATTCTTTTTGTTGTGGGATGGTATGTAGTGAAAATGATTTTACGTATTTTATCAAAAATGATGAAAAGAAGTCAGATTGATGCAATTATTGAAAACTTTGTGATATCTATATTAAACATTGGATTAAAGATTATTGTCATTATTACTGTGATTGCTAAATTAGGTGTTCCTACAACATCGTTAGTCGCTGTTTTAACAACAGCAGGAGCAGCAATCGCTTTAGGGTTGCAAGATTCTTTAAAAGGAATTGCTTCTGGTATCACAATTTTGTTTTCTAAGCCTTTTGTCAAAGGGGATATTATTGAAATTGATGGATATGTGGGAACAGTCCAAGAAATACAGCTCTTATATACGATTGTCATGACATTTGATAATAAGATGGTAGTGATTCCTAATAATGATTTAGTATCATCTAGCTTCGTCAATTATTCACATGAAGATGTACGTAGAGTGACAATGACTGTAGAACTTCATCCAGATAATGATATTCCCCAATTTAAAGCAGCACTTATGCAAGTCATTCAACAGCATCCCTATGCTTTAAAAGAACCAGCACCAGTCATTAAAATTGGTGAATATAAGGAAAGAAGTGTATCAATGCAAATATGGGTATGGGCAGAAAATGATCATTTTTATGATTTGAATGATGACTTATGGGTTGCTATTAGAAAGATATTTAAAGAACAAAATATCAAGATTCCAGCCCAACAAATTGATGTTCGTATCCAAAATTCTGATATAAAATAAGATGAAAATTGTATAAACTTTCGTACAATTTTTACATAATTGTATACATCATTAAAAAAACATATCATATATTTCTTTAAAACAGAAATAACGTATTGAATTGGTCGTATAATTACAAAAAAGAAAAAAATAATAAAAAAAACTATTCCCATATCAAAGAAGTTGTGATATATTAGTAGAAAATAACTGACGTGATTGGTTATTTTGGAGGAGGGAAATTAAATAATGAAAAAGAATTGGTTTGCAAAAGCTGCCGCTTCTGTAACATGCTTAGCTATGTTAGTTGGATGTGGTAGTGGTGGATCAGCTGGTGCTAATGAGATTACTATCAATTTAGGAGCAGAACCACCTGAAATGGATTCTATTTTAACAACATCTGCAGGATCAATGAACGTTTTACGTCACTGTGTTGAAGGTTTAGTTAGCTTAGATGCCAATGATGAAGCTGTACCTGGTATGGCAGAAAGCTGGGATGTATCAGATGATCAAAAAACTTATACATTCCATTTAAGAAAAGGAGCAAAATGGAGTAACGGAGAAGAAGTTACTGCTGAAGACTTCGTATTTGCATGGAATCAACATTTCAATGCAAGAACTGGTGCACCTTATGCATCAACTTGGATGACTAAAATTGCAGGGGCTGAAGATATTTTCAATGCAACTGCTGAAAAAGTAGATCCAAAAGATGAAAAATCAGATTACAAGATGGCTGAGGCAGATATTCCTAAATATATGGAAGAACATGCTGGATGGAAAGCAGTAGATAAATATACATTCCAAGTAACATTTACTGGTCCATTCCAATACGCTGTTGTATTGATGGCATTCCCATCATTCTTCCCAGTAAATAAAAAGGCTTATGACGCAGCTGGTGGAAACAACAACTATGGTACTGATGCTGATAAATTAGCATATAATGGTCCATTTACAATTACTTCATGGGCTCATGAAGACAGTATTGTCTTAGAAAAAAATCCAGATTACTGGAACGCTGAAAATATTAAATTAGACAAAATCACTATGAGAATGATCAGTCAAGAAACAACTGCTATTAATGAATTTAATAATGGTTCTATTGACATGATTGGTTTAACTGGTGATAATATTAAACAATTTAAAAATGCTCAAGGATTTGATGATGGTGGAGCTTGGTATTTTGAATTCAATTCAAAAGTCAATCCATTTAACAATGCTAAAGTTCGTAAAGCTTTAACTTTAGGTGTAGATGCTCAAGCAATGATTGATACAATTGTAAAAAATGATTCCAAAGTAGCAACTACATTCACACCACCAGCAGTAGCTCAAGGTGAATTTACTGAATACTGTGGTGATCTTTTCAAACATATCACTAATAATGATTACAGTGAAGCAAAAGCATTATTAGAAGAAGGATTAAAAGAAGAAGGATTAACACTTGCAGAATTCTCACCAGAATTACTTTGTGATGATTCAAGTGCTGCAAAACAACAAGCAGAATTCCTTCAAGCACAATTAAAAGAACATTTAGGTGTGACTCTAAATATTAGACAAGTCACTTACAATGCAAGATTAGATGCAATGGATCAAGGTGATTTCGAAATCGTATTCGCTGGATGGTCACCAGATTACAATGACCCAATGACTTATCTTGATATGTGGGTAACTGGAAATGGTAATAATCATGGTAAATGGTCTAATGCTGAATATGATAAGATTATCAAAGAAGCTTCTCAAATTGCTGATAAAGAAGCATATTATGCTAAATTAAAAGAAGCTGAAGAAATCTTAGCTGAAGAATGTCCAATTGGATTCATTTATGATAGACAAACAAGTTATGTAACAAGCGATAGATTAAAAGGTGTTATTAGAACTGCATTCCAAGACATCAATTTAAACTATGCGTATGTTGAAGAATAGTCAAATGTAATACTGATATTTTTTGAAAAAAGATGGGCTATATAATATTGTCTATATAGCCTTTCTTTATTTTAATGTAGAGAAAAATGTCTAGAAAGGTGTGAATTTATGAAAAAGTATGTATTAAAAAGACTTATATATGCTCTAATCACTATTTTTGTCCTTCTAGCATTGACATTTGTAATGATGCATATGTTACCGGGTGATCCATTTAATACGGGTAAAGCAATGAGTGAGAGTACAAAACAGGCTTTACGTGAGTTTTATGGGTTAGATAAACCTTTGGTAGAGCAATTTATTATGTATGTTAAAAATGCTTGTATAGGCGATTTAGGTGTATCTATTAAATATAATAGACCTGTTATGGATATTATCTTAGATACATTCCCAGTTTCATTCCAGTTAGGGATGTTCTCATTAATTTTTGCAGTTATTGCAGGAGTGGCTCTAGGGGCAATTGCAGCTATTCGTCGAGGAAAAGCTGCTGATACTATTGCTATGACTTTATCTGTTATTGGAGTTTCAATTCCTAGTTTTATTGTTGCAGCGTTACTTCAATATTTTATAGCATTAAAGTTGAATCAGCTGCTGGGAACCCAGATTTTTGCGATTACAGGATGGGGTAATTTGAATCAGATTATTTTACCTGCTTTGGCATTGAGTTTCAGTTCACTAGCAACAGTTTCACGTTTAATGCGTACAAGTATGCTGGATGTTTTAAGTTCTGATTATATCAAAACAGCGAAAGCAAAAGGATTGTCAGAACGTCAGATTTTATGGAAACATGCTTTAAGAAATGCAATTATGCCAGTTATTACGGTTTTAGGTCCAATTGCGGCTGCTGTATTAACAGGAGGATTTGTTGTTGAAAATATCTTTAATATTCCTGGTATGGGGAAATTCTTCGTATTGGCTATTAAAGAAAATGATTATACGTTAATTGCTGGAACAACATTGTTCTATGGTGCATTCTTAATTATTGCTGTATTAATTGTCGATTTATTATATGGTGTTATTGATCCTCGTATCAATTTAGCAAGTGAAAAGGAGTAGTGTAGAATGAAAAAGAAAGAAATATTAAAACAAGAATTCGTTCCAGAAGAAGCATTATCTCCAGATTGTCATGTTGATGCAGCAGATTTTGAATGGGTTGGACAAGATAGTGAGAAAATGCAATCTATCACACGTCCAAGCATTAGTTTCTGGAAAGACGCATTTTCAAGAATTAAAAAGGATAAAGTGGCGATTACATTTTTAGCTATTTTAGCTGTAATGGTTGTTTTAGCGATTATTATTCCAGCTGTTTACCCATACAAATTTGATATGACAGATGATCTTCATAAACATGTAGGTATGTTTTTCTCTGGTGATGGTCACTTCCATCTCTTTGGAACTGATTATTTAGGTAGAGATATGTTTGCCAGAATTTGGCGTGGAGCACGTATTTCATTATTTATTGCATTTGCTGCCGTTATTATCAATGTTATTATTGGTGTTATTTATGGTGGTATTGCTGGATATTTTGGTGGTATGGTTGATAATATTTTAATGCGTATTGCCGAAATTATTAATGGTATTCCATACTTATTAATCGTTATTTTATTAATGGTTATTATGACTGGTGGGGTATTTACAATTATCGTTGCTTACTCGCTTGTTGGTTGGGTAGGAACCGCCAGGCTGGTACGTGGTGAAGTTATGCGTTTAAAGGAACAGGAGTTTGTTGTTTCTGCTAAGAGTATGGGGGCTTCTTCTGCACGTATTATTAGAAAGCATTTAATTCCAAATATTTTATCTATCATTATTGTTAACTTAACATTAGCAATCCCTAATGCTATTTTTACTGAAGCATTCTTGTCTTTCTTAGGTTTAGGGGTACCTTTACCTGAAGCTTCATGGGGAACTTTAGCAAATGATGGAATTCAATATTTCCAACAATATCCTATTGAATTGATTATTCCTGCTATTTTCATTAGTATTACAATGTTAAGCTTTAACTTATTGGGTGATAAGCTTAGAGATGCTTTTGATCCTAAATTAAGGAGGTAACGGATAATGGCAAAAGTATTAGACATCAAAGATTTATATGTTTCATTCGACACATATGCTGGAGAAGTACAGGCTGTAAGAGGTGTTTCTTATTCTGTGGATGAAGGACAAGTTCTTGCAGTTGTTGGTGAATCTGGTTGTGGTAAGAGTGTAACTGCTCAAACAATCATGAAATTAAATCCTATGCCTCCTGCACGTATCAAATATGGAACTTTAACTTTAGGTGATATTGATATTATTAATACACCAGAAGAAGACATGCAAAAGATTCGTGGAAAAGAAGTGAGTATGATTTTCCAAGATCCTATGACATGTTTAAATCCAACAATGAAAGTTGGTAAACAAATTGTTGAAGCAATTGTTCATCATCAACATTTATCTAAAGAAGAAGCACAAAAGAAAGCTATTGAAATGTTGAAATTAGTACAAATTCCCAATGCTGAAGAAAGAGCTAATCAATATCCTCATCAATTCTCTGGTGGGATGCGTCAACGTGCAATGATTGCAATGGCTCTATCATGTAATCCAAAATTATTGATTGCTGATGAACCAACAACAGCATTAGATGTAACAATTCAAGCACAGATTATTGATTTATTGGATGATATTAGAAAGAAAACAGGAACAGCAATTGTTTTAATTACTCATGACTTAGGAGTTGTTGCTTCTTTAGCAGATAAAATTGCAGTTATGTATGCAGGAAAAGTTGTTGAAACGGGAACTGCAAATGATATTTTCTATAATCCATCTCATCCATATACAAGTGCATTATTAAACAGTTTACCTAAACACGATACAAATAAATCTGATAAATTATCTTCAATTCCAGGAACACCACCTGATTTATTAGATCCACCAAAAGGTTGTGCTTTTGCATCACGTTGTGAAAAATGTATGAAGATTTGTCAAAAGAAACAACCACCTATTTTCAAATTAAATGATGGTCATGAAGCTTCTTGCTGGTTATTGCATAAAGATTGTCCATCATCTCAAGGAGGAAAATCATAATGGCTGATGAAAATATTTTATTAAAAATTGATAATGTTTCTAAACATTTTAGAGTCAGTGGAGGAATTTTAAAGGCTGTTAATGGTGTAAGTCTTGAAATTAAAAAAGGGGAAACTTTAGGTTTAGTTGGTGAATCTGGTTGTGGTAAATCAACATTAGGTCGTGTTGTTATGGGAATTTATGAACCTACAAAAGGTAAGATTGTTTATAATGGAAAAGAAGTTCATATTAATAATGCAAAAAATCGTTTAGCATATGCAAAACATGCACAGATGATTTTCCAAGATCCATATGCGTCATTGAATCCACGTATGACAGTTGAATCAATTATTGCTGAAGGTATGGAAATTCATGGAATGTACACACCTGAAAAAAGAAAACAAAGAGTTCATGAATTACTTGAACTTGTTGGTTTAAATAAAGAACATGCAAACCGTTTCCCTCATGAGTTCTCAGGTGGTCAACGTCAACGTATTGGTATTGCAAGAGCACTGGCTATTGAACCAGAATTCTTAGTATGTGATGAACCAATCTCTGCTTTGGACGTTTCTATCCAATCACAGGTTATTAACTTATTAATTGATTTACAAAAGAAATTAGGATTAACATATTTATTTATTGCTCATGATTTGGATATTGTAAAATATATTTCTGATCGTATTGCAGTTATGTATTTAGGACATTTGGTTGAATTAGGTTCTAGTGAAGAAGTTTATTCTCACTCTTTACACCCATATTCAGAAGCTTTATTATCAGCTGTACCAATTCCTGATCCAAACTTAGAAAAAGAGAAAAAACGTATTATTCTTGAAGGAGATGTTCCAAGTCCAATTGACTTACCAGCTGGATGTCCATTTGCTGGTAGATGTCGTTATGCTACTGAAGAATGTAGAACAACAAAACCAGAACTTGTTGAAGCAAAACCAGGACATTTTGTGGCTTGTCATCATCCTGTGAAAAGATAAAAAAAGTTTATGAAAATTCATAAACTTTTTTTATGCATAAAATTGTGAAATGATTTGGATATTTTCTTCTGTTAATGGAAATGAAGGGATAATGATTGTAACAGACTGATTATGTAAAAGTGTTAATGAAACAATTTCATCATCATAATACCCATATAATAATGATCCATCAATAACAGCATGATTTCCAGCATATAAACTTGGTAAACCTTTTATTTCAGTAAATCTTTGTTTGGCTTTTTCTGGAGATGAAAATTTAAATTCTTTGACATAAAGAGCTTCTTTCCCATCTTTTGCTTCTTCTAATGAAATATATGTATGTGGGATGGTAAAACTTGAATAACTTTGACTTGAGAAGGATGTTTCCTTATCAATTTGAAAATCACTTAATTGAATGAGTTGATGATCTTGTTGATGAAATGATTTTTGATTGAATACATCTTCAATTAATCCACCAAAGATAAGAATAATTGTTAGTAATGATAAAAAGAAATAAACGATTCTCATTGATTTGAATGTTTTTAAAGAAAAGCGAGGTGCTCCATTTTTGAGTTGATGATGCATCGTACTCATTTGATGAAAACTAAAGTAATTTCTAAAAATAGAAGTTATAAAAAGGAGAAGAATACCAATATAGGCGAGTGTAATTCCATAACTCATAAACTTATCAAAACTGGCATTATATAAATACTGAGAAAATAAGGTTAAAGCAACGAGAGATATAAAAAATCCAATAAATGAAAGAATTTTAAATGAACCAGTTGCTATATCTTTTTTATCTTCCCAAGAAAAAGGAAGGTCTTTTTGTTTTTTAGAAACAAAAACAAACATATGATGTTTTGCATAAATAGGTTGATATCCTTTTTGTTGATATTTTCTAGCAAAAGCATCTTTATCTTTTTGGCGTTCTATTTTTGTAGAACCTATAGTTTTGTGAAAATCTATATGATAATAAACAGGATAATCAACTTTATTAAAGATTGTAACGAATGATAGTTCTTGAGTTATGTAACCCTGTTGACCAAGTTTATTAAGTTTGGTTTGTAATAATTCATATTCGTATGGTTTATAGTTCATAATCATAAATTTCATGGTTGTGTAACCTCCTTAATGGGCTTATTATATCAAAGAGATAATCACTTGTCTATGAAAGAAAAAAAGCTCATGATGAGCTTTTATAATTGAAGTAAGAATTGTGTATAAGCTAAGTAAGCTTCATAAACATCGACTTTTGATACAATTTCATGAGGAGCATGCATGTTTAAAACAGCAATTCCTGCATCAATAACATTCATATCATAATTTCCTAAGATGTAGGCAATAGTACCTCCACCACCTTGATCAACTTTACCAAGTTCAGCAGTTTGGAAATGAATACCGTTTTGATCCATAACATTTCTTATTTTAGCAAAGTATTCAGGATTAGCATCATTGCTACCACTCTTACCACGAGCACCTGTATATTTATTGAAAACAATACCATTTCCTAAATAAGCAGCATTTTTAGGGTCATTCACTTCCTTATAAAGTGGATCAAAACCAGCACTGACATCACTTGATAACATCATAGAATTTGCTAATGCTTTTCTCACAGACAAGAAAGTATCATCACCACATAAATGTAAGATTTGTGCAATTGTGTTTTCAAAGAATAAAGATTGCGCACCAGTTGCCCCAACACTACCGATTTCTTCTTTATCTACCAAAATACAACAAGATGTATATTGAGGAATATCTTGAATATCTAGAATTGCTTTTAATGATGTATAGGCACATACACGGTCATCATGACCATATCCCATCACCATACTTCTATCTAATCCATAATCTCTGGCTTTTCCACTAGGAACAACTTCTATTTCAGCACTTAAGAAATCTTCTTCTTCAATATCATATTTTTCTTTAAGAAGTCTTAAAACATTCGCTTTCACAGCATCTTTTTCAGTATCTTTTAAAGGAATGCTTCCTAATGTTACATCTAAGTTTTCACCTTCAATGACTTTAGCAGCAGTTTTTTGTAATTGATCAGCAGATAAGTGAATCAATAAATCTGTGATACCCACAACTGGATCATTATCATCTTCACCAATCACAACATCAACCTTTGTTCCATCTTTTTTAATGACAACACCATATAAAGATAAAGGAATAGTCACCCATTGATATTTTTTAACCCCACCATAATAATGAGTATCTAATAAAGCAAATCCGTCACTTTCATAAAGAGGATTTTGTTTTAAATCTAAGCGTGGTGAATCAATATGAGCACCTAAAATTCTCATTCCATCAGTTAAAGGTTTTTCACCCATAATAAATAAAGCCAAATTTTTATCTTTATTAACAACATAAAATTTATCACCAGCTTTTAAGCTCTGTAAATCTTGGATATCTTGAAAACCAGCTTTTTGAGCTAATTCAACAGATTCTTTGACACAAGCTCTTTCTGTTTTACTTGAAGATAAAAATGTTTTATATCCTTCATTAAAATCCATAACATCTTTATATTGATTATCTTCGTATTTATTCCATGCATTTTTTGCGTACATTTACATTACCTCATTTCTTTCAATCATTTTTAATAATACTTCTACTTGTTTTTTCATCATTGTGATAGATACATATTCAAAAGGTCCATGAAAATTATATCCACCAGTTCCTAGATTTGGACAAGGAAGTCCCATATATGTGAGATTAGCACCATCAGTTCCTCCACGAATAGGAACAGCATAAGGCTCAATACCACATTCCTTCATGGCTGTCATAGCGTTATCGACAATATACATGTGTTGTTCAATATGTTCACGCATATTCAAATAGTCTTGTTGAATAGTGACTTTGATCATATCATACCCATATTTTTGATTGAGAAAACTAGCAATATTTTCAAAATCCTGACATTGTTTTTTCGCTAATGCAAGGTCATGATTTCTAATGATATACCCCATGACTGTTTTTTCACAATTACCTTGAATATCATGCAAATGATTAAAACCTTCATAACCTTCAGTATATTCTGGTCTAGCATGAACAGGTAACATCGCATCAAATTCTTGAGCAATATGAATAGAATTAATCATCGCATTTTTGGCACTGCCAGGATGAATACTTTTTCCTGTAATTTCAACAACGGCACTAAAAGCATTAAAGTTTTCATATTCAATTTCAGCAATATTACCTCCATCAATTGTATAGGCATAATCTGCTTTAAAACCATCTATATCAAAATTTTCAGTTCCTCTACCCACTTCTTCATCAGGCGTAAAGGCAATTTTAATATCACTATGGTTGAATTCTGGATGCTGGTATAAATATTCAGCCATACTCATGATAATTGCAACACCTGCTTTATCATCTGCACCAAGTAGCGTTGTTCCATCCGTTGTGATTAAATCATGATGAATGACATTCAACAATTCAGGGAATTCATGAGGATCAAGATATAAGTTTTTTTCCTGATTTAAACAGATTGTATCTCCCTGATAATCTCTGATGACCTGTGGCTTTACATTTTGCCCAGAAGCATCTGGTGATGTATCCATATGAGCTACAAATCCAATCACTGGACCATGATGCTCTCCACGAGCTGGAATTGTTCCATAAACAATACCACTTTGATCTAAACGTGCATCTTCAATACCAATCTTTTTCATTTCTTCAACAAGATACTTTCCTAATTCTAATTGTTTCATAGAAGAAGGTGTTGTTGTTGATTGAGGATCAGATTGTGTATCAAAACTAATATATTTCAAAAATCTTTCTTCTATATTCATTCATCGTCCCTCGCTTTCTTTTTATTATTATACATGCATTTGTTTAAATAATCCATGATTATGATATAATTAAATGGATGTAGGAGGAAGAAAAAATGAACCAGATTATCAAAGAACTTATAGAAAGAAAATCTGTTCGTGCTTATCGTGATGAAAAGATAACTTTAGAAGAAAAGAATATGATTTTACAATCAGCTATTCAAGCTCCAACAGCTGGAAATATGGCACTCTATTCAATTATTGATGTTCAAGATCAACAACTTAAAGATCAACTAGCTAATACCTGTGATCATCAGCCTTTTATCAGTCAGGCACCACTTGTTTTATTGTTTTTAGCAGATTATCAAAAATGGTATGATATGTATTGTGCCTATCATGATGAAGACTTTAAACTTGAAGAAGCTGATATGATATTAGCTCTAGAAGATGCGATGATTGCAGCTCAAAACGCTGTTATGGGAGCATGGTCATTAGGTATTGGTTCTTGTTATATTGGGGATATATTGGAAAACTTTGAAATTCATCAAGAACTTTTTGATTTACCAAAATATGCTGTACCTGCGACACTTGTTGTTTTTGGAAAACCAACACCACAACAACAAAATCGTCAAAAACCACCACGTTTTGATATCAATGATATGGTGAGTGTCAATACTTATCATCATAAAAGTATGGATGAAACAAAACAAATGTTTATCAAACAAAGTGGAAGAAGTGAACAACAATTACAAAGCTATATTCAAGCTTTTGCAAAAAGAAAGTTTTTTGCTCAATATCATCAAGAAATGAATCGTTCTGTTCGAAAAATCATTGAATCATGGACAAAATAAAAAACAGACAATTTTGTCTGCTTTTTAATCAAATTTTTTAATCGTTTTATCCGTAATTTCAATATGGTTACGATATAAAGAAATATTAACAACACGACTTCCAACAGCATAAATTAAAGCCATGCTTGGTACAGCTATCAATAGTCCAAAGAAACCAAAGAGATTTCCAAAAATAACTAATGAAAGTAAGACATATAATCCAGAAATACCAACGGCTCCACCGACAACACGAGGATAAATGATATTAGCTTCAAACTGTTGAATAATCACAAAACAGATTGTAAAGATGATTGCTTGAGTAGAATTGATAGCTAAGACAAGGATAAAGCCAACCGCAAAACCAAAATATCCTCCAAACATTGGAATTAAACTAGCAAGTCCAATAATAAAAGCAATTAATTCTGGAAAAGGAAGTCCTGTTATTTTAAAACCAACATACATTAAAAACATTAAAATGCAGCTTTCTAATAATTGTCCAGAAACAAAACCATTAAAGTAATGATTAGCTTCTGCTCCAATATCAAAGATGACTAAGGAACGATGATAGCCAAAGAGAAAAGTAACAATTTTCTTTAATTGTCTAAGATGTGCTTCTTTATTGGCGAGTAAATAAATCGCCATAATAAAAGATGTAATTGTATTAATAAAAACACCAAAAATGCCAATAGACTGGAAAATAATATTAATACCGGCATTTCCTAACAGATTTCCACTTTGTGAAAGAAGATGATTCAAATCAAGATTTGTCAGTGCTTCTTGAATAGAATCATAGTTAATAGCGTAATTAATATTAAAATGGGCTAATGCATCATTAATCATTGTCACTAAACGATCAGCATAATTAAAGATATTTGTGATAATTAAAGCAATACTTTCACCAAGTCTAGGGATAATAAATGAAGAAAAGAGAATAATTAAGATAATAGCTAATAATAATGTTGTCGCAATACTTAAACCTCTTTTTAAACCATGACGTTTTATTTTCTTACCATACAAATGTTCGATATTACGCATAGGGATATTTAAAACAAATGCTATGATTATCGCAATATAAAATGGTGTTGCAAGAGATAATATATCACTTAGCATAGAAAATACTGTTTCATAGTTAAACACAATAAATGCTAATATAATAGCATACGTTAAATAAAAAATTGTTTTATTCTTTTTGACAATATGGGTTTTGTCAATCATAGATTCACCTTCTTTTATGGTTATAATCATAACATAATTACATATAAAAGTGTAGTTCATTGTTTATTTAAAAAAATGTGATAAAATAATAAAGAAGGAGGCAGTTAAATGAAAGTTGTAGTTTTATTAAAAGATGGTTTTGAAGAATTAGAAGCATTAAGTGTTGTAGATGTTTTAAGACGTGCAAATATTACATGTCAAATGATAGGAATGGATGCTTTGTCAGTGACAAGTTCTCATGGTATTGAGATAAAAGTTGATCAAATGTTTGATGAAAGTGTTTATGAAGCTGATATGGTTGTGTTGCCAGGAGGATTACCGGGAGCGACTTCACTTTGTGATGATGAAAGAGTTATTGATATTTTGAAGACATTTAATCAACAAAAGAAATGGATTGCTGCCATTTGTGCAGGACCTATTTCATTAGAAAAAGCAGATGTTGTTGCAGGAAAAAAATTTACATGTTATCCAGGATTTGAAAAAGAAATCCCTTCAGGGATTTATCAGGATGTATTAGTATGTTGTGATCAGAATATCATTACTGGACGTGGACCAGCTGCTGCTTTAGAATTTGCTTATACTATTTTAGAAAAACTTGGTCAACCTTCAAAAGATATTCGTGAAGGTATGCAGTATCATTATTTAGTGAAATAAAAAACGACTTCTCTCATAGAAAGTCGTTAAAAATGTGGAATCATCATTTCAATTTCATATTCAAAGAATTGTTCTTGGAAATAGACATAGTGTTCTATTTCTTTTTTTGTATAGGTTTTTGATGTAGGAGCAACAACCCATTTATCTTCATTATCATTCAAACGATGAATAATCGCAATGACTTCTCCTGTAAAATGAGATAAAGGTGTATCAATACCAATGACATAAGCATCTTGATACTCTCCATCACCACCCATGATTCCTTCGATGTATCCATAGTTAATAGGATAATATAGATTTTTATGTTGAGGGTGAAAACTACCCATAGGACGATCAATAGTCACAGTAACTTGCATGTTTATTCTATAAATGAGCGACTGATAATCGCAAATTCATCTTGACTGGCAAGATGTTTCTTTTCTATTTTTTCTAAGGAATCATCAAAATCTTTCGCAACTTGAGGGTCAAATGCCATAGCTGGGCTTTCATAAAAAGTCCATGAGTGATGATCTAAAGCATGAGGAACGAAAGTTTTCACCAGCAAAGCAGTAGGATATTTTCCATTTTCCAGACTGACATGTAAATCTTTACAACTTTGAAATCCAAAACGAACATATGTTCGAGGATGTCCCATAATCACAATGGTATCATATCCAAGCTGATAGGCTTCTTTCATTGAATATTCAATCAGTCTTTTCCCATAGCCCTGTTTTTGATATTCAGGTAAAATGCAGACAGGACCAAAAGTGAGAACAACTTTTTCATTTTTATTTTCATCTATAAGTTTTGCTTTGGTATACATGATTTGACCAATAATTTTTCCATCTTTTTCTAAAACAAAGTCTAGTTCATGGATAAAATCTTCATGTTGACGTATAATATGGGCTAAATAATGTTCATAACATCCGGGCATATAAACATTATAAAAGGATTGTCTAATGATATTTTCTACGGTTGTGTAATCATCAGGTGTTTCATGACGGATTGTTATCACTTGTTTATTTCCTCCCTCAGTTGATTTATTTTTTTAATAATAACATAGCTACAACAAATAATAATAGCCCCAATAAGAGCAATCCCACTATATATGGGCATCAGATAGGAGAGTACATATTCATCTCCACCTACAATAAGAAATGATAGAATATAAGATAAAAAATAAGAGTTCAAGATAAACAACCCTATAAAAGATCCAATTCCAATAACGATAACTTTTTCACTTTTTAACATAATAGTCTCCTTTACATATTTTTGACGAAGGCAAGAGTACCTTCTTGATTATAATCTGGCTGATATGTAAAACCATCAATATTGAGTGTTTTCAATTCATCCAATGTTTTGATCTCATTTAAAATCATCTGATTTAACATTTGACCTCTGGCTTTTTTGATAATCATAGCGTTTCTTTTCATTTTCCCATGATCGTTGATAATGAAATCTATAAAATAAATATGAGGATGTCTTAACATATTGCTAAATTCTTTAGAAGCTAAAGAAATAATGAAATCAACTTGTTCAAAATATTGATATAAAGGTGTATACCAATAATCATATAAGTTGATATGATCAGGTTTCATTGTCATATCTAAACGATAAGGCGTTATTAAAGTATTGTATTTTAAAACACCATAGTAAGCATCTAAAATACATAAGTGTTCAGATAAGTAGTCTTGATGATTCATGTAAGATGCTAATTCAAGTTGTTTAAAAACTGTTCCTTGATAAAAAGCTAAAGCAGGATGAGCAGTCTGTTCTTCATGAAAATACTGATAAACTTGAGTTGCCTGTTTATAAGATATTTTCATGAGCTGACATAACTGTTCATCATTATATTGTTTTAAAATGTTTGTAAGATATTGTGTTTCTTCTTGAAACAAAGGTTCACTACCAACAAAAGGAACCTTTTGATATTTCATTGTTTTACTTGGGGCAATGACAATTTTCATAATTTCACCTCGAGATTATTATAAAGTATTTAATGTCATAGATAAAGAAATATGTTATAATCTTTGCGGGTGGTAAGATGAATACAATAGTCATAAATAAAATTTTAATGCATATGTTAGATTTTGAACATCGTAAGATTTATCATTCTACTGACTTTGTCGATATGAATGAAACATCTATTGATTATTATCGTAAGAAAGTAGAAAAAGCTTTAAATTCTCCTTCACTTAAAGAATTAACAGTTGGTTCTTTACATGAGATGATGTTAAGAAGTGAAAAAATGATTGAAAGTCAAGAAGAATTTATCAAACAGGCTCATGAAATGACGGACAAATTATTTGCTTTAGGCTCAGTGATTGAAGAAATGCCTAATAGTAATGTTTTATTTGTAGATTGTTATAAAAATGGGGAAAGATATGTGGCAGCATTAAAGCTCAACTATCGTTATATTCCTATGAGTGTGATTGATGAAGAAAACATTCGTATTACCAAAAAACAGGTTTTACCAACAATGGGTTCACCGGTAGATGAAGCGATTATTGTGAATGTGGATGCGAAAAAGTTATTTTTAATTGAAAAGAAATATAACATTGATGGGAAATTGGATTTTTATTTAAATGCACAGTGGATTAAAGGTGAAGAAAAGCTAACAGATAAGCAGAAAATATCAACCATGAAAAAAGTTGTGAGAAAGATGGATGATATTTATAATGTTAATGATGGAAAAGCGTTGCCTTTAATGAAACATGAAATACAGGAAAAAATTGATACCAATCAACCTGTTAAACCTTTAGAAATTGTCAAAAAGGTATTAGAAAAAGATGGACAGGCACAAGAAGAAAGTGAAATTATGATGAAAGACTTAGGAATTGGTGAAGAAGATCAGATTGAAAGTTTATCATTAACAGCTATGGATAAATGTAAACTTGTATTGGATGATGAAATTGAGATTAGTTTACCAATTGAGGAATATTTATCTGGTGATAAGGTGGAAAAGGTTAAACAGGAAGATGGAACATATTCTATTTTATTAAAAGATGTTAGTGAAGTGATTGTAAAATAATCTAAAGGACAACATGAATCCAGTTTTGCATTGGATTGTAAAAATGTATCTGTTGTAGTCATTGCATTGACACATGTCCACAACAGACTATTACAATTCAAAATGAATGTTTTGATAGAAAGTATGATTTGAAATCATGCTTTTTATTATTGTCTTGATATTTTATAGTTACTTTTTTCAATATATTCATCATCTTAAGAAATGGGCATAATAGTATAAAGGTTGTGATACGATGATCAGTTATGCTCCATTATTTAAGACAATGAAAGATAAATCCATAACAACATATACTTTGATTCATGTGCATGGATTGAATTCAAGAACAATTCATAATATTAAACATGGCAAAGGAATTTCAACTTTTACTTTGGAAAAACTATGTGTGGCATTGGATTGTACACCTAATGATGTTATTGAATTTATTAAAGAAGATAATCAAAAAATATAAGAGTTTATGAATACTATAAGGATTCGATATTCAAATTTCGAATCTTTTTTTTGTACAAACTTATATCAAAGTATATATTGATTTTTTTAATTGATAATGAAACAGTTATGATTATTTTAATAGTATACTCAATAGGCAACAAAAAAAACTTTAAAATATGAGTTATTGTTTGTTATGAGAGGATAAAAGAAATATTAAGAATTTGCATATATATTCTTGTATTTCTTTTTTTGTTTATTCGCTATAAATAAAAAGAGTGCTTTTTTAAGCGTTTTCATGTATAATAAAAACTATGAAAGGGGTTTGACTATGGCACAATTAGATAACTTTTTGATTCAGCTTTTCCATGAAGGAAACTGTTTAGAGATGTATAAAGTTTTTGGTGCACATTTTGAAGAAATGGATGGGCAAAAAGGTGTAAGATTTACTGTTTATGCTCCAAATGCTAGAAGTGTGCAGGTTGTAGGTGATTTCAACAAATGGGATGGTGAAAATCACTATATGGAAAAATATACAGATGGTGGTATATATACTTTATTTATTCCTAAAATCAAACAATATGATACATATAAATATCGTATTGAAACACCTAATGGTTCTTGGGTGGATCGTGCTGATCCTTATGCTTTCTTTAGTGAATTAAGACCGGGAACAGCTTCTAAGGTTTATAAAATTGATGGTTTTAGATGGGCTGATAAACGTTGGTTAAATAAGCGCACAAAGAATTTTGATAAAGTTTTGAATATCTATGAAGCTAATATTGGTTCATGGAAAATGAAAAAAGATTTTACTGATGAAGAAGATGGTGAATATTACAGCTATGAAGAAATGATTGATCAGATCATTCCTTATGTTGTAGAAAATGGGTTCTCACATATTGAATTAATGCCTTTAACTGAATTTCCTTTTGATGGGTCATGGGGATATCAGGCAACAGGATATTTTAGTGCAACAAGTCGTTACGGTAATCCAAAACAATTAATGGCATTTATCAATGCTTGTCATAAAAATAATATTGGCGTGATTATGGATTTTGTACCTGCTCATTTTGTAAAAGATGGACATGGATTGCATCAATTTGATGGTGGCTTTGTTTACGAATATCCAGATATCAATTTAAGATATACAGAATGGGATAGCTGTTATTTTGATTTGGGCAGAGAAGAAGTACGTAGTTTCTTGATGTCTTCTGTTCATTTCTGGGCAAATTACTTTCATGTGGATGGTATTCGTTTTGATGCGATTAGTAATTTGATTTATTGGAAAGGAAATAAAGAACGTGGTGTCAATGATGGTGCCATTGAATTCATGAAACGTATGAATTCGCATATGAATGGATTATTTCCTGGTGTCATGTTGATTGCGGAAGATTCAACTGATTATCCAAATGTCACAACAGCTCCACAATCTGGAGGACTTGGATTTGATTATAAATGGGATTTAGGTTGGATGAATGATACATTGGCTTATTTTAAAAAGGATCCAATTTATCGACAATATCCAGATGTTCACAATAAACTGACTTTTTCTATGATGTATTTCTATCGTGAAAATTATATTTTGCCTTTCTCACATGATGAAGTGGTTCATAGTAAAGGAACAATTCTAGATAAAATGTGGGGGAATAATGATCAGAAATTCGCTCAGTGTAAGTCTTTATACTTATATATGATGACACATCCTGGTAAGAAATTGAACTTTATGGGAAATGAGCTGGCTGAATATAAAGAATGGGATGAAAAGAAAGCTTTAGGATGGGTATTATTAAAATATCCACAACATGATTCATTCCATAGATATTTTAGTGATTTAAATCATCTGATTTTAAAACATCCGGCTTTATATCAATATGATTACTATCCAGAAGGATTTGAATGGTTAGTTGTGGATGATATGAAACAAAGTGTCTTTGCTTATGCACGTTATGCACCGGATGGGGAAGTGCTTGTTTGTGTTATGAATTTTGTAGGAAATACACATCATGGTTATCGTATTCCTGTTCCTGTAGAAGGAACTTATAAGGAAATCATTAACACAGATACAGATTATTACACTGGTAGCAATTTTACGAATAAACGTGCTATTAAATCACAAAAAATACACGCTGTAAACAAAGAAAATTCGATTTTGGTTGACATTGCACCATTTTCGAGTATGATATTTGAATTGAAAAGAAAATAGTTGAGGGAGACGAGATATGTTTAAGACAAAAGAAGAATTTAAATATGAATTTTCAAGAAGAATTATCGAATCTTACGGACGTACAGTTGAGGAGTCACATATTACTGAAAAATTTATGACACTTGAAAGAATGGTTCGTGACTATGCTTCTGTCAATTGGGCTATGACAAAAATGGCAACAAGAACAAATTATCAAAAACAGGTTCATTATTTCTCTATGGAGTTTTTGATTGGACGTTTACTAGTCAACAACATGATGAATTTAGGAATTTATGAAATCGCTAAAGAAGGATTAGCTGATTATGGTATTAATATTCATGATTTGGAAGAATTGGAATCTGATGCAGGTCTTGGAAATGGTGGTTTAGGAAGATTGGCTGCTTGTTTCATGGATTCATTGGCTTCACTTTCTTATCCAGCTTTTGGAAATACCATTCGCTATGAATATGGTTTATTTAAACAGAAAATTGAAAATGGATATCAAGTTGAAGTTCCTGATCAATGGTTAAAATTAGGAAATATGTGGGAAGTGAGAAAACCTAAACATGCTGTTGATGTTAAATTCTGGGGACGTGTTGTATGGAATGAAGAAACTGGAAAGTGGGATCATGTGGATGCTGAATGTGTCAAGGCTGTTCCTTATGATATGCCAATTGTTGGTAATGATACAACTGTCACAAATACACTTCGTTTATGGTCTTCAGAACCAAGTGATGAAATTCCATCTAATAAAGATTTTAGACAATATGCTCAAGAAGTCAGAGATATTTGTCAGACATTATATCCAGATGATTCAACACTTGCTGGACGTACATTACGTTTAAAACAACAATATTTCTTTGTATCAGCAGGATTACGTGCTATTATTAAAAATCATTTAAGAGTTTATCCATCATTATCTAATTTCCATGAAAAGAATGTTATTCAGTTAAATGATACACATCCAGTATTGGTGATTCCTGAATTGATGAGAATCTTAATTGATGAATATGATATGGATTGGGATGAAGCATGGCATATTACAACACAAACATGTGCCTATACAAATCATACAATCTTATCAGAAGCCCTGGAAAAATGGCCAATTTCAACAATGCAGGCATTACTTCCAAGAGTTTATCAGATTATTGAAGAAATCAATAGAAGATTTATTGGTTATGTGAAACATATCAGTGATAACGATGAAGATTTATTAAATCGTGTGATGATTTTAAAAGATGGACAAGTGCATATGGCACACCTTGCGATTGTTGGAAGCTTTAGTGTCAATGGTGTTGCCAGACTTCATACACAAATTTTAATGGAACAGGAAATGAAAGACTTCTATTTCTTATATCCAAAGAAATTCAATAACAAAACAAATGGAATTACACATCGTAGATGGTTGGCTTACTCTAATCCGGAATTAACTTCATTATTAAATGAAACAATTGGTGATGATTGGATTAAACATCCAGAAGAATTAGAAAAACTCATGGATTATGTAGATGATTCCATTGTTCAAGGTAAATTCTACAATGTGAAACAACAAAGAAAACAAGTTTTAGCTGATTATATTTATAAACACAATGGTATCAAAGTAGATGTAAACAGTATTTTCGATATTCAAGTCAAAAGACTACATGCCTATAAACGTCAGTTATTAAATATTATGCATGTGATTTACTTATATCAACAAATGAAGATGAATCCTGAATTTAAGATTTATCCAAGAACATTTATCTTTGGTGCAAAAGCAGCTCCTGCTTACTATTTTGCAAAGAAAGTTATCAAATTAATCAACAGTGTTGCTGATGTTGTGAATAATGATCCAGATACAAATGCTTATTTAAAGGTTGTCTTTATTGAAAACTATGGTGTTACAATTGCTGAAAAGATTATGCCTGCTGCAGATGTTTCTGAACAGATTTCTACAGCTGGAAAAGAAGCAAGTGGAACAGGTAACATGAAGTTCATGATGAATGGTGCTGTCACTGTAGGGACACTTGATGGTGCAAATGTAGAAATTGCTGAACGTGTTGGCGATGACAATGTGATTATCTTTGGTTTAAAAGATAATGAAATCAATGAATTAAGATGGAATGGACAATATAATGCATGGGATTATTATAATAATGATCCTCGTATTAAAAATGTTGTTGATTCATTAGTTGATGGAACATTCCATGCTTCAAGAGAAGAATTTAGAATGATTTTTGATGAATTGATGAATCGTAATGATGAATACTTCTTATTTGCAGATTTTGAAGCTTACTTAAAAGCACAGGCAAAAGTTGATGAATTGTATCGTGATCGCGCAAAATGGTCTAAGATGTGTCTTGTCAATATTGCACAGTCTGGATATTTCTCATCAGATCGTACAATTGAAGAATATGTAAAAGATATCTGGAAATTAGATAGAGTGAAAAGATAAAAACAGAAAACCAATGAAGTAAGGTCACTTATTTTGTTGGTTTTTTATATTTCTAAAAAATTGAAAAGTCATGAAAAAATATAGCTAATATTATTGAAAGTTTTAATTCTATAAACTATTTACATTCATTGTGGAGAGTGAAGTCTGGAAAAGATTATACAGTTTATTATAGTGCATTGAATAACTTATTAAAAAATGAAAGCTATCATATTCAAAAAAGCTTATGGTTTATCTAATGAAAGACAAATAAAAGTCAAAAGGAAAATTATTTATATACTCATATATTTTATAATATTCTTTTAGAAAGGAATATTCAAAGCAGTTATTGTGCCTGCTTTGTTTTATGTACAAATAATCAACATTTATTGTCTAGAAATGTTAAAATTATGTTTACAATATATTAAGATTATGTTAAGTTTTATTTGTATGTAAATAGGAGGAACAGATGGAACTGACAAATATATTCTCAATGTTAGGTGGTTTGGCTTTATTCCTTTATGGGATGACAATGATGTCAAATGGTTTAGAGCTGGCTGCCGGGAATAAGATGAAGTCAATTTTAGAAAAATTGACAACAAATCGTTTTTTAGGAACAATAGTTGGTGCTTTAACGACAGCGATTATGCAATCATCTTCAGCAACAACAGTTATGGCAGTAGGATTTGTGAATGCTGGATTGATGCAGTTGAAAAATGCTGTATGGGTGATTATGGGAGCTAATATTGGAACAACCATTACAGGACAGCTGATTGCCTTGGATATTACAGCATTAGCACCGATTATTGCTTTTGTTGGGGTTGTTTTGATAGCATTCTTTAAAAGCAAGAAACTTGATGCTTTTGGAGAAATCATTGCTGGTTTAGGTATTTTATTTATGGGAATGGAAATGATGTCAACGGCGATGATACCTTTACGTGATTCTCCAGAATTTGCGAGTCTTGTTGCAAACTTCCAGAACCCATTGATTGGTATTCTTGTGGGGGCAGTCTTTACAGCAATCATTCAATCATCTTCAGCATCAGTTGGTATTTTACAGGCTTTAGCGATGAGTGGCGTTGTCACACTCCCATCAGCAATCTATGTTTTATTTGGACAAAACATTGGAACATGTATCACGGCTGTATTGGCTTCAATTGGTGCTAATCGTAATGCGAAACGTACAACAATCATTCATTTATCATTTAATATCATTGGAACAATTATCTTTGTGATTGTTAGTATGTTGACACCATTTGCATCGTTTATGGCATCATTGACACCAACAAATGTTGTTGCTCAAATTGCTAATGTTCATACGGTCTTTAATGTTGTTACAACAATCATTTTATTACCTATTGGTGAAAAGCTGGTTGATTTATCATTTATTATCTTACCAGAAAAACCAGAACTGGAAGGAAAGATGCAGTTGAGATATCTGGATTTTGGTATCTTTACAAATGATTATCATATTGGGACAAGTGCAATAGCGAATACACAATTATTCAATGAAACACAAAACATGTTGAATGTAGCAATTGATAATGTCAGAAAATCATTTGAACTTTTGATAGAGTTCAAGGAAGACAAATATGAAAAGCTACAAAAGAATGAAGAATATATCAACTATCTCAATAAAAATATTGTAGACTTTACAACAAATGCGATTTCAACAGAATTTCCAATAGAAGGATCACAGGCTATTGGTTTATTCATGAAGATATCATCAGACATTGAAAGAATTGGAGATCATGCGGTGAACATAGCTCAAAGGGCCGAGCTGCTTCAAAGTGAAGACAGACGATTCTCACATGAAGCCATGGATGAGATAGGAATCATGAGCAGTCTTTGTGTCAATATACTAGATGAGCTGAGAATCATGAACTATGATGAGTTCAGTAGCATTGTAGACAAAGTTGATGTAATAGAAGAGAACATAGACAAGACACATCATCAGTTTACAGTGAATCAGTTAAGCCGATTAAAGGATAAAAGATGTACAACAGAGAACAGTGTTGTCTATACAAAGATTCTTACAGATTTTGAAAGAATTGGAGATCATGGATTGAACATAGCCGAAGGTTTCTATAAAGCCAGAGAAGCAATGAAAGCTATGAAGATGATAGAACATCAATAAAAAGCAGATATACCTATTGAAAGGTATATTTGTTTTTTTATATGACAATTGATATAAAGTATCAAACCTAAACAAGAAAAGTAAAGGGGTTACATTCTTTGATAGTTTTTTAGATTTGTTTATGTTATACTTGGAATGGTTAATAGTCGTGTTAAAGAGAAAGGATGGTTATATGGAAGAAAGTGCAGTAAGGATGAAAGCTTATGCAGTTGCTTTTGACGAGATTAGAGTTTACTTATCTAAAGGATATTATAATGGCATTAGTAGCCAATTTTATATTAAAAATATTGAAAATGATGAATTGATACCACTGAATGGAGATTCGTTGAATAATAGTAGTCAGGACGGATTTCAGGAATATGTATTTCATACCAATTTTACAATGGGAAAAGTTTATAAGATTGTTGATGCCTATGGTTTAAGCTGTTATTTAGATTTTTCAAAACTATCTATGTGTGAGCAATTTGATGAATTATATTTTTATGATCGTGATGATTTAGGAAGCCAATATACAAAAGAAAAAACAACATTTAAAGTATGGGCACCACTTGCGACAGGTGTTATTTTAAAAATCATGAAGTGGAATGGAGAAACAGAACTGTTTCCAATGAAAAGACAAAAGAAAGGTGTATATTTTGTTGAAGTTCATGAAGATTTAGAGTTAGAACAATATGTTTATTTGATTCGTCATACAAATAGTTATGAAGTGACATTGGATCCCTATGCTTATTCTTCATCTTCTAATGGACATGCGAGTATCATTGTTGATTTAAATACCGTTCCATGTCGTCGTTTCCAGTTACCATCATTAGAAAAAATGACTGATATGATTATTTATGAAACAAGTGTCAGAGATTTTTCTATGTCATCAACAAGTGGAATGAAAAATAAAGGAAAATTTTTAGCTTTTACTGAACTCAATACATCAACAGATAGTGGTAATCCAACAGGATTAGATTATTTATCATGTCTGGGAATTACTCATTTACAGTTGATGCCAATTGCTGATTTTGCGACAGTGGATGAAAAGAATCCTATAGAACTTTATAATTGGGGATATGATCCTCTAGCGTACAATGTGACAGAGGGAAGTTATGTCACAGATCCAGATGATGGATATATGCGTATTACAGAAGCTCAGCGTATGATTGAAGCTTTACATTCACGTGGTATTCGTGTTGTCATGGATGTTGTGTTTAATCATATGCATGATGTCAATATCAATGCTTTAGAAAGAACGGTTCCACATTATTTCTTTAGAAGAAATCAAGATGGAACACTATCTAATGGCTCATGGTGTGGTAATGATTTAAATACAACAGCTTTAATGTGTCGTAAATATATTCTAGATATGTGTAAACGTTGGCAGGTTTTATATGGTATTGATGGTTTCCGTTTTGATTTAATGGGGATTATTGATCAAGAAACAATCAAACTTGTAGATGCTCAAGGGAAAGCTTTAGATCCATCCTTTGTTGTTTATGGAGAAGGGTGGAATATGGCAACAGCATTAGATGAATCCATGCGTACAACCATTCAAAATAATCATAAGACACCTTATATTGGTTTCTTCAATGATTTCTTTAGAGATACTTTAAGAGGAACAAACCAGATGGAAACAAAAGGATATTTTTCTGGTGATACGTATAAAACAAATGATGCAATGAAAGCTATATGTAATCTAAATATGTTTGCGAAAATTACGCAATCAATTAATTATGTAGAATGTCATGATAATGCAACATGTTATGATAAATTACAGATTTCTAATTATGATGAGTCTGAAAAAATGCGAAAAAGACGTGCTCGTCTAATGATGGCTGCTGTTATCTTATCACAGGGTGTTCCTTTCTTGCATAGTGGACAGGAGTTTTTTAGGACAAAAGGTGGTCTTTCCAATACATATAATGCGGGAGATCAAGTCAATGCTTTGGATTGGAACCGTAAGGATATGGAAATTGATACAACACAGTTTGTACAGTTTTTAATTCATTTAAGAAAAAATAATCCTTGTTTTAGATATGGAAGTTATGATATGATACGTAAAAATGTCAAAACAGAAAATATTGATCATCGTATGATTAAATATTCATTGCATCAAAATGATGGTGAGTATAAAGATTTTATCATTTATTTTAATGCTTCTTTAGAAACGATTTCTGTTGAGGTAGAAGATGGTTTTACACTTCTATATCATAGTGAAAAAGGTAAAATACTAGATCATCATCTAGATGTCAATGGTGTTTGTTGTGCGATATTAGTAAGATAGGAGTTGTTTATGAAATTAATTGTTGGATTAGGAAATCCGGGCAAAGAATATACATCGACAAGACATAATGTAGGATTTATGGTGATGGATGCTTTAGCAGATTATTGGCATGTATCAATCAACACAAAGAAATTTAAAGGTGAATATGTCAAAGTGAAGTATCAAGGTGAGGATGTCATATTATTAAAACCATTAACATATATGAATAATTCCGGTGAATCTGTGATTCAAGTCATGAATTATTTTAAAATAGATGTTGATGATTTAATTGTGATTTATGATGATATGGACATGCCAACTGGAAAATTACGTTTAAGACAAAGTGGCAGTGCTGGAGGGCATAATGGGATGAAAAGCATTATTGCTCATGTGGGGACACAGAATTTTAAACGTATTCGAGTGGGCATTGATAAACATGCTTATATACCTGTTGTTGATTATGTTTTGGGGCGTTTTACAAAGGAGCAGCAGCCATTGATTGAAAAAGGAATTCAAGATGCAAAAGAGGCTGTCATAACCATTCTTGATAAAGATTTTACTGCTGCTATGAATGCCTATAATTAGGAGATGATAAGATATGAAGAAGATTATTCAGATTTTGAAAAATAATCCAGCATATCTTGCAATGCTTAAAGGAAAAGGCGAGATTGTTGTATCTCACGCTAGTGATGAGGCGATTCTTATTGCTAGTGCTTTTTTCACTTGCCCAAAAATGATGCTGGTTATTAAAGATAGTTTATATCAGGCACAACTTTTATATCAGGAGCTTTACCCTTTGCTTCATCAAAAAGTTGTCTTTTTTCCATGTGATGAATCTTTGCGTGTTGAAGCTCTGGCTTCTTCTCAAGAACTTGTAGGAGAACGTATTCATGCATTGTCAAGGATTTCTTCACAACAGCCACTTGTTGTGATTTGTCATACCCAAAGTTATTTACGTTATTTACCACATCCTCAAATCTTTAAAAAACATACTCTGCATTTAGAAGTAGGAATGACGATTGATCCACTTTTTTTAAGAGAAAAGTTGATATATAGTGGTTATCAGATGATACAGAGGGTGGATGAACCTTTCTATTATTCTAAACGTGGTGGAGTTATTGATGTTTATTCTATTCAATATGATAATCCTATTCGTATAGAATTTTTTGATGATGAAATTGAAAGTTTACGTTTCTTTGACAAGAATACGCAACGCTCTTTAGAAAACGTGAAAGATGTTCTGATTTTACCAGCTACAGATATTCTTTATGATGATCAGGATATTGAAAATGTGATTTCACAGATAGAAATGATGAAAGAACAGACAGATTGTGAAGAGTATCAAGATGAACTGGATGAGGACATTTCTATTGATATAGAAGCGATTAAAAATCATCAAAGTACATCCCGTCTGTATCAATATATGGGATTGTTTCCAACATCTACGACGTTACGTTCTTATTTTGATGATGTTCTGATTTTAACATCTAGCCAAGAAAAAATAAAAACTGTCTATCATCAATATGTAGAAGAAACATTTTATTATTCTCATGAATTACAAAGTATGGGGAAAATGGTTAAAGGACTTTCTTTATATCATGAATTACCTTCACTATTAACGAAATCAGACATAGATTTTCTAGATTTTAGAGAAAATGAAAAACAAATTGTCTTTTTCACTAGAGAAGTTCAATTATCTTTATTAAATGAAGCACAACTGATTCAACAGATTAAAGATTATTTAGTTCAAAATACCATTTTAATGTGTCTGGAAAATAGTCATCAGATTCAAATGATGACGGATTTACTAGAACAACACCAACTGAGTTATACTTTGATTGGTCATGATGATCATATTTATCAAGGTATTAATATTTATATGGGGGAACTTTCAACAGGGATTGATTTTTGTGAAGAACATGTTGTCTTAATGACAGAAAAAGAATTATTTAAAGTCAATACCCAAAAGAAAAAAGGTTATATTAAATATAAAGATGCTAAAATTATTAATGATTATACGGAATTAAATATTGGTGACTATGTTGTTCATGATATTCATGGGATTGGACAATACATGGGAATTAAAACATTGGAAGTTAAAGGTTCTAAGAAAGATTATTTATATATTGCTTATAAAGGAAATGATACTTTATACATACCTGTAGAAAACTTTAAGCTAGTCAGAAAATACGCATCGAGAGATGGAAAAGTACCAAAGATTCATTCATTAAATAGTACTGAATGGCAAAAGGCGAAACAAAAAGTCAGAAAGAAAGTGGATGATCTGGCAGATCGTTTAATTGAAATTTATTCTCAAAGAATGAAACAGCCCGGTTTTGCTTTTCCAAAAGACGATGCTTTGCAGATACAGTTTGAAGAATGCTTTGGATATGAATTAACTCCAGATCAAAAAGAAGCTGTTAAAGAAATTAAGGCAGATATGGAAATGCCTCGTCCTATGGATAGATTATTGTGTGGAGATGTGGGATTTGGAAAAACTGAAGTTGCTTTACGTGCTTGTTTTAAAGCTATTTTAGGTGGTAAGCAAGTTGCTTTTCTATGTCCAACAACAATATTATCTTCACAGCATTATCATACGATGATCAAACGATTTGAAAATTTCCCTGTTCAAGTTGCTTTATTAAATCGTTTTACTTCTACCAAACAAAGAAAACAGATTTTAGAAGATGTGAAAGAGGGAAAAATTGATTTATTAGTAGGAACACATCGTATTTTATCTAATGATGTTGTATTTAAAGATTTAGGATTGTTATGTATTGATGAAGAACAACGCTTTGGTGTCAAACAAAAAGAAAAGATTAAAGAAATACGAAAAACAATAGATGTCTTGACCTTAACAGCAACACCCATACCGAGAACTCTACAAATGTCTTTAATGGGGATTCGTGGTTTATCACAAATTGAAACACCTCCATTAAATCGTTTGCCAGTTCAGACTTATGTCATGGAAAAGAACCCACAATTAGTGAAACAAGTGATTGAAAGAGAGTTAGGAAGAAAAGGGCAAGTATTCTATTTACATAACCAGACTGCCAATATTGAAAGTGTCGCTAATGAAATTGCCAGATTAGTGCCACAGGCTCGTATTGGAATTGGACATGGAAGAATGAGTAAGGATGAACTTGAAAAAGTCATGCAGTCATTTGTTGATCATGAATATGATATTCTTGTGTGTACAACGATTATTGAAACGGGAATTGATATTCCTAATGCAAATACAATTATTATTGAAAATGCCGATCGCTTTGGATTATCTCAATTGTATCAGATTAAAGGACGTGTGGGGCGTAGTGAACGTTTAGCCTATGCTTATCTATTATATGCGAAAAACAAACAAATGAATGAAGAAGCAACAAAACGTTTAAAAGCAATCAAAGAATTTGCTCAATTAGGTAGTGGTTATAAAATCGCTATGCGTGACTTATCGATTCGAGGATCAGGCGATATACTAGGAGGAGAACAGGCTGGTTTTATTGATACAGTTGGATTTGACATGTATATGAAGATTCTTCAGGAAGCCATTGATGAAAAAACGGGTGAGAAAAAAGAAGAACAGGAAGTACCAGTTCAAAATGTTCCTGTAGATGGGTATATACCAGAAAACTATGTGGAAAATGATATGGAAAAATTAAATCTGTATCAACGTATTTATAAAGCGCAGCATTTAACACAGTTACAGGCACTTGAAAGTGAGTTAAAGGATTTATATGGAACATTACCAAGAGAAGTTCAAAATATTGTATTCAAACGTCAATATGAAATCTTATGTACTGAACCATTTATTGATGAGGTCAAGGAAACGGGTAATGATGTTCAATTAATGCTGACACAGGAATTTTCTTCACATGTTGCAGGTGATCAGCTTTTTGAATTAGTCAATCGTTTATATGACAAACCACAATTAAAATATATTAAAAATGAAATTGTCATTGTTATATCTACAACTGGAAAATGGTTACCACATACAATAGAATTATTGAATGAATTAAAGAAAATGAATGAACAATAATTTGATATCAAAGAATAGTCAACGATTAGGATAAGTGTCATATCTTTCAATATGATAATGTAAAAAACGGAATCAAAACAATGATTCCGTTTTTATATAACAAGTTTTATTGAATTTTTCTATCTTTTAGAAATCTTTTCAAAAAGAAAGCTAAAAAATAGGGGAAAGTATAGAAATATTCATTGAATCCAATGTTTTTGTTTGCAAACTTGATTGCATAATGAATATCTAAATATTGATCATCTCGAATCATAGAATTTATTTTGTGAGATTGCCTTATTTAACTATAAGTTTATCTTATCACAAAATTCAGGCTATTTTCAATGAGATACACACATTTTTCCAGCTGTTTATAGACTTTATATTCACATTTTTCCAACAATATTTTCTATTATCTATCACAATTTTCCAATTATAATCAAAAAAACTGTTGAATTAATAGATTTCCATATAAAATATAACAGTTTATTACAAAAAAAGAGCTTAAGGAAATAACTCATAAAAAGTTATTTCGTATCGCTCTAATCATTTTGATAATTATCAATGATTTCGTCAATATCAATACCTAATTGAAAACCTAAAGTGAAGTAATCATCAATTGCATCTTGATAATCATCACTAGAATATTGATTTTGTACATTTAAAATAGATCGATGAATTTTAAAGAATAAAGAATAGATATCTAAATCTTCGGGAATTTCTGTATGATTTTTAATACTATCAATACGAAGTTCATATCCTATTGACATCAACATTGTTAAACCTTCAAGATATTTTTCTAATAGTTGTTGATGATTGATAGGTTCTTCTTTTTCCCAAAATAAATAGCAGCGAGATTCTAAAGAGACTTCTGATAAATCATGTAAAAAAGCAAGGATTTTCTGATTGATTCTTTTTGTATTCAGGATCTCATTTTTTGCTGTTTGAATTTCTCTGTTGACATAAACTTGATAGAGTTTAGCGACATCATTCATATTTTACCACCCCTTATTATTATCATACTCCAATATGAATAAAATTTGAATTGCTGATATTTAAAAAATTATAATATATGAAATTAATATAAACTATTTGAAAATGAAAAAATCTTAATATATACTGTTGAAATGAAAGAGGGGAAACACTATGATAAGAATTTTTATTAATATCTCTATTTATATCATTGTTATAGCGTTAATTATGTATATTATATATTGCTTATATAATTACATATTAAAAAAAGATTTTTTAAATACATACCATATTGGAAAATTGCCATCGGGCATTGTAATCAGAAAATGCAATAATGAAAACGAAAAGAATCATTATGAATTGGAGTATCCTTATTGGTCAGTAAGTAAAAAAGATGGTACAGCTGATAAAAGGGTTAAGAATAATTCTATTATTTGGAGAAAAAGCAAATTATATATTGGACATTATTTAGTTTATTCAAAAAAACCTTATGAATTGCTTGTGGTTGTGAAAGATTTACGTCATTTAGGAATAGAAATATCTATGTGTAAAGAAGAAAAGGAAAAATATTTTCGTATTTTAAAAAGAAAACAGACTTTTTGTCTTAATAATAGTGTTCAAAAGATTGTAGACTATTTTGTAAATAAGCCTACTGATTTTGAAAATCTTTGCGCTCAAGTATATGAAACTATGGGATATAATGTACAAATTACACCTCCGACTAATGATGGAGGATATGATTTAGTAATGATGAAAGATGATGAAAAGACAATTGTTGAATGCAAATGTTATTCAATAAATCATAAAGTTGGACGACCAAGTATTCAAAAAGTTGTAGGTGCAAATAATGTAGTATTAGCTGATCATGTTATTTTTATTACAACAAGTGACTATAGTGCGGCTGCAATTTCATATGCAAAAGAAGCAGGGGTAGAACTTATCAATGGTATGGATTTTATAAATATTTTGGAGAAATATGGGTTTATGGATCAAAATGATATAGAGGTTGATGCTTCTGAGTATCAGCTGAAAAATATAGATTTATATCCTTATGTACCTAATGACATTTATGAAAAATTTTTTAGATAGAATGTAATAAAGAATATTTTATGTTTTAAGTTTTCAATTTGATATAGTCAATGCCGATATAAATTCTTTCATAATAATGTGAAAGTTTTATATCGGCATTTATGATAAAATGAGAATGAATTTATCATAATATATGAAGATGTTCCAATAAAATTTTTAATCCCATACAAATTAAAATGATACCACCAGCGATTTCTGCTTTGGCTTTATACTTCATTCCAAAGACATGTCCAATTTTGACACCAGCCATTGAAATGATAAAAGTTGTTAAAGCAATGATGGAAATCGCAATGAAAATATTAACATTTAAAAAAGCAAAAGTGACACCAACAGCTAAGGCATCAATAGATGTTGCAATAGCAAGGGGTATCATGATTTTAGGTGAAAATTCTGTATTACAGCTTTCTTCATTTTCAAATGATTCTTTAATCATGTTGATACCAATCAAAGCTAATAAAATAAAAGCAATCCAATGGTCAATGCTTTCAATTTTATCTTTAAACTGAATGCCTAGAAGATAACCAAGTAAAGGCATGAAACCTTGAAAAAAACCAAAATAGCAACCACAAATGAGAGCATGTTTTAATTGAAGTTTTCTGGTTGATAATCCTTTACATATGCTTACTGCGAAGGCATCCATTGATAAACCAATACCAATAATCAATATTTCTAAAAAACCCATATGTCCTCCTTGTAATAAAAAAGACAGGCTGTAAAAACAGACAAGTCTTATTTATTTTCATCACTTCCAAATTATAACAAGTATCTATATACGTGTCAAACGTCTTTTTTGATGTAATCAGTGCCGATTTTATGTGCTTCAAATTGATTATTTGTCAGTTCCTGAATCTGTTTCAAAAAGTCTAAATCCCTTATATAACATTGATAACAGACTTGTTCTAAATATTGAATGTCAATACATTGTATATGTTGGACTTTTAATAAATGTTCAAATTTACGTGTATAAGTATAATCAATAGTAATTGTGTATAAATCAACAGGCTCTTTTTCAACAATTTTAGCTTCTTTTAATGCTTGAGAGACACTTTGACTGTAAGCACGTGTTAAGCCACCAGCACCTAATTTAATGCCACCAAAATATCTAGTGACAATAGCGATGATATTTGTTAAACCTTGCATTTTTAATACATTCAACATAGGCATCCCAGCAGTTCCAGAGGGTTCACCATCATCATATGCACGTTCGTGTGTTCCAATGATATAAGCAACACAGTTATGTGTCGCTTGAGGATCACTGTATTTTTCAATGAGTTGTTTGGCTTGTTCAATTTGACTGCAAGGAATCAAATGACAAATAAATTCTGATTTTTTGATGACAAGAGTATGAGTAGTATAATTTTCTACGGATATCATATGGTCACACCTTTCTTTCTTTATTATATATGATTTCATTTTATTGTCAAAAGTGTTATAATAGTTAGAGAAAATTAACTGCGAGAAAGAGGGAGAGTAAAATGACTCGAATTGCAATATTAGCTGATAGTGGTTGCCAAATAGAATTAAAACAATATGAAAATCAAGGAATATATATTGTTCCTTTATGTATTACAATGAAAAATCATACATATTTAGATCAACAAGATATAACAAGTTTAAAAGTCTTTGAAACAATGGAAAAAGAAGATATTATGGTGATGACATCACAACCGGCAACAGGTGAACTTGTGAATATTTTACAAAGAATCAAGGATGCAGGATATGATGAAGTGATTGGTTTACCTATTGCGACTGGCTTATCATCAACTTTAAATGGAATGAAAGTTGCTTCTGAGATGGTTGATATTCCAATCACATTAATTGATACAAAAGGGACAGCAGGGAATCAAAAATATCTGGTTTTTACTGCTGCCAAACTAGTTCAAGAAGGGAAAAGTATCAAAGAAATTCAAGTGATTCTTGAAGACATGATTCAACATTCTGGAACAATTATCATGGCTCCTAATTTAGAACATTTGAAAAAAGGTGGACGTATTACACCAGCTGTAGCATTACTTGCTAGTATGTTGAAAATTGTTCCAGTTATGGAACTCAATTATGATTTAGGTGGAAAGATAGATGTTCTTGGTAAAGTAAGAACCCTTTCTAAAGCAAAGGCAACACTTGTTAATCGTATGGTTGAATTAGGTGTCAATGCGAAAGAATATAAGATTACAATTGAACATGTTTTATGTGAAAGTTCTGCTTTAGATGTCAAACAGATGGTTTTAGATAAAATTGGTGAAGTAGAACTGGAATTAAGAGAACTTCCGGCAGTCGTAGGGGCCCATATGGGTGTTGGTGGTATCGGTGTTCAATATATTAAAAAATATATAGGATAGGAGGAAGAAAGATGCCTTTATTTGATGATTTCACAAAGAAAGCGGCGAAGTTTACAGAAGAAGCAATTGATAAAACACAGGAACTGGCAGGGACTGCTAAGTTAAAATTAAAGATGAAAAACTTGGAATCAGATCGTGATGATGTTTTTCGTGAATTAGGAAAGTACTATTATCAACAAATTCATGATTCTGGTGTTATTGATGATGAGGTTATGGAAATGTATCGTCATATTGGTGAATACAATGATAAAATTGAAGAATTAAAAAGACAACTCAATGAAAGCTAGGATAAATCCTGGCTTTTCTTTTTTTTATCTTTGTGCTTTGTTATAATGTAAGAGAGGAGTGGTACATATGGATAAAAGATGGCATTATTTATTGGAATATATAGGAGCGCTTTTATGTGCCTTTTTAGCCAATATGGAATATTCATTTTCATATATGAATGGTATTCATCTCTTTTTATGGATTATTTATTTTTGTATGTTTTTATATTTTAGAGAGACTATCTTATATTGTTTTATTCATTTTTTTATGATATTTGCTATTTTGATATCATGGATCATTGGTATAACAACAAATCCTCAGATTGTTCCTATGATTTTTGATGTCATCATGATGATTGTTTTACTTGTTTTGGTTGTTGTAATGTTGATAAAACGAAAACATCTCCATCAAAAACAAAATGATTTTTTAATCAATGAATTTAAAGATACTTTGTTGAGAGGAAATGGAACAGCCCAATATCCTTATATTTTAGATGAAAAGAAATTATCCTCATCATGGCAACAAATGGTTGATGAATATCATCATCAAGTCATTTATGCTTTAAATGGTGCCGGGCAAGAATATAAAGATGAGCATTTTGGCTTTGCTGATTGTATTTTAGCTGGAAAAAAACATCAACAAGAATATCTAGGTGGTTACTGGATTTATCAAAGTGATAGACCAACTATTCAAAAGCAGGGAACATTATGGTTTCAAACCGTTATTTATGTGTCTTATGAGGATTGTCAAATCATATATGAGTTATTACAGGACCATCAAAAATGGCAAACTATTCAAAAATTGAGTTCATCTTTATCAAAAGCATCTTATCATCATGCAATGCAAATACTTAAAGAACATGAAATATCTAAAAAGCATAGCCAAGTTTTACTTAAAGTGATTGGCATACAGGATCATTTTTTAGATTCAGAGATTATTTTGAAACTTTTAAAGTATCATTTTCAATTAACTCATTATCAAGAAGCTGTAGAATATCAATGTGGAATGATGTATTGTATCTATTGTATGTCATATCAAGGACAATGGTTTCAATGGATTCTTGAGGAAAACTGGAATCTTTATCCAATCCTCTATGAACCATCTATTTATTATGGAAAAGGTATTTATCAGCCATTTCAAAAAGATTTTGTATAAAGCAAAATCTTTTTTTAATGAAAAAATCAAAAAAAGTGTTTTAACTCCGTTTTTTCGGTGTTAAAATGGGTATAAAGTCATCTTCAAAATCATAAAATGGGTATAATGAGAGTACAAGGAGATGACATATATGAAAAACAATTATCAAAAACAAGAAACGATTACTTTTATTCAAAAGAAAAATTATGTATTAAACATTATGAAAGATGCATCTATATTAGATTTATTTGCTGGGTGTTTACGTGAAAAAGAATTCAATCATTTGTTACATGATCAAAAAGTTTATCATCAACTTTTTATAGCTGCATTGAAGCATTTATATAGAGTTCAAAATTATCAGGATATGGAACATGATTTAATGATGATGAATAGTTTGTTTTCACATCAAGATTATTTAAAATTGAAAGAAGATATTTTTAAAAGAATAACCAGAAAAACGATCACATTGCAAGAATATTGTGTGATACGTTATTTAATTCCTTTTGAAAAGATGACTTTTTCTCAAGTGATTTCTATTCTTGAACATCAATATCATGTTGGAATATTAGATTGTGCAAAAATATGTCTATTAGAAGATGAATATCATTTGGCTTACCAATATTTATTACAATTAGATGACTGTCAAGATGATGTTGTTTTAGATTTACTTTGTAGTTACAGCATGAAAGATTATCTTTCATTAATACGTCATTATAACAGGAAGAAAAGTTATCAGCTTGTTATGAGTCATTAGGAGTCTATTATGGGAAAAAGAATGTTTTGTGTATTAAAGATTATTTTACAAACACCACATAGAGCCATTACAGCTTTAGAAATACAAGAAAATTTAATGAAACAGGATATAAAAATTGAAATTAAGACTGTTTATTCTTGTATTAAACAAATCAATGATTTTTTTCACAGCTGGTTGGATAGAGATTTGATTATCTCTTATCATAAATTAGGTTATAAGATAGATGAAGATATATTTGATGATGGTGAATTACAGTTTTTATTGGATCAAATAGCATTTCATCAAGATTTGAACAGAGAAGATCAACAACATTTACAAAATAAGCTTCTTATGTTGTCTTCTTTTCACCAACAACAACGTTTAGTCAATTTTCAACCAAGCCAACGTCAACATTCTTTTTCTTTATTTGTGAATCTTTCTGTTATTATGAAAGCTATTGAACACCAAAAAGCCATATCTTTTCAATATATTGATTATAATATCCAGCATGAACAATTGATAGAAGTGGCATCTCAAAGAGGAAATAAAGGTGACCAGTATATTGTTTCACCTTATTCATTGACTTCACAAAATAATCATTATTATATGATTGCTTATAATGAAAAACATCCTCAACAATTAACGAACTATCGTATTGATCGTATGCGTCAAATACAGACATTAAATAAAGGGTACATTGATATTCAAGAACAATTTGATATTCAAAATGAAATAGAAAAAATGATGAATATGTTCATTTCTCATCATCGTGATACATTAGTGATTGAATGTGATTATAAGCAGCTAAGAGAAATGGTATCACGTTTTGGTCAACAGATGAAAGTACAACGTTTATATCAAGACAGATTGTTGTTGACGATTGAAGATGTTTCAATATCAGAAGGACTCATTGGATGGATTATGATGATGCAGACACAGATTAAAGTGATTTCTCCCCAATATCTTCAAGATGAAATGAAAGCACGAATAAAAGCTATGCACAACCTTTATCAAGATGTGATATAATACTAATTAGGTGATCAAAATGCAAAAAATTATGATTGTAGAAGATGATGAAGTGATTGCTTCAGCAATTCAAAAACATTTAGAAACGTGGAACTATGAAGTTTATGTCATTGATGATTTTGAACATGTTTTAGAAAAATATGTTCAAATACAACCAGAATTAATCTTATTAGATATTTCTTTACCCTTTTATAATGGTTATCACTGGTGTGAGCAGATTCGTAAGATTTCTTCTGTACCGATTATTTTCATTTCATCAGCCAGTGAAAATATGAATATTGTGATGGCTATCTCAATGGGGGCTGATGATTTTATTACGAAACCCTTTGATTTTTCTGTTTTAACGGCGAAAATACAGGCATTATTGCGTAGAACATATTCTTTTTCTAAATCTATGCAAGTATTAACTTATAAGGAACTTGTTTTAAATATTTTAGATGCAACAATTTCTTATCAAGAACAAACCATAGATTTAACAAAAAATGAATTAAAGATTTTACAGATTTTGTTTGAAAAATCTGAAACATTTGTATCTCGTGATGATTTAATGATGGCATTATGGCAAAGTAATGAATTTATAGATGATAATACTTTAAGTGTGAATATGAACAGATTAAGAAAGAAACTGGATGATTTTCATATTGAACATCTCATTCAAACAAAAAAAGGATTAGGATATAAACTTTATTATGAATAAATTATTTCATTATTTCTATGATAAAAAAGCTTTTTATATTCTTTCTTTATCTTTTATTGTGATATTTTATGTGATTCTTTATTTGTATGATGCTTTAATAGATGCTATTATCTATGCTACAATTTTATGCCTAGTTTTGTTGTTTGTTTATTTTTGTATTGATTTTATATTATATGTACGTCGATTACATAATTTAAATGCTAATCAACAACTTAAAGATTATTATACTTTGGATTTGCCTTCTTGTTCTTCATGGATTGAAAAAGAATATCAGTTGTTGTTATATCAAATAAATGACTTACTCAAAGAAACAAAAGAACTTGAAGAAAATAATCATCAAGAAATGCTAGAATATTTTACCATGTGGGTTCATCAAATCAAGACACCTATTTTTGCATTACGTTTATTGATTGATTCAAAGAATGCGTCGACGCATGATATGCTTTTACAAGTTTTAAAGATTGAACAATATGTAGATATGGCATTACATTATATGAAATTAGGGCAGATTTCATCAGATTTACATATTCAATATTATTCACTTCATGATATTCTTCAAGACGTTTTAAAAAAACAGGCAACATTCTTTATTCATAAGAAACTGACATTGCAGTTAGATGACATTGATCTAAAAGTTTTAACTGATGAAAAATGGTTATCTTTTGTTTTGGAACAGATTTTATCCAATGCGTTAAAATATACCAAGACAGGAGGTATTCATATTTATGTTGAAGATGAAGTTTTGTATATTGAAGATACGGGTATTGGCATCAAAGCAGAAGATTTACCAAGAATATTTGAAAAGGGATTTACAGGATATAATGGGAGAGTGGATAAGAAAGCCAGTGGATTAGGTTTGTATCTGTGTGAGAGAATTTTAAAATATCTCGGTCATCCTATATCAATGGAATCATCACAAGGGAAAGGGACAACTGTAAAGATTGATTTTCATGTTCAGGATTTACAGGTTGAATAAATCTTACAAAGATGTAAGGTCATAAGGAGAAAATGTAAGATAAATCAATGGTACATTTTTCTCTTTTTTTATAAACTATAAATGTACAAAGGAGGGATGACAGATGTCATTACTAGAAGTTAAAAATGTAAAGAAAATTTATACAACACGTTTTTCAAATCAACAAGTTCAAGCCTTATCCAATGTTACATTTAGTGTGGAAAAAGGAGAATATGTTGCGATTATGGGTGAATCTGGAAGTGGGAAAACAACTTTATTAAATATTCTGGCTTCATTAGATCAGCCAACAAGTGGTCAGGTTCTATTGAATGGAAAAGATATTACACATTTAAAAGAAAAAGAAATTTCACAGTTTAGAAGACAAAATCTTGGTTTTGTTTTTCAGGAATTTAATTTATTAGATACTTTTTCAGTGAAAGATAATATCTTTTTACCTCTTGTTTTATCAAAAGAATCTTATCCTGAAATGAATCAGAAATTAAAAACATTAGTACCTCAATTAGGAATTGAAAACTTATTAGAAAAATATCCTTATGAAATATCTGGTGGTCAAAAACAAAGAGTTGCAGTTGCAAGAGCATTGATTACACAGCCACAACTGGTTCTGGCAGATGAGCCAACGGGGGCCCTTGATTCTAAATCAACCGATCAGTTGTTAGAAATCTTTGATCGTGTAAATAAGAAAGGACAAACAATCTTGATGGTAACACATAGTACAAAAGCAGCCAGTTGGGCATCTCGAGTTTTATTTATTAGAGATGGTGAAGTCTTTCATCAAATCTATAGAGGAAATCAAACGTATCAACAAATGTATCAAAGTATTTCAGATACATTAACATTACTTGCTTCAGGAGGGAAATAAGATGAAATCATTCTTTTATCCTCGTCTGGCATTCACAAATTTAAAAAAGAATGCAAAACTTTATTTCCCGTATTTATTAACAAGTTCTTTTACTGTCATGATGTTTTATTTAATTAATTATCTTTCATCTCATGATGGGATTGATCAGATGTCTACAGGTTCAAGAACAATGCAGGTGATTTTAAATTTAGGAAAGATTGTCATTATTATATTTTCTGTGATTTTTCTCTTTTATATGAATAGTTTTTTAATGAAACGTCGTAAAAAAGAGATTGCTTTATATAATATCTTAGGATTAGAAAAGAAACATATTATGATTATGATGTTTTATGAAACATTTTTTACTACATTTGTTTCTTTGCTTGTAGGATTTCTTTTTGGGATTATATTTAGTCAACTGGTTTCTTTATTGTTGATACGTTTAATGGGTATAACAACATTATTGACTTTTCATATTTCATGGTCATCATTATTGATAACAGTGATTATATTTTTACCAATTTATTTTATGACTTATTTAATTCATGTGATTCAAATTCAATTAGCAAACCCTATTGAATTATTAAGAGGATCACAAAGTGGAGAAAAAGAACCAAAAACAAAATGGTTAATGACTCTTGTTGGTATTTTGTCTTTAGGTATTGGCTATTATATTGCTGTGACTATAGATGATCCTTTGACAGCTGTATATTTATTCTTTATCGCAGTTATATTGGTTATTATTGGAACATATTGTTTGTTTACAGCAGGGTCTATTACAATTTTAAAATTCTTAAAAAAGAATAAACATTTTTATTATCAGACAAAGCATTTTACTTCTGTTTCACAATTGATTTATCGTATGAAACAAAATGCTGTTGGACTAGCCAGTATATGTATTTTATGTACATGTATTTTAGTCATGTTATCGAGTACAGTGTCACTATATTTTGGAATAGAAGATACAATCTCATCTTATCAACAAGATAGTTATCAGTTAAAAGTCTATGGTTATGAAGATGGGACATTACCAACAGAAAAACAGTTTCAGACATTTTATGCGGATATACAAGATCAGTTAAAAAGAAATGGTATAGGAATTGACAGTTTTATTCACTTACAAAGATATAGTGTATCAGTTCGTTTCAAAGATAATCAGCATATCATGATGGATAGAGAATCAGGCAATTTTACAGTAGGTTACTTAATTGGTGTGACGGAAGATGAATATAATCGAGCTTATCATCAAGATGTTCATTTGCAAGATGATGAAGTTCTTGTAACAAGTAATTTCTTTGAATTTGGTAAGACTTTTGATATTGATAATACAAAATATCAAATCAAAGATGTTATTCATCAGCCATATTTATTACCTAATGAAAATTCAACTGCTGAAAAAAATATTATTGTTATTATGAAAGATGAAGCAGCAATTCAAAAGATGATGTCATCATTCTTTGGTGATGAAATCCAACCTACAGAAAATCTTTCAATTAAGTATAGTAACCAATCTCAGGAAAAAGAAGCAGAAGATATTTTGGAAAGATGTTTAGAGAAATTTACGATCAGTGCCAATGCTTCTGGACAGGAACATGGTGAAATCTCTTTCTATTATTCATCACAGTATACGGTTCGTTTAATGTTGATGGAATTATATGGTAGTTTATTCTTTTTAGGAATATTCTTAGGCATCTTATTTTTAATGGCTACAATATTAATTATGTATTATAAACAATTATCTGAAGGATATGAAGATCAAAAACGTTTTGAAATCATGCAAAAAGTTGGAATGAGTACAAAAGAAGTCAAACAGACGATTCGTTCACAAGTTTTAATTTTCTTCTTTTTACCACTCATTGTTTCTGTTATTCATATGGCATTTGCCTTCAATATGATTACAATGATGTTTAGCTTCCTTGTCACATCTGGTATTCAAATCTTTGTTATATGCACTGTTATTTCTGTAGTGACTGTAGCAATCATTTATGCTATTGTCTATGCAATTACTTCAAGAACGTATTATCGTATTGTGAAATATTAAAGAGAACTGTTGCCCCAGTTCTCTTTCTCATTTGAGTATTTTTACTTACTCAGATACTTCTCGTTTATAGTATACCACAAAAAAAGTAATGTAAATTGAAAAGATATTAAAAATGAGCAAAATAATAAAAACAAAAATCTGACTGGATAAAGATACTTTATTCAGTATATTTTTTTGTCGAATCATGATAAAATAAAAAGGCCCTCAATGGGCGGAGGTGAAATCATGCCTCAGTTTTATAGCACCGATAGCTTTAACATGGGAGAACGTGGCCGAGTATTTTTATTTATTCAAGATACTTTTTATGTATTCAGAAGTTTTAACATTAATTGTTATACTTTTGATAATCAAAGAATTACGTAAGTAATAGATAAAAAGAAAGGTCACGAAAAAAGAGAACTGGGCCAACAGTTCTCTTTCTCATTTGAGTATTTTTATCTACTCAGATACTTTTCATCTATAGTATACCACAAAAAAAAGTAATGTAAATTGAAAAGATGTTAAAATGTTAATAACTTTTTAAATCACATCTTATTTTTTTGACCATCTTATAACATTTAAGAATCAAATATAAATGAAGTTTTCCATTAGTTCATCATGTCCATCTTCTAATCAATTCTTATCATAGTAAGATAACGCTCTTTTTAGCGTAAAATTTTATCTAAACTCTTTCCTCTAGCAAGTTCATCAATGAGTTTATCAAGAAAACGTATATTTTGCATAAGAGGGTCTTCAATCATCTCCAGCTTAACACCACAGATACTGCCTTTAATTAAAAATCTGCGTTCATTTAAAGCTGGAGCATTTTCAAAGAACTGTTGATAATTGATATCTGTTTCTAACATATGGTGAATGTTATCAAAAGTATAACCCGTTAACCACTGAATCACTGTATCTACTTCTTCTTGCGTACGTCCTTTTTTCAAGGCTTTTTGAAGAAGTAGAGGATAAATCTTTGAATAGGGCATTTGAAAGACTTTTTGACTCATTATAACAAGTCCATTTCAATCATTTTTAATCCAATATCAATAGAGTTGTAAGCAGCACCTTTCATTAATTGATCAGCAACAATCCATAAACTTAAAGCATGATCATTATCTAAATCTTTTCTTACACGTCCGACATGGACAAGTTCATCACCAATAAATAAAGTTGCCATTGGATAAATCTGATTTTCAATATCATCATAGAGTTCAACACCATGAGAATTTGATAATAATTCAAAGACTTTATCTATATCAATAGGTTTTTTCGTTTCAATATAAACAGATTCACTATGACCTCTAAGTACAGGAACACGAACACAAGTCGCATTGACTTTAATATCTTTATTAAAGATTTTCTTTGTTTCATTGACCATTTTCATTTCTTCTTTTGTGAAATGATTGTCTAAATCAAATTTATCAACTTGTGGAATACAGTTGAAGGCAATTGGATAATGTTTTTTATCAGAAGCACAAGGCAAAGTTTTGGCTACTGGTTCTTTACCATCTAGCACTTCCTGTGATTGACGATATAATTCTTCCATACCAGCAACACCAGCCCCTGAAACAGCCTGATAAGTAGAAACAATAATTCTTTCAATATCAAAATACTCATTTAAACGGTTTAATGCACTGACCATTTGAATTGTTGTACAGTTTGGATTAGCAATAATTCCTTTATGTTCCTTTAAAGCATAAGCATTGACTTCTGGAACAACTAATGGAACATCAGGATCCATTCTAAAATGTGATGTATTATCAATATTGATACATCCGGCCTTTACAGCATAAGGCATATACTTTTCTGAAATACTTCCTCCAGCACTCCAGAAAGCCACTTCAATACCTTCAAAAGAATTTTCAGTTAATTCTTCCACAACAAATTCATGTCCTTCATATTCAATGACTTTTCCTGCGCTTCTCGCAGAAGCTAATAATTTTAAACTTTCAAAAGGGAAGTGAAACTGAAAAATACATCTCAACATTTCTCTCCCAACGGCACCAGTAGCACCTACAATTGCAACTTTATATTTCTTCATTTTGATAATCCTCCTAACCTAAGAATGCTTCATGTAATAAAACTTGAGCTTTTTTGACATCATCTCGATCAATATAACAAGATATATTAATTTCACTACAAGATGTCATTTCGACATTAATATCATGACTCATCAATGTATTATAAACTTTCTGGAACATGCCTTTATTATTTTTGATACCTACACCAATCACAGCGACTTTTCCAATATTTCCTCTGACAATTGTTTTCTTTGCCTGTAAAGTATCTTTTAAATCATTAATGACTTCAACGACAGCAGGAACATCCTTATCATTAATAATTAAAGAAATATCCATTCTTCCACCACCAACTAAAGCCTGATTAAAGACATTGACGTTAACATTGGCATCAGAAATTTTTTCAAAAAGTTCACCAGCACCATTGATTTTGGCATCTACACCTACAAGAGTAATACGGGCTTCATTTTGTGAACCTGTAATACCTGATATAATAAATTGATTTAAATGATCTTTCATAATTTTTTCATCTCCTAATACATATGTTCCCTGACTTTCATCGAATGAACTTCTGGCATGAATCACAATATCATGTTTAGCAGCCAGTTGTACACAACGATGATTTAAAACTTTTGCTCCATTGTTGGAAAGTTCCAGCATTTCGGCATAGCTGATATAGTTCAGTTTCTTCGCATCGGGAACAATACGGGGATCCGCTGTATAAATTCCATTGACATCACTATATATTTCTACTTCATTGGCATCAATGGCGACACCAATAGCGACGGCAGACAAGTCACTACCTCCACGTCCTAGAGTCGTAATCTTACCATTTTGAGAATATCCCTGAAATCCGGGACATATGACAATATCAGCATTTTTCAGTTTATCTAATATATGTTTTCCTTCAACCGTTGTAATGGTAGCATTTTGATGATGAGAATCTGTCAAAATACCAAGTTCAGCATTTGTGACAGTTTCTACAGTATAGCCTTTTTTAGCCAGTTCACTTTTAACAACGAGTGTAGAAATTGTTTCACCAATACTTGTTAAACGATCAATTTCTTCATCTGTCAATTGATCCGTATGCACAATGGATAAAAGGGTATCTGTCGCATAAGGGTCATCATAACGCCCCATCGCACTGACGACAGCGACCACTTTATTTCCTTTATCATGTTCACGAATAATATTTTTATACATATGTTCACGTGTTTCAATACTACGTGTTGAGGTTCCACCAAATTTTTGAACAATTATCTTCATGTTATATTAACCCCTTACCTTCAATAAATTATAAGATTCATTTTGAAGTTGATGTTTTAAATCATTCAGTTCAATAGGATTTGTAATATAGATATGATCATGATCTTGAGAGTAATACATCTCATAATCAATATCTAATGGATGATCACATCTGATATAATATTTAGAATATGTAATTGGAAAAATATCTTCAACATATTGATATTGGTGCTGCCACATTGTTGGCTGATGTGTTTTCATAATATCGCTGACAACGGCACTGGCTGTGACATAACGTCCTGCACCTTTTCCATAAAAAATAACATTTTCTAAATAATTACAAGTGATTTCTACTACATTATATGCTTGATTGACATTAGCAACCATGTCTTTTATACCAATTAATGTTGGAGAAACATCAATACCATAACCATTTTCTAATTTTTTAGCTTGAGCAATTAATTTGATACGATATCCTAATTTTTTAGCATAATCAATATCTTTCTTTGTTACACCACGAATACCTGTACATTGAATCTTATGGAAATCAAAGAAAATTTCAAAAGCATTCATCGCCAGAATACAAATCTTATGAGCAGCATCCTTGCCATCTAAATCTAAACTGGCATCTGCTTCTACATATCCTAATCCATCAGCAATCGTTAAGGCTTCTTCAAAATCCAAATTATCTGTTTCCATTAACGTTAATATAAAATTTGTTGTTCCATTTAAAATACCTTCAATTTTTTCAATTTCATTAGCCACTAAATCTTCTTTGGCTGGAACAACAACGGGAATTCCACCACCTACAGCAGCTTCATAATAAATTTTTGATTGATATTTCATAGCCATTTCAAAGATTTCCTGTCCGTCATGAGCAATCAAAGCTTTATTAGCGGTCACCACATTCTTTCCTTTTTTTAAGGCTTCTAAAATAATTGTTTTCGCAATTGTTGTGCCACCGATTAATTCTACCACAACATCCACTTCATCATCATTTAAAACATCATGAAAATCTTGGGTATAGATGATACCATCTGGTAAAGTAACTTCATTTAAAGCACAACCATATTTAACGACAACTTCTTCTTGAATTAACTTTTCTAGTCTTTCCTTTTGTTGTGTTAAAATATCTACAACACCAAATCCAACTGTTCCTAAGCCAATGACACCTATTTTCATACGATACCCCTCTCTAAAGAAAAAATCTCATTCATCATGAGATATAGTTTTAAAAATCACCAAACATCCCCATATGATCTATAATTAAGACATGAAGATGTCTTTTTTTATTATTGCATTGATAATATCATTTTTGTATATGTTTGTCAATTTATGAATAAATAATTTTGAAATAAGCGAAATAATATATTTTCTATTTCTTAAAAATAAAAATTATTTCTCAATATCAAAAATACACTGAGCTAATGATGAAACCACTTTTTGAGCATGATTTTTGACTTCTTTTGGCGCATAATCAAAAGTATAACTATGCTTTATAACATCTAACATCGGTAAGTCATTATAATTATCACCAATACCATAAATATTATCAATGGATAATTGAAAATAATCTTGAATGATTTTAATACCATGTCCTTTAGAACATCCTTTCATGGCTAAATCTATATGTTGATTATTTTGATAGGCTTCAATCTGTTCACCATATTGATTGAGTATTTTTTGAGTCATTATTTGTGCCATATCTATTTCATTTTCCTGATAATGAAAAGAAAATGCCTGTACATAGGGATAAGGAAATTCATCAAAAGAATGAATTTCATGATCAAAAATAAAATCATCAAATTTTGAATTAAGATGATATGTGACATCATTATAAACAAGAGTTATGTTTTGTTTTTCTGTTAGTTCATAAATATCTTTCACTAATGATATAGGAATTTGACTCTCCAGAATAGGTTGAAAATCTTTGTTTAAAATCAAACCACCACTTAGTAAAATATAAAAATCATATTCAATACTATAAGGTTTTGAAGGACGTAAAATACCACTCAAACTTCTTCCAGTACATACACCAAAGAGATGTCCTTTCTTTTGAAATGATTGAATGGCTTCTACATCTTTTTTATTCATATGGTCTTGAAACCATAATGTATTATCAAAATCACTCGCTAATAAATTCATATTTTCACCCCAAGTTTTATTATAGGGGAAATGATAAAGAAATACAAAGAGATTATCTTAAGTTTTGATAAAAAAGACTTGCTTATGACGTTACGTCATCAATTATAATAAAAACAGGAGGGATGGAAATGGATAAAGAATATATGACAATAGGACAATTAGCTAAAAAAATGAAAACAACAGTAAGAACTTTACAATTTTATGATCAAAAGGGATTATTAAAACCATCAATGCAAAGTGAAGGAGGGCGTCGACTTTATACCTATCAGGATATGGTACAGTTACATCAGATTCAATCATTAAAATCTTTAGGTTTTTCTTTAGACGAAATTAAAAATCAGTTAGAAGTATTAGATACACCCCAACAAGTCGCTCATGTTTTAAATCAACAAGCTTCATTAATTCAAGAAAAGATCAAACAATTGACAAAGGTTCTTCAAGATATAGAAAATCTAAAAGAAGAAGTGATACAGATGCAAAGTGTTGATTTTAAAAAATATGCAGATATTATTGTCAATTTACAGATGAATAATGACAATTATTGGGTGATAAAATATTTTGATGAAAAAACAATGGATCATATTCGTCAGCATTTTAATCAAGAAAGTGGACAAGAATTTATTAATCGCTTTCAACAATTATCTCAAAAAATCTTAGACTTACAAGAGCAAGGGGTCGATCCTTTAGACAAACGTGTTCGAGCATTAGCTGAGCAGTTCTGGAAAATGGTTGAAGAATTTACTAAGGGTGATATGAGTTTGTTGCCACAGTTGATGCAATTTGAGCATTTGAATGATAATCATAATCTAGCAAAACAACAAAATAAAGTGAATGCCTATCTACAACCGGCATTAGGTTTATATTTTGAAAAAGCAGGAATTAAGTTTGGAGATGAGTAATGTGAAGACAGTTATAAAAGTATCCCATGTCAGTCAAAGTTATGGTTCTTATCAAGTCTTAAATGATATTTCTTTTGAGGTTTATAAAGGGGAAATACTAGGTTTGTTAGGAATGAATGGTGCAGGGAAAACCACAACATTAGAGTGTCTGGAAGGATTTTTAAAATATGAAGGAAATATTTCCATTGATGGTCAAATAGCTATTCAATCACAAAATGAATCACTTCCTGCTTATATGAAAGTATCAGAAGCTATCACTTTGTTTTCTAAGTGGAAAAAAGCATCTTTAGAACCCCAATTATTAAAAGCATTGGATCTTTTATCCATAATGAATAAACAATATCAACAACTTTCTACAGGACAAAAAAGACGTTTGCATTTGGCTTTGGCCTTAATTGGACAACCTGATATTTTAATATTAGATGAACCAACAGCTGGTTTAGATGTAGCAGGACGTTTTGCTTTACATCAAATCATTCGTCAACTACAAAAAAAGGGTGTTACTATTGTCATAGCAAGTCATGATATGAATGAAGTTGAAAGTTTATGTCAGCGTATTGGTATTTTAAAACAAGGAAAAATGGTGTTTTTAGGAACGCTTGAGGATTTCACTTTATACATGGGAAAATGTTACCGTATTAAGGTTATCACGCAAGAGGGAGAAAATCTGTATACAACGCAAGATGTTCGACAGACTTTATCCCAGATTTTAGATAGTTATCAAAAACAAAATTTGGAGATTTTAGATATGAATGTGAGTCGAGGAACATTGGAACAGCACTTTATATCTATGGCAGGAGGTATCGAAAAATGAAAGCATTTTGTTATGGGGTGTGGATTCAATTTTTAATGGATTTACGAAGTCGTTCATTATTCATCACTTGTTATCTTGTACCGTTATTATTCTTTTTCATGATGGGAAGTGTTTTTACATCCATCATGCCCGAATATCAAGACACACTGATTGCATCTATGACCATTATGAGTGTATCTATGGGTTCATTGTTAGGTTTATCATCATCTGTTGTTCAAATTTATGGAACAACTCTCCAAAAAACATATATGGCTAACTCTCTGCCTGTTTATTATGGACTCATGACACTATTTGTGTCTGCATTTTTTCATCTCATGATTGTCAGTACACTGATTCTGGTTTTATCACCCTTCCTCTTTCATGCAACATTACCATCACATATAGGTATATATTATTTCCATCTTATTTTATTTATCATATCTTCCTTAGGTATTGCATCTGTACTTGGTTTATTCGTCAAAACACAAGGATTATTGACTATGATGAGTCAAATTATCTTTTTACCTTCTATCATTCTTTCTGGTATTATGTTTCCTGCTTCTATGTTGCCATCTTTTTTAGAAAATTTAGGAAAACTTTTTCCAGCAACATGGGGTTATTTATTGTTAACACAATCACAGGGACAATATATTTTGATTTTGATTATGACTCTTGCTTTTTTGATTTGTTTTCAAAGAATGCGTTCTTTTTATTCTTTTATAAAATGATATAATGAATAAGGGTGATAAAAATGTTATTGAATGAAATTGATGATATAGATTTTATTGAACCAATGCGTTTATGTACGGTAGATATTTTATATCATGAAGATGATGGCATCATTATGTTAGAAAAAGAAAGCCAATCATTGATGATTTCTATGAATGATATGAATAAATTGAAAACATTATTTTCTGTTTTGCATTTAGAAAACTATGATTTGTATAATGTCAAACAAAAAGAGATTGTTGATTTATTAATGACTGACTACCATAAAAAAGATTATTTTGCCTGTTATCAGGCAGTTTACCCTCATCAACAATTATTAGATCTGGCTATTCCTCAAGATGTTTCTATTCAACAGTTGAGCTTATCATATTTGGATGATGTTGATCAGATTTATCATCATATGGATGATAAAGATTATTTAAAAGAACGTATTGAACAAAAAGCCATGTGGGGTTTATTTGTTGATGATGAATTGGCAGGATTTATAGGGATGCATCGAGAAGGCAGCATGGGTATTTTAGAAATAAAGAAAGCTTATCAACGTCATGGCTATGGTTATTTATTAGAAGGATATCTTATCAATGAATTATTGAAACAAAAGAAAGTTCCTTATTGTCAAGTTATAGAAGGCAATGAGGCATCACTGGCTTTACAAAGAAAACTGCATATGAAAATATCATCACGCTATTCTTATTGGGTGTTTGATAACTAAAAAAGCTGTTTTTCAACAGCTTTTTAATCTCCTACACCAAAGTCAGTAGGTTCATATAAAAAATCATAACGTGGATCATCTTGTAAATAAGCATAGTTTTGCATAAACCATTGAACTAATTGATCATCTCTTTTCACTGGTGTTGAATTATTACGATAGATACTAATAGTTCCATAATCAAAATGATGTGTCAGAATATCCATATCTCTTTGAATCATTTCTTTTGTTTGTCCTTGAATACCAACCATTAAACATGGAGAATCAAAATACTGTTGGAGTTCTTTGATACTTGTAAAGGTTGCATTTTTATTCAAAACACGATTTCTAAAATCATCATCAAAAGTTTCAACACCAATTTTAATAATCATCTTGATCCCAAAAAAATCTCTGATGTCTTGAATGCGTTGATGATAAATCCAATGACTTTCTACAAATAATGTATGAATGTGCTTATCTTGAATGATTTGTTTGATTTGTTGTAATGTCTGTTGAGGCAATTCAAAAATACTGGCAGAATCAATGACTTCTAAAACACCGTATTGTCCAGTGACATGATTTAAGGCTTCAGTATTGATTTGAATCATTTCTTCTAGACATGTAGAATTGTCTTCGATATAATCGCAAAATGTACATTTTGACCAGGCACATGGTCTGGCTTTTAAAAGAACGATTTCTCTTTTGTACTTGTTTTCAATACGGCTGTATCTTTCCATGCTATCCCCCATTTCTCATAAAGATGTCCTCTTTCAATAATGGCTTTTGTCAAACAGACTGCAAAAAACTTATCCATGTAATCTGTAAAGACCTGTACAAGCAAAATACTTAAAATAAGTGGCATACCTAGATGATGAAACACAACGACAAAGGTACTACTGGCCCCACTTGTGATTCCATTAAATAAACCAGCTGTAATACAGGCACTTAATAAAGAAGTCGGTACGCCAACAAGGATTGAGCCAAGTGGTGTACGCCATCCTTTTAGCCATTTACCATGATAAAGTATTCCTGCAAAAAATCCTGTCAATAGCTGTACAGGAGCATAATAGAAAGAATACATATCAAACGTCATGCCACTTGTGATACTTCCTAAAACACCTGTCAGCATGGCATATTTAGGACCTAGAAGTCCTGCAACTAATATGGTTCCAATGGAATCCATATAAAATGGTATGGAGAATGTCATGGCTATAAAAGCTCCAAGTACGTTAAAAACAATACCCATGATAATCACCATTTGAATTTTTGTTTTCTTTTTCATATTCACTTTTCCTTTCTTCTAAAAAACAGTTAGAAGCCAGAAAAGAGATGGTGAGCCATCTCTTTTCCTTAGTTTTTTATACTGGGTTTGGCTCTCGAACCAGTGTATGTTTATTATAAAGAAAAAACAAAATGTCGTCAATAAGACATTTTGTTTGATGTTGGAACAAGACCAACAGCACGAATGATCTTTTGTCCATCTTCACTTTGAATATATTGAAATAATTTTTGAACTTCTTCATTTTGTTTTTCAATCGTATCCTTTGTCGCCATAACAAATGGTCTTTGTAAACTATATTGTCCATTTTGAATTGTTTCTTCACTTGCTTGAATGCCATCAATAGCTAATGGTTTAACTGTTTCATCAATCACATCTAATGATACATAACCAATCGCTCCATGAATAGATTGAACTTTCGCAATGATTGGTCCCGTTTCATTCACTTCATTAGCATATTGACATTGTTCTTCAATATGTAATATTTCTTCAAAAGCACTGCGTGTTCCGGAACCTGCTTCACGACCAACAACAACTATAGGTAAATCTTCGCCTCCAACTTCTTTCCAGTTACGAATCTTTCCTGTATAAATATCTATTAACTGTTGAGTTGTTAAATTATTGACTTTATTTTGTGTATCTGTCACAATCACAATCGCATCAATAGCGACAATATTTTCAATTAAACCTTTTTCCTTTTCACTGTCTTTAAGATAACGAGAAGAATTTCCAATATCTGTTGTACCATTGAGAACTGCTTCAATTCCGGCACTAGAACCCGTAAATTGAGGTTCTATTAATAATTCAGGATATTTGTCTTCTAAACCTTCTTTTAATGCATTGACCATCTTTTCCATAGATGTAGAACCATTTAAGCTGATTTTTTCTGTTTCTACATCAGCATTAGCATATGAACTCAAAAATGCGACACAGACAATAAAAACAACAACTAATATTCCAAACTTTTTCATCTTTATATCCATCCTTTGTTTTTTACACTCATACTTTAACAAATTTCTATCCCATATTCGTTAATATCTTGTATTAATTATGTTAAGTTTATGTAAAGTTTTAACATAAACTTAAAGAAATATTTACAAAAGAAAGTTTTTTGTAAAACTTAGAAAAAGTTTTGCCTTTTTTGAATGTATCTTATATAATATTTTTGATTTAAAGAGGAGAGGGACTATGATTGGTGATATTGAAACACTATGTAAACTAGCAAATATTAAATTAAATTTGATGAAAACAGATCCTAAACGCTTCTTTGTAAGAGCTTTTATGGCAGGTGCTTATTTAGGATTGGCTGCGATTTTATCTTATACTTTAGGAGCTTTGTTAAGTGATCATAATGTTGTAGGGAAAATTGCTGTGGCAGGATCATTCGGAATTGGTCTGGTTGCGATTGTCTATTTAGGAGCCGAACTTTTTACAGGAAATTGTTTTGTGACAATTATGCCAGTATTAAGAGGGGATATCAAATTACGAGAAATCATCCCGATGTGGGTTGTCTGCTATATTGGAAATATGATTGGGATTGCATTGATTTGTTTTTTATTTATTAAAAGTGGTGCTCAAGAAACAATTATGCAACCTTATTTAAAAGGTGTTATGGAATCAAAGTTAAACTTTGATATCATTGATTTATTAATTAAAGGTATATTATGTAATTTCATTGTTTGTGTCGCTGCTTATTCTGGGGTGAAAATTAAAGATGAAACAGCAAGATTAATTGTGATTATGATTCTGGTCATGACATTTGTTTTACCAGGATTTGAACACTGTATCGCTAATGGAGGAATTTTCACAATGGGAATCACACAATTAGGTTCAGCGATTGATTGGACAATGTTACCATTGCATATGCTCATTTCCACACTGGGAAATATTATTGGTGGAAGTGTTTTATTGGCAGTACCTATCTATATTATGTTTAGAACACCTCAAACAAAAAAATAAGGACAAAGAAAGCTATAGTTTGAACCGCCCCTGTCAAGTAGACAGGTGAAATAATTAAAAATGTTTTTGATGAAGTTGCCGAGGAGACAACTTCATTTTTCTTTATGCAGCTAATGTTGTATTACTTGTATAATGTT
>NZ_NFLJ01000013.1 GCF_002160865.1 Massiliimicrobium timonense
GATATGAAAGCAGGAGGAATCCTATCAGTCAATCAGGGAAGTGATATTCCTGCATATATGATTGTTCTTAAGCATAATGGAGATGGTGACAATGCATATAAGGCAGTGATAGGAAAAGGACTGACATTTGACTCAGGTGGATACAATCTTAAAGGAAATAGCTATGGAATGAAATATGACATGTGTGGAGGAGCAGATGTGCTAGGAGTTATGCAGATACTGGCAAGAAGTCAAGCGAAAACAAATGTGTATGGAATCGTACCAGTCACTGAGAATCTTGTCAGTGGAAAGGCATATAAACCACAAGATGTCATCACAACATTATCTGGAAAAACAGTAGAAATTGTAAGCACTGATGCTGAAGGACGTTTAATCTTATGTGATGCGATGACTTATGCACAACAATTAGGTGCAAAGAAACTTATTGATCTTGCGACTTTGACTGGAGCATGTGTCACAGCATTAGGAGATGCTTATACTGGAGTTTTCGCTAATGACGATGACTATTATCATGAATTTGAAGAAGCTATGAAAGCAGCAGATGAAAAAGGATGGCGATTACCATTAGATCAGGCATATCTTGACAAATTAAAATCAAATAGTGCAGATCTTAAAAATTCTGCTGGTAAACCCGGTGCTGGAGCAAGTATTGCAGCGAATTTCTTAGAATCATTTATTGAAAAAGATACACAATGGATTCATTTGGATATCGCTGGAACTGCTGATCAAGATGGGACAGGTGCAACAGGTGCTATGATTCGTAGTGTTGTTGAAGTGATGAAATAAATAAAGTAGAGAAAGCTTTGATGATTTAACATTGAGGCTTTTTTTGCTATTCGTTTTGATTATAGTGGTATGTGATATTGATATTGTACTTTTTATGTTTGATTATATAAAATAATAATGAGGAGGAGATTTGAAAATGAAAGTATTAATGATTAATGGAAGTCCACATGTAAAAGGTAATACAAGAATAGCTCTGGATGAAATGGTTAAGATATTTGAAAAAGAAGGTATTGATACAGAGATTATTCATGTTGGTCATCAAGATATTAGAGGTTGTATAGCATGTATGACGTGTAAAAAAGGAAAGAATCAATGTGTTTTTGATGATCTTGTCAATCAAGTAGCTCCGAAATTTGAACAATGTGATGGGTTCGTTGTAGGAACTCCTGTTTATTATGGTTCTGCTAATTCAACATTGATATCATTTCTAACAAGATTGTTTTATAGTACATCTTTTGATAAAACAATGAAAGTAGGAGCAAGTGTTGTTGTTGCAAGACGAGGTGGTATTTCATCAACTTATGATGAAATCAACAAATTCTTTGCAATATCTGGAATGCCGATTGCTTCTACACAATATTGGAATGCGATTCATGGAAGGGAACAGGGAGAAGTTTTACAAGATGAAGAAGGATTACAAACAATGCGTGTTCTCGCAAGAAATATGTCATTCTTGTTAAAGAGTATTCATGATGGAAAAGAAAAATATGGATTACCAGAAAAAGAAGAATTTCATAGAACAAATTTTATTCGATAATCAGACCATTCATTACTGAATGGTTTTTTTTGTTATACTGTATATAAACAGTATTGACAGTATGGTGATAATCTTATATACTGTATATGTAAGATATATACAGTATATATAAAACAAGGAGAACATGCATGGAAATTATATTGAGTCAAACAAGTTCTAAGCCTATTTATGAACAGATTGTCTTACAAATCAAAGCGATGATTATGAATGGACAACTCAAACCTCAGACTCCTTTACCTTCTATGCGCAAGTTGGCAAAGGATTTACATGTGAGTATTATTACAACACAAAGGGCTTATGATGAACTTTCTAAAGATGGATTTATTGTTGTTGTTCCTGCAAAAGGTGCCTTTGTATCAACACCTAATCAGGATTCTATACGTGAAGAAAACTTAAAGAAAATCAAAGAACTTTTAAAAGAAGCTTATACTTTAACACAAGAGAGTGGGTTTTCTAAGGATTTCTTATTGAAATTGATTGAAGATATTAACGAGGAGAATTAATTATGGATTTTGCAATAGAAATAGAACATTTAACAAAAGTATTTAAAGATTTTTCATTAAATCATGTGTCATTGAAAATTCCTAAAGGAACAGTTGTAGGAATTATAGGTGAAAACGGAGCAGGAAAATCTACATTGATTCAGTCAATATTAGGTATTGTAGACTCACAATATGATAAATTAACATATTTTGGTAAAGATTTTAAACAGAATGAAAAAAATATTAAAGAAGATTTAGCAGTTATTTTTGATACCACACATTATGATTTGGAATTGACACCACGCTGGATTGAACGTATTTTAAGTCGCACGTTTCAAAACTGGAATCATGAACTTTATCAAAGTTATTTACAGAAGTTTGAATTGCCTTATGATAAAAAAATAAAGTTATTTTCAAGAGGAATGAAAATGAAACTTGAATTTGCAATTGCTTTTAGTCATGATGCGAAAATTTTGATACTTGATGAAGCAACAAGTGGTTTAGATCCGATTATTCGAGATGAAATATTAAATCTCATTAGAGCTTTTACAGAAGATGAAAATCATACAGTTTTAATCTCATCACATATTACAAGTGATTTAGATAAAATTGCAGATTATATTGTTTATCTTTATAAAGGAAAATGTATTTTTATGCAAACTTATGATGAAATGAATGAAAATTATGGAATTATTCATGGAACAAAAGATTTATTAAACACATTATCTCAAGATGATATTGTTGCTTATATTCAAGAACCTTATAGTATATCTATTCTTGTTAAAAATCGACAACAGATACAATCTGTTTTTCAAGATTTAGAGATAACGAGGCCAACAATAGAAGAAATCATGTTATTTTATGCAAAAGGAGTGAAAGAGATATGTTAGGGGTTATGATTAAAGATTTTTATGAAACATTTTGTATTAAAAAGAATATTATTGGTATGTGTATTTCTCTATTGTTTTTATTGACAATGACTTTTCTATTAAATAATTTATATTCTTTGTTATTGATTATTAATCTTGCATTACCAATGATAGGTGTATCGACACTACAATATTCTATGGAACAAGATGATATTTCTCAATATAATCAAATACTATTAACCTTTCCAGTAACAAAAAAACAGATTATACAAGCAAAAATGTTGTCTATTCTTCTTTTTACACTCTGCGTTCAAATTTGTATATCTTTACCTATTACATTTATTCACACATATATTTTTCATACTGTTAATTTAGAAAATGGCTTTTTTATATGGGCAATTGGTTTTGTTTCAGCTTTTATTATGAATGCTTTATCAAGTATTGGTTTCTTTTGGTTAGGAAATAAAAAAGGAACAATTGTTTATATGATTCTGACAATTATATTTGCGTTTGGGTATATTTGTATTCATATATTATTTGGTATTGATGTACTTTTGAATTTAAAGTTAAATCAAATTTTAATGATAGGATGTATACTTGCTGTTATATTGAATATTGTCAGTTATTATACTTGTTATATACTTTATAAAAGAAAATATGCATAAGGTGGAATGAAATATCATTTCATCTTTTTATTTAAAGTTTGATTATAAGTATATATTTTTATACAATGAAATAAAGGAGATGAAATCATGGATGAACAAATGAAGATGATCAAAGAAATATGCATGAATGAAAAGAGTATCAATCCCATTGAAATAGTAAAGTCATTAATGAAAATAAAAGATATTCCTATTCATGGACCTATACATCATATTATTGATGGATATGCCTTTTTAACAGCTATGCATAATGCTGGTGTTGAATTTGATTTTAAAGAGGCATTAGATGAGATGGAAAAAAGAGGAAAGAAAATGCCAGGAGCAACATGTGGCCAATGGGGAATTTGTGGTTCTGGTTCTTCTGTAGGAGCGGCTTTAGCGATTATTCATCAAACAACTCCATTATCAGATAATGAATATTATAAGGATAACTTAAGATTGACTTCTTTAGCCCTTGGTAATATAGCCGAAATTGGAGGACCAAGATGTTGCAAAAGAAATGCTTTTCTTTCATTAAAAACAGCTATTCAGTTTGTCAAAGAACATTATGATATTGTCTTAGAAGATACAGATGAAAAATGTGAGTTTTCTTATTTGAATCAACAATGTATCAAAGAAAGATGTCCATTTTATCAAAGATAATAAAAATGACTGGTTTTCAGTCATTTATTCTTTAATATATTTATTCATGAATTCTATAATTGTACTTTCACATAGTTTTGGATCAACAAGATAACTTTGAGCATGACCTGCACCTTCAACGATTAATAAATCTTTATCAGCACTACATGCATTATAAAGATCATAAACCATATAAGTTGGCACAAAATTATCACGATCACCATGTATAAATAAAGTTGGTGTTTTAGATTTTTTTACTTGTTCAATTGTTGAAGCTTCTTTAAAGCTATATCCTACACGTTTTTTACTTAATAGAGTTGCTGTTGGTAAAACAAGTGATGCAGGAATATGTCTTTGGTGAAGTTCATGTTTAAATTCATCAAGAACACTTGTAAAACCACAATCTGAAATAATACATTTGACATCATCAGGTAGTTTTTCACCACTTGCCATTAAAACAGTAGCACTTCCCATTGATATACCATGTAAAACAATCTGTAAATCTTTATGAAAATATTCTTTCACTTGATCAATCCATTGAATACAATCTAATCTATCTAACCACCCAAATCCAATATATGTTCCTTCACTTTCACCATGGGCACGATTATCGGGTAATAAAATATGGAATCCTAAATCATGATAAAATTTAATATAATAAGCATATTCTTTCAAATTATATGAACGATAACCATGCACTGCAATCAATACCTTATTAGTATCCCTATCTGCTTTTAAAAATTTAGCTTTCAGTTTTAATCCATCATGTGAAGTCATTTCCCATGTTTCAAAATGTTGTTGTTTTAGCCAAGGAATATATTTTTCAATACGAGGATCTACTTTAGGTTTTTGTTTATTTAAAGGTGTATCTTTACGACATGCGAAATCAATTGCAGTGACTCCAACAAAACCAATAATAGCTCCAGATATTAAAGCACCATAAGCAAGAGTTTTCTTTTTCAATATCATCATTCCTTTCTTAATGATAATATCATAACATAAATTTATACGAAAATAATACTCTTTTTCAACTATAATTAATATAGGTAGTGAAAATATAATGTATCAAAAAGATGGATATATTTTAAGAATATCAAAAAATGAAGATACTGATGAATCTTATAAAGATGATTGAAATTTACATTTTAGTATAAAGTAAGAATATATAAACAATGAATAAAAATGCTTTTTATATTTATGGAATTTGAGAATAGTGTTAAAATAGTAGTTATATAGAAAGATAAATATATAAATACTATGTATAATTAGCGACAATACAATAGGTATTTCTAACTATCTTTTCATTTGATTTCTATTTTTTATCAATTTATATTATTCTTCTCTTTAAAAAATAATATAATCATATAATGAAATTGAATTTTTAAAAAGAGAAGCTTCATGATTGATGAGATAGAAAAACAATTAATCAATGATGTTTTATGAATTGCTGTTGACTTAACTAAAAAAACATCTTAAAACTTTAGATAGTTTTGTCTTAAGGAATATAGTTTTAGTAAGATGAGATGAAAGAGTTCTTTAACTGGAATTTATCCAAAATATTCTTTTAAAATAATTTATATGATGAAAATAGAAAAATAGTAATAATGAAATACAGGATGATTATATATGACAACAAAAGAAAAAATTAAAGATGCTTTTATTGCATTGGTCATTGAAAAACAAACAGTTAAAATCTCTGTCAAAGATATTGTAAAAAGAGCCAAAATATCAAGACGTTCTTTCTATAATTATTATGCAGATCGACAATCTATAACAGAAGATATATATATTGAGACTATAGAAAGTACAATTAAAGAATGTTTTGATAAAAAAATGACTACAGAAATGTTTATTACAGAGATTTATAAAGCTTTTTTTAAAAACAAAAACTTTTTCATCGTTGCTATAAAAGATGATGAACAAAATTCTTTATTTGATACAATTATTGAAAGAAATCAAATAGTATTTTCTTATTTATATAAAGATATTATTCAAGATCAAATCAAATTAGATTATTTATCATATAAATATGCTTCTACTCAAGTGATGCTTCTCAAGAAATGGTTGAATAATGGGATGGTAGAATCACCTGAATTTATGACTGAAGTCTATCTTGATTCACATAAAAATTACGAAAATATGCATGAGTCTATCATTAATAAAAAAACAAACTGGTAGTCTTGATATTACACATTTTATAGAAAATGTAAATTGAACACTTAATCTATTTTGTTAAAATATTTTTAAGGAGGATGTTTTTATGACAAAAATGATGAAATGTGCAATTTATAATTCTGTTCAAAATGTGACTGTTGAAGAGAGACCTATTCCAGAAGTCAAAGAAAATGATGTTCTTGTGAAAGTGTTAAGAGCTGGAATCTGTGGTTCTGATGTTGGTATCTATTATCATGGTGGTGAAAACTATGGTGTATTTCCCGGATCACAATTTGGGCATGAGTTTGTAGGTATTGTTGTCGAAAAAGGAAAAAATGTATCTGATGATATTAAATTAGAAGAAAAAGTATTTGTTGATCCTGTCATGAGTCAACCGTATGGAGTTGCTGGTTCAACTATGGCAGGGGCATTTTCTGAATATGCTTTGGTACAAAATGCAAAAATTGGTGTGAATCTATACCCACTTGATGATGATGTCGATTTAGATCAAGCGGTTATTATTGAACCAATGTCTGTTGGAGCCCAAGGAGCATTAGCATTTAATCCTAAACTTGACGACAAGATTGTTGTGCTAGGTGCAGGTCCTATTGGATTAGGGGCTACTGCGGGATTGCTTGGAAGAGGTATAAAAAATGTTGTTGTCGTAGATAGAAATGAATTGAGATTATCCAAAGCAGCATTATTAGGAGTAAAAACAATTAATACCTCTACTGAAAATTTGAAGGATAAATTAATAGAGATTTTTGGTACTTATCCAAGTTATGATCCAATTCCTGATGTGGATATGTATGTAGACGCAGCAGGAGCTCCACCATTATTATCAGAAGTATTTAATTATGCGAGAAATCATACAAAATATGCAATAATCTCAGTATTCCAAAAGGTTGAATTAGAAGGAAGACCTTTTATTGCAGCCCAACCAATTATTTATGGTTCTCAAGGTTATACGCATGAGACAATTGTTGAAGTTATTGATCATATATTAAATAAAAAAACGCCAATTGCTTCTATTATGGTGACACATAAATTTAAACATGAAGATATCAGTAAAGCATTAGAATTTGCGGCTTCAGGACAAGGAATTAAAGTTATTATTGATTACGAACTATAAAATAATCTTATACAAATAAATAATAATTTTGACCCATGTGAAAATATCATATGGGTTTTCTTTTACAAATTCATATATAGAATATCATATTGAAAATGAAGAAAATATTTCAAATAAAAAAGCATGCTCATAATTCCTCATTTACAAAGAGTCATTGTACAATAAAAAATGAATATTGAATAAACTGAAAAGAGCAAGACTTTATAAAAAATATGGGGTTTATAAATTATAAAATTTATTGAGAGCCCATCATCTTATAAGCGTGATGAAGTTATTCGCTTTGTAGAAGCAAAAGATCATTATGATTTTATTTTCTTTGATTAAAGGGAGCATATTATTGAAAAAGTGTTATTTTAAAATGACACCATGTTTCTTTAGATGTCTTTGTCTTCAACCAAAGAGCTATTCATACTTATGAAAAAGTAGGCTTTAAACATGAGGGTGTATTAAGAGATGCTATTAAAGTTGGCAATCAGTATGTAGATGATATTTTGATGTCAATGCTAGAAGAGGAATGGAAAGTTATCAAATCACAGATTTAGTCATAATGTTTCCATATCTTTTTGTTATGATATATAAGAGGAGAAGATTTTTATGAAGAAATTAATAGAAATTTTTGGATTGGGAGTCTTAATGATTTTAGGTGGTTCTATGGCTGATTACTATCTTTCCACATTTTCACTGATGTTGGTTTATAGTGGTATTGCAGTTATGATTTGGGGTGAAGTCTTATTTATTTGGAGAATCATTCAAAAGTGTATTCATTGGTTTAAAAAATCTATTGATAGTCAAACAGAATAATAGTGAGGCGATAGAAAAATAAAGAATCTATCGCCTATTTGTATACAATAAAACCCACAGATAGTCTGTGGGTCAGTAAAAAGCTTTAGCGTAGTGATAATGTTAAAAACCTCCTGTATAATAGTATTGCGGCCTGGAAACTGCAAAACTAAAAACAGGAGGATAATCAAATGAATGAAAGAAATCAATCAAATGACTTACATAGTTTATCACACACAAAGTGGAATTGTAAATATCATGTTGTATTTGCACCAAAATATAGAAGAGCAGTATTTTATGATAGCAAAAGAATAGAAATAGGAAAAATATTAAGAGAATTATGTGAATGGAAAGGAGTGAATATAGTAGAAGCAGAAGTATGTAAAGATCACGTACATATGCTGTTGGAAATACCACCAAAAATGAGTATATCAGGGTTCATGGGCTTTTTGAAAGGGAAAAGCAGCCAAATGATATATGAAAGATGGGGAAATATGAGATACCAGTATCGAGGAAGAAGTTTCTGGTGTAGAGGATATTATGTGGATACAGCAGGAAAGAATACGAAAAGAATACAAGAATATATCAAGAATCAATTGAAAGATGATAAAGAGGCAGAACAATTAAGTTTGGATTTAAGAGATCCATTCAGCAAGAAATAGTGCAAGAGGCAGGGACAGGTCGCATGAAATGAAGGGGCTTCAGCCTTCGCTCTGGGAGCAGGGCTTGCCCGCACAAGAAAAACCACCAGCTAAGCTGGTGGATATTTATTTAATTTTCAGGTGATATTAGTATAATTTTAGCAGCATTTGTGTTAGAATATCAGCTAAGGTGATGAAGATGACAAAAGTTGTATTAGAAAATCAAATGAATGAGATTTGTGATGTGATTCAAAAGGGTGGTATTGTTGCTTTTCCAACAGAAACAGTTTATGGTGTAGGCATTCGTTTTGAAGATGAAAAAGCATTAGATCATTTAATGGAAGCAAAGAATAGAGATTATTCAAAAGCCATTACATTGATGGTTGCAAATAAAGCAGATATTTCTCAATATGCCTATGTGAGTGAAAAAGCACAAAAATTAATAGAGCATTTTATGCCGGGAATGATAACACTCATCTTTCAGAAAAAAGAAACTGTGAGTGAAGCCATGACAAATGGGAAGCCAACTATTGGTATCAGAATACCAGATAGTTCATTTGTTTTGTCATTATTAGAAAAAGTAGGCCCGATGCTGGTAACAAGTGCAAATTTGTCAAATCATCCCAATACAACATCAACAGCAGAAGTTTTAGAGCAGTTAGATGGGCGAATTGATTTGGTTGTTGATGGAAAGACATCCGATAACATTGCCAGTACAGTTGTTGATGTGAGTCAGGATGAAATCAAAATATTAAGAGCAGGAAAAATAACAAAAGAGGATATAGAGGAGGTAATCAAATGAAAATAGCAGTTGCATGTGATCATGGTGGTTTTCGTTTAAAAAATGTTTTAATGGAAGATTTGAAAAAACAAGGATATGAAGTTGTAGACTTTGGAACGTATAATGAGGAAAGCTGTGATTATCCAGATTATGCTGCAAAGGCTGCCAGAGCTGTCGCAAATGGAGAATGTGAAAAAGGTGTTGTTGTTTGTGGAACAGGAATAGGTGTTTCAATTACTTGTAATAAAGTCAAAGGTATTCGTTGTGCATTGGTTCATGACGTATTTAGTGCCAAAGCGACAAGAGCTCACAATGATACAAATATGATAGCAATGGGTCAAAGAGTTATTGGTGAAGGTTTAGCGTTAGAAATATTAAATGCATGGTTACATACTGATTATGAAGGTGGTAGACATGATCAAAGAATTGCCAAGATGATGGCTTTGGAGAGTGAATAAAATGAGAGATAATGAAGTCTTTAAGAGCGTTGAAAAAGAATTAAACAGACAAAGAAATAATATTGAGTTAATTGCTTCAGAGAACTTTGTATCTGAGGAAATCTTAGAATTAGCTGGTAGTGTTTTAACAAATAAATATGCTGAAGGATATCCGGGTAAAAGATACTATGGTGGTTGTCAGTTTGTTGATGAAGTAGAAACCTTAGCAATCAATCGTTTAAAAGAATTATTTGGTTGTGAATATGCTAATGTTCAGCCTCATAGTGGAGCACAAGCCAATACAGCCGTTTACTTAGCTTTATTAGATCATGGAGATAAGGTATTAGGAATGTCATTAGCTGATGGAGGACATTTAACCCATGGACATCCATTAAATTATTCGGGAATCAATTATGAATTTTATAGTTATGGTGTTTCTCGTGATACAGAAACAATTGATTATGAAGATTATAAACATAAGGTAGAAACAATTCGACCTAAATTGGTTGTTGCAGGAGCAAGTGCTTATTCAAGAATCATTGATTTTAAATATATGGCTCAAATTGCTCATGATAATGGGGCTTTATTTATGGTAGATATGGCACATATTGCTGGACTTGTAGCTGCTGGTTTACATCCATCACCTTTCCCATATGCTGATGTTGTTACCACAACAACACATAAAACTTTAAGAGGACCACGTGGTGGTGTCATTATGTGTAAAGAAGAATTAGGGAAAGATATTGATCGAGCTGTTTTTCCGGGTATGCAAGGTGGTCCATTGATGCATATTATTGCTGCAAAAGCGGCATGTTTCTATGAAGCTTTACAACCAGAGTTTAAAGATTATGCGAAACAGATTATTAAAAACGCTAAAGCATTAGAACAATCTTTAAAAGAAGAAGGATTTAGATTGGTTGCTGATGGAACAGATAATCATTTGATTTTAATTGATGTTAAAGCAAGTTGTGGAATCAGTGGTAAAAAAGCAGAAAGATTACTTGATGAAATCAATATTACAGCTAATAAAAATGCGATTCCATTTGATACTGAAAAACCTTTTAAAGCCAGTGGTATTCGAGTAGGAACACCAGCAATGACAACGAAAGGTTTTAATGAAGATGATTTTAGAGAAGTTGGTAAAATCATTGCTTATCGTTTAAAAAATGATGAAACAGATGAAGTTAAAGAAGCATGTTTAAAAAGAGTGAAAGCATTAACAGATAAAGTGAGAATGTATCAAGGGAAATCTTATCTTTAATAAGTATGAGGATTAATTTCAAGAATGAAGTTAATCCTTTTTGGTATATGAAAATACTGTTGATGAATCATCAACAGTATCAAATCATTTCTTTTCTATTATGGAATGAGTACATAATTTCATCCCAATGATTTTACAAACAATATTGATACAACAAATGAATAAAGATAAATAAAATCCAAGAGATGTCATATCAAAAGAAAATGCGAGGCTTATATATCCGGTTATAGTTAAATAGTGCCAAGTTAAGAATTGATATATTTCTAATAAGAAAACACAGATAGACGCTATTAGAGATGTAACATGAATCTTTTTTGATGTAGAAAATAGCGAAAACCATGTCCCAATATAAAAGAAAATAAGCCAACCCATAAATACATCAAAATCTACGCCTCTTAAAACAACCATATCTCCATCACCAAACCAAGTTAGAAAAAATGATGCGAATAATAAAATTTCAACAATTATAAATAATATTTTTAAGCGTATTTTCATAATGACCTCTTTCTATATAGTTACATTTTATATATGATGCTTTACATATATAAAATGAGATTAACCCCATAATTTCATGGCTTTTATTCCAATATTTTCATCACTTCCTCTCTTTTTATATAACCGTATACTCCCTATAAACACATGTTATCAATTGATTATACCAGTGTCAAATAGATTTGTAGAAAATACTCTCTTTTTGAGTTTGTTGTTATTATGGTAGGCTTTGTATTTATAATTTGATATAATAAAAAGTAGTAGAAATAAAAGAAAGAAGGTTTGATTCATGGCAACAACAATTTTAAATCACCCACTTATTGACCATAAGCTCACAATTATGAGAAATAAAGAAACGGGGACAAAGGAATTTAGACAAAATTTAGATGAAATTGCAATGTTAATGGCATATGAAGTGACAAAATCATTACCATTACAAAATATTGAAATTGTGACACCTATATGCCCTATGACAGGAAAACAATTAATAAGACCAGTTGTTTTAGTACCTATTTTAAGAGCTGGACTTGGTTTGGTTGATGGTTTTAAAACAATTATTCCAACTGCCAAAGTAGGACATATTGGTATGTCAAGAAATGAGGAAACTCTACAACCAGAAGAATATTATGCGAAATTTCCATCATGTTTAAAAGAAGCAGATGTGCTTGTTCTTGATCCAATGTTAGCCACAGGTGGTAGTGCTTGCGCCGCTATTACAAATATCAAAAAGCGTGGAGCGAAGAATATTAAGTTTGCTTGTTTAGTGGCAGCACCAGAAGGTATTGAAGTGATGGAACAAAAGCATCCTGATGTGGATTTGATTGTTGCAGCATTGGATGAAAAATTGAATGAAAAAGGATATATTGTTCCCGGTCTTGGTGATGCAGGGGATCGTTTATTTGGTACAGATCAATAAAGGAATATCAAATAAATTGTCAATGATTTTGAAACAGGGTATAATAAAGATGATATTTCAAAGGAGTGAGCAATGTGAATGAAAAAGATGTTCAAAGAGAATCAAAAAAAATCTTTTTAATCATGTTGCTCATTTTTTGTTTTGTAGGTTTTCTATTCAAAAGTCTTTCTTATCCTATTGGTGTCATTGTGGGATATATGATATGTTATATCAATTTTATTTTAACTATTCAATCCAGTGATATAATTTTAAAGGAAGGACATCATATTTTACTTATTATTTTGATGTTTTTGTCAAAATTAATTTTAATGACGTTGGGATTTTTAAGTGCTATTCTTTTTAAAGATTATATTCATCTTTTGAGTGTATTCTTTGGTTATTTAATTACCCCAATTACGATACAATGGTTAAATTTAAAAACAAGAAAGGAGTTGAAATAGATGCATATTGTTATACAGGTAGAGTTGATATTTTCTTTGATTATCATGGCTATATTAGCAATCTTTTTTATTTACGCTGGTAGAAAAGTTGCTTTGGCGGATGCGACCAAAAGACCTAAGGGATTGGTATTGGTTGTAGAAACAGGTGTAGAAATGATTTATAACTATTTTAAATCTATTATGCCTAGTCATTTTGAAAAGAATTATTATCCTTATTTTGCAATGTTATTTTGTTATTTGATTGTTGCGAATATTAGTGGATTGATTGGTTTTGATGCACCAACATCCAATTATTCGATTACACTTGCAATGACAATCATTACATTTGTTTTGATACAGTTTAATGCTATTAGAAAAAAAGGGGTCAAATCATATATTGTCGGTAATATATGGCCACCAACGAATATTTTTGGAACGATAGCTCCTTTAATTTCGTTATCTTTCCGTATCTTTGGTAATATTTTAAGTGGGAGTATTTTAATGTCACTGCTCTATCAGTTTACTGCTTGGTTATCTGGTTTGATTTTACCAACAACGGTCAACTTTTTAGGGCCAGTGATTGCTCCGGTATTTCATGTTTATTTTGATTTATTTGCTGGTGTTATTCAGACATTAGTATTTGTAACCATTTCATCTATATTAATTATGATGGAAAATGAGGATTGATCTTAACTATAGAAATAGTTTTGATAGATAAAAAATATAATGGAGGTAAAAAACATATGACAGATTTTGGTTTAGTTGCGATTGCTGCAGGGATTGCAGTATGTGCAGGTTTAGGGACAGGTATTGGTGAAGGTATTGCAGCAAGTAAAGCTGTTGAAGCTGTAGGGAGAAATCCTGAAGCTGAAGGTAAAATCAGAACAATGATGATTTTAGGTATTGCCTTAACAGAAACTGTTGCGATTTATGGATTGTTAATAGCAATTATTTTAATCTTCGTATTCCCATCTTTATATTTATAAAAAGTAAAAGCTTTTTATAAGAAGGGAGGCATACAATGAGTATTGATGTGGCAGGAAAGTTGTTTCCTAATCTTGCGACGATTGTGATTCAATTAATATCAACAGGTGTCTTATTGATTATTTTTAAGAAGTTCTTTTGGATTCCAGTACAAAAATATTTTCAAAAACGTGCTGATTTTATAGAATCACAGATTGAAGATGCGAGAACATCTCAAGAAAAAGCGAAGCAATTAATGCTTGAAAGTGAAGAACAGGCACGTCAATCAGCTAAGGAGTATCATGATATTATAGAAAAAGCGAAAGATGATGCTTTGAGAGTACGTGATGATTTACTAACAAAAGCAAAAGAAGAAGCTGCTCGCAAAATAGAACAGGCACAAAAAGAAATAGAAGCTGAAAAACAACAGGCAAGAGAAGAAATGAAAAAAGAAATGGTGGATATTGCAATTGAGGCAGCAACAAAAGTGATGAGTAAAGAAATGAATTCTCAGGAAAATCAACAGATGGTTGAAGAATTTGTTGATCAGGTTGTCCATTAATGGATACAGTTGCTTTACGATATGCTGAAGCTTTATTTGCTTTAGCTAAAGAAGAAAATGCCATCAAGCAATATCAAAAAGATATGGAAGCAGTTGAAGCTGTTTTTCATGATAAAAGTATTCTTCAGTTTTTTAGTCATGTTGCGATTCAAGATGAGGATAAATATCAAGTCTTGAAACAAAGCTTTCATGGAAAGATACAAACATATGTTTATCAGTTTTTATTATTATTAATTAAAAAAAGAAGAATTCAATGTGTTCTTTTGATTTGTCAACAATTTCAGCAGTTGTGTTATGATGCCTTGGGTATTCAAGTAGGAAAAGTATGGAGTGCTTATGAATTGACAGAAGATCAGATTAAAAAGATTCAAGATGCTTTGTCTACTCAATTGAATAAGCAGGTATTGTTAAAACAGCAAGTAGATACACAATTAATAGGTGGAATTAAAGTTGAAATTGATAATCATGTTTATGATAATTCTCTTGCTTATAAGATGGGATTATTGAAACAGGAATTATTAAGAAAGTAGGTGAGAATGTGGATTTAAGACCAGATGAGATTAGTGCATTAATTAAAGAACAAATTAAACATTTTGCTGATCAGCTGGAATCTAAAGATATTGGAACAGTTATGACAGTAGGTGATGGTGTCACTTTAATTCATGGTTTAGATGATGCAATGCTTGGAGAATTGTTGTTATTTCCGGGTCAAGTGTATGGAATGGTCATGAATTTAGAGGAAGATGCTGTTGGAGCTGTGTTACTTGGTGATGAAGGAACAATCAAAGAAGGAGATGAAGTGAAGCGTACAGGAAGAATTATTGAAGTTCCTGTAGGTGATGGACTTTTAGGTAGAGTTGTTAATCCTTTGGGACAACCAATTGATGGACAGGGAGAAATTGTTTATCAGCATACACGTCCTATTGAAAAGATTGCACCGGGTGTTATGACAAGAAAATCTGTTGATCAGCCACTTCAAACAGGAATTACATGTATTGATGCGATTATTCCAATTGGTAGAGGACAGCGTGAGTTGATTATTGGAGATCGTCAGACTGGGAAAACAGCGATTGCGATTGATACTATTTTAAATCAAAAAGGACAAAATATATATTGTATTTATGTTGCGATTGGTCAGAAAAATTCAACAGTTGCCCAAATTGTAGAAAAATTAAGACAAGGTGGAGCAATGGAATATACAACAGTTGTATCTGCTGGAGCCAGTGAATTAGCACCTGTTCAATATATTGCACCTTATGCAGGTTGTGCAATGGCAGAAGAATGGTTAGAAGAAGGTAAAGATGTCTTGATTGTTTATGATGATTTATCTAAACATGCGGTTGCTTATCGTACTGTATCTTTATTATTAAAAAGACCACCGGGGCGTGAAGCTTATCCGGGAGATGTTTTCTACTTGCATTCACGTTTATTAGAAAGAGCTTGTCGTTTAAATGAAGAACATGGTGGAGGCTCTATTACTGCTTTACCAATTATTGAAACACAGGCAGGAGATATCTCTGCTTATATTCCAACAAATGTGATTTCAATTACAGATGGGCAGATTTTCTTGCAGCAGGATTTATTTAATTCAGGAATCAGACCGGCTATTGATACGGGATTATCTGTCAGTCGTGTTGGTTCATCAGCTCAAATCAAAGCTATGAAACAAGTATCAAGTTCTTTAAAATTAGAACTTGCACAATATACTGAAATGCAGGCATTTGCGCAATTTGGTAGTGATTTGGATGCTGCAACAAAAGCGACACTCGAACATGGTCAAAGAGTTCGTGAAGTTTTAAAACAGGCACAATACTCTCCTAGAAGTGTTGCTAAACAAGTGGTAACATTGTTTGCTTTAAAATATGGATATACAAAACAAATTGCAGTAACAAAAGTCAATATGTTTATGGATGAATTATATCAGTTTATACAAAATCAACATCCAGAAATTATTGATCAAATACAACAAGAAAAATCTATTGATGATGAATTAACATTAAAGATGAAAGAAGTAATGAAAGCTTTTGTAGAAAACTTTTTAAAAGTGAATAAGGATGGTTAGTCTATGGCTAATGATATGCAGTCTATTAAAAGACGTATAAAATCAGTAGAATCAACAAAGAAAATTACAAAAGCTATGCAATTAGTTGCAACTTCTAAATTAAGAAAAGCAAGAAAACAGATGGATGAGTTAAGACCTTACTATAGTAAAACACAGGAAGTTGTTAGTGAGATTCTTACAAGTAATCAAGGGATGGTTGAAAGTCCTTATTTACAGGAAAATAGACAAGGAAAAACAGTTTATATTGTTGTGACTTCCAGTTTAGGTTTATGTGGTGGTTATAATGCGAATGTCTTTAAAGCAATGAGTGAATATATTCAAGTTGAAGATGAAATATATATGATAGGAAGTAAAGGAGCAAGTTATTTAACACATCATCAGATTCCTTATCATGATCAATATCTTCATTTAAATACAACATTAGATTTTAAAGATGTGATAAGACTTGTTCAAGAATTAACAAAGCGTTATCAAAATCATGAGATTGGAAGTATTCAAATGATTTATACAAAGTTTATTAACAATTTGACATTCCAGCCTTATGTGATGAAACTATTACCTGTAGATACAAAAAACTTTGAAAAGAAATCATTAACACATAAAGCAACTTTATTTGAACCAGATCCACAAACTGTTTTAAATGATTTAATACCAATGTATTTACAATCAGTGATCTATGGATATTTAGTAGAGTCTATAACAAGTGAAAATGCTTCAAGAAGAACATCTATGGAAAATGCAACAGATAATGCAGAAGATTTAATAGAAGAATTATTATTGAAATATAATCAAGCTAGACAAAGTGCTATTACGAATGAAATTAGTGAAATAGTCGCTGGTGCTAATGCTCAATAAGGAGGTGCAGCATGTCAAATATAGGAAAAATCGTACGTGCAGTCGGACCCGTTGTTGATATTGTTTTTGATGATGGACATTTACCATCATTAAATACTGCAATTGAAATTCAAAATAATGATGAATTATTGACGGTAGAAGTTGCTCAACATATTGGTGATGATGTTGTACGTTGTATTGCGATGGGATCGACTGATGGTTTAAAAAGAGGATTAGAAGCTAAAGATACACAACATCCTATTTGTGTACCTGTTGGAAATGAAACGTTAGGAAGAATGTTTAACGTCTTAGGGCAACCTATTGATGAAAAAGAAGCATTACCTGATGATATTCAAAAAATGCCAATTCATAGAAATGCCCCATCATATGCCGATCAAAAAACAGAAACAGAAATTTTAGAAACAGGAATAAAAGTTATTGATTTAATCTGTCCATATATTAAAGGTGGAAAGATTGGTTTATTTGGTGGAGCAGGTGTTGGTAAAACAGTTTTAATTCAGGAATTGATTAATAATATTGCTACACAACATGGTGGATTATCAGTATTTGCTGGAGTTGGAGAACGTTCAAGAGAAGGTAATGATTTGTATTATGAAATGAAAGAAAGTGGTGTTTTAAATAAAACAACACTTGTCTTTGGTCAGATGAACGAACCTCCGGGATCACGTTTAAGAGTTGGTTTAACAGGATTGACAATGGCAGAATATTTTAGAGATGAACAAAATCAAGATGTTTTATTGTTTATTGATAATATTTTCCGTTTTACTCAAGCAGGTTCAGAAGTATCTGCCTTGTTAGGACGTGTTCCATCACAGGCCGGTTACCAACCAACACTTGCGACAGAAATGGGACAATTACAAGAACGTATTACATCAACAAAGAAAGGGTCTATTACTTCTGTACAGGCTGTCTATGTTCCTGCTGATGACTTGACAGACCCTGCCCCAGCGACAACTTTTGCCCATTTGGATGCTAGAGTTGTTTTGGATCGTTCTATTGCTGCGTTGGGTATTTATCCAGCCGTTGATCCATTGAATTCATCATCACGTGCATTGGATCCATTAATTGTTGGAAAAGAACATTATGAAGTTGCTCATGGTGTTCAACAGATTTTACAAAGATTCCAAGATTTACAAGATATTATTGCTATTTTGGGTATGGATGAATTAAGTGAAGAAGACAAAGTGACTGTTGCTAGGGCAAGACGTGTTCGTAATTACTTGTCACAACCATTTACTGTTGCTTCACAATTTACAGGATTGGAAGGAAAATATGTACGTGTAGAAGATACAATCAAAGGATTTAAAGAAATTCTTGAAGGGAAATGGGATCATTTACCAGAACAGGCTTTCCATAATGTAGGTTCTATTGAAGAAGCAGTTGCAAAGGCAAAGACATTAACAAATGACAACATTTAAATTAAAGATTGTAACACCTGCTGGTGTTTATAAAGAAACTGATGTTGAGATGTTAAATCTACGAACAGCAACGGGACAAATTGGTATTCTTGCTCATCATATTCCTTTGGCAAGTCATATTGAAATATCTGAAATGAATTATATTGATGAAAATCATGAAAGACAATATTTTGCAATTGCAGGTGGTTTTGTATATGTTGGTGAAAATGATACGACAATAATCACTAGTGCTATTGAATCAGTAGATGAGATTGATTTAGAACGTGCGAAAAGTTCTAAACAAAGAGCAGAAGAAAGATTGAAATCATCACAAAATATTGATGTTTTACGTGCTGAAATAGCATTAAAGAAAGCAATCACAAGAATTAACGTGAAAACAACACACTAACATAGAGATTTTTTCTCTATGTTTTTTTAAAATATTTTACATCTTCAATTGAAATTGGTATAGTTATAGATGGAGGAATAGCTATGAAAATTTTATTAGTATGTTCTGCAGGAATGTCAACAAGTTTATTAGTTGAAAGAATGTTGGCATCTGCAAAAGAAAGACATTTAAATGTTGATATTGAAGCCAGACCAATTGCTGATACTGTTATTTATGGAAAAGATGCAGATGCAATTATGTTAGGTCCACAAGTTCGTTTTCAAGAAGATCACATTCGTTCATTATTTGATAAAACAAAACCAATTGCTGTTATTGATATGAAAGATTATGGAATGATGAATGGAAAAAAAGTTTTACAAGATGCTTTAGATTTAATTGAATCTAAAAAATAGTCATATCGAGATTTTCGGTATGATTTTTATTTTCTCAATAAATAAAAAAATTATTTTATTTGAATATATGACAAAAAATGATAAAATAACAACGATTATAAAAGGAAGTGATGATGTGGTTAGAAAAAAGAAAAAATTAAGAGTAGAAAGAGTTATTATTGTATGTGTTATTGCATTGGTTATAGGGTTTGGTCTATATAAAGGAATAACATGGGCGTTTCAAAGTATAACGTCATTATTAACACCTGATGTTCAAGAAGAAGTCGTAGAGCCAGAAATTGAAAAACCTAAAAATTATATTGCAACAGTTGTGATTGATCCGGGACATGGAGATTGGGATCCGGGAGCTAATGTGGGTAATGTATTAGAAAAAGATATTTCCCTTACAACATCAAAAGCAATTGAACAAGCTTTAGATGAAGCAAATATTAAAGCCGTTTTAACAAGAGAAACGGATATTTCATTATCCGATAATAAGATTGATGATCTGAAAAAAAGAGCTGCGAAAAGTGCTGAAAATAATGCCAATTATTTTGTTTCTATTCATGTGAATTCTTTTGATGAATCTGATGAAGTATCAGGCTTTGAAATTTATAAAAAAAATGATGAAAGTCATAGCTTAGCACAAAATATTGGTAAAAACATTGAAACATTAAATTATTCTAAAAATAGGGGAATATTAGATGGAGGAAAGTCTTTACAAGTATTAAGAGATAATATGGTTCCATCAGTCCTTATAGAATTGGGCTATTTAAATAATGATAATGATTATAGTTATTTAAGTAATGATGAAAAATTACAGGAAATGGGAAAAGCTATCGCAAAAGGAATTATTGAAGAAGTACAAACTCATCTTTTAGACAATTCAACACAGAATAATATAAATAAGTAGAAATATCCACAAAAATTTCAAAACTATTTGATATGATGGTCAGTAAGGAAAGGTGTTAAATATGAGTTTAAAATTAAAGAAAAATGTAAAAAGAAATTTCATATTATTAGCTGGTGTTTTATGTATTGTGGTTATGATGTTTTTTGTGTTTCGATTATTCAATAAGCCAAACATTCAGTTTAAAAAGAATCAAATAGATATAGAAATTAATGAGAAATTAGCTGATCCATTGACTTATATTGAAAAGGTGAATGGAAAGTATAAAGAGAGTGATATTAAAATTGATTCAAGTCAAGTAAATACAAAAAAATTAGGTGAGTATAAGATAAAATATACACTGAATGATAAAGAATATGATTTATTAGTTCATGTTGTAGATACAAAGGCACCAACATATAAAACAAAGAATTTAGATATTGATGTTGGAATGAAAGTTGATATAAAAGATGTTGTATCTGATATTAAAGATTCTACAAAAACAAAAGCATATTTTAAAAAGGATTATGATTTTACCAAAGAAGGTCAACAAAAAATGACTGTTGTTGTAGAAGATGAAGCAGGTAATAAAACAGAAAAAGAAATAGAAGTGAATATTGTTAAGGATAAAGAAAAGCCTCAATTAAAAGGATTACATGATTTGACTGTAAAAGTGAATGGAGAAGTAGATTATCTTTCTGGTTTATCAGCAACAGATAATCGAGATCCAAAGCCTGAAGTGACAGTTGATTCAAGTGAAGTGAATTTGAAAAAAGAAGGGACTTATAAAGTTAAATATACAGTTAAAGATCGTAGTGGAAATACAGCAACTTTTTCAAGAAATGTTAAAGTTTTAAAAAAGGTTGTTTCCAAAGCTGTACCAGCTTCTCAAGAAAAGATTGTTTATCTAACATTTGATGATGGACCATCACAAAATACAAAGAAAATTCTTGATATATTGGAAAAATATAATGCAAAAGCAACATTCTTTGTCACTGGTAATGGAAAGAAATATAACAAATATATTAAAGAAGCTTATGAAAAAGGACATACAATAGGATTACATACTTATTCACATAAATATGATCAAGTTTATGCTTCTGTTGATGCTTATTTTGAAGACTTAAATAAAATTGGACAAATGGTTAAAGAACAAATAGGATTTGTTCCTAAATATATTCGTTTTCCGGGAGGAAGTTCAAATACAAAATCTGCAAGTTATTGTAAAGGATTAATGACAACATTAGTGACAGAAGTCCAAAATAGAGGTTATCAGTATTATGATTGGAATGCTGATTCAACAGATGCTGCAAGAAACAATCAGGCTGTTTCAGTCCTAGTGAAAAATGGAACATCAAGTAAAGCAAAAAATATTAATCTTTTAATGCATGATACAGCTGCAAAATCAACAACAGTGGAAGCTTTACCAAAGATTATTGAACATTATCAAAAATTAGGATATACTTTTAAAGGTATTGATGATACATCATTTACACCTCATCATGGGGTTAATAATTAGAGTCAAAAACTGACTCTTTTTATTTTCTATTATCAAAAAATATGTTATTCTGTCTAAAGAAAAGAGGCGAGTTTATGAAAAAGTTTATTAATGAATTTAAACAATTTGCAATGCGTGGAAATATGCTCGATATGGCTATTGGGGTTATCATTGGTGGTGCTTTTACGGGAATAGTGACATCATTAACTGATAATTTTATAAACCCTATTTTAAATTTCTTTACTGGTGGAAGAATCTATTCTTTACAAGATATAGCTGGTTTTGCTTCATCATTCATTTCATCAGTTGTTAATTTCTTGATTATGGCATTTATTTTGTTTTGTTTATTAAAGATGTTTAATAGATTAATGTCAATTGGTAAGAAAGAAGAACCAGTTGCTCCAAAAACAAAAATATGTCCTTATTGCCAATCAGAAATCCATATACAAGCTTCACGTTGTCCACATTGTACATCACAGTTAGAAAAATAAAAACCGCAAGAACAGCTTATGTCGCTTATTCTTGCAGCTTTTTTATTCTCCACCAAAGATTTCAAGAATATCTAATAAGGTAGAGCTTTTTTTCTTTTTATGTGATTTGTCATGATCTTTAGATGCATGTTGTTTTTGTTCTCCTGAAGCTCTTGCAATGATTTTATCTAGTTCACCACGATCTAACCAGATACCTCTACATTCAGGGCAATAATCAATCTCAACACCATGCTTTTCACTCATTAATAATGTGACATCTTTACATACGGGACATTTCATAATTTATACCTCCAAATGAATGATATAAAGATATTATACATGATTTTGTTTAAGGATATGTTAAGATTGTGTAAAATTATTTCACAAACATACGAATCAATTTATCTTTAAAAGAATTATAAGGATAATAACGCATTGGTAAATCAATCCATGTTGCTTTTTTTACAATACTTCTTGTATGTGAGAAAGTTTCAAAACTCTTTTTACCATGATAAGCACCCATACCACTATGCCCTACACCACCAAAACCAAGTTCACTTGTTGCAAGATGGATAATTGTATCATTGATACAACCACCACCAAAGCTACAATGTTTTAATAGTTTCTTTTGAATGGCTTTATCATGCGAAAAGATATAGAAAGCTAAAGGTTTTTCTCTTTGGTTGATAAAAGCTATAGCTTCATCTATATGTGAATAAGTCAGAATAGGAAGAATAGGACCAAAAATTTCTTCTTGCATTAATGGATTATTTTGATCAACATGATCTACAACCGTTGGTTCTATTTGTAAAGTTTCTGGATTTCCTGTTCCACCAATCACGATATCTTGATTTTCTAATAAATGAGAGAGTCTATCAAAATGTTTTTGATTAATAATCTTGACAAGCTGACTATTATTTAATGGCTGATCTCCAAAAAACTCTTGAATAATATCTTTCATATGTTGAATGAACATATCCTTATATTCTTTTTTAATCAATAAATAATCAGGAGCAACACATGTTTGACCAGCATTTAAGAACTTACCAAAAGCAATACGTTTAGCAGCCAGTTTTAAGCTTTTATCATCATCAACGATACAAGGACTCTTACCACCTAATTCTAATGTAACAGGCGTTAAATAGCGACTGGCTTTTTCCATAACAAGTTGACCTACAGTCACACTACCAGTAAAGAATATATAATCAAAACGTTGTTCTAAAAGCTCAGTATTTTCAGCTCTACCTCCTTCTACAACTGCCACATATTTTTCATTACAACTTTCATCAATCATTTGTTTAATGACATGTGATACATGAGGAGCATAGGCACTTGGTTTAATAATGACAGTATTTCCAGCAGCTATAGCTCCTATTGCTGGTTCAACCGATAACATAAAAGGATAATTCCAAGGACTCATAACTAATGTGACACCATAAGGTTCATAAGATTCAAAGCTTGTTCCATAAAATTGAGCTAAAGGTGTCCAGACATATTTGTTTTTACTCCATTTTTTAATATGTTTTAACTGATAATTTAATTCACTTAAAACCAAACCAATTTCACACATATAAGATTCTACTGCATCTTTATTTAAATCTTTTTTTAAAGCATCAATAATACGATTTTGATGTTCTAAAATCCAAGTTTTTATAGATTTAAGTGTTTGTATTCTATGGTTTACATCTTTTGTATATTGTGTTTGATAAAACTCACGTTGTGTTTGAACTAATTCTTTAATATCCATAATGACCCTCCAATATATTACGAATGTCTTGTTTATTTGCATACTTATTATTAACAATCAATGCCCCATCATTTAATGCTTTTTCTATGACTTCGTCTATATGTTCATTTAAATTTTCAATACTTTCTAAAGAAATAGGAAGATTTGTCTTTTCATGTAAAGTCTGTAATAAAGAAGCAATATAATCAATAGCTTTTTGTCCTAATTGTTCTTTTGGTGTTTGACTATAAAGTTCTTTTTGTCCAAGATATAATAATAAATCCCCATATAAGTCTTTATTGACTTCAAGATTATAACGCATACAAGGAACTAATAACATACTCATTGCATCACCATGTGCAATATGACAGACAGCACCTAAAGCATGACCAATCGCATGAACAATACCAACCATTGAATTTGAAAAAGCACATCCTGCTTCATAAGAAGCTAAAGCTAAATTCAGTCGAATGTTTTCATCTTTAGGGTTTTCAACAACTTTTAAAATATTTTGTGATATGGTTTGGATAGCTAAAATTGCATAGGCATCACTGATAGGATTTTTTTGTGAACATGTGTAAGCTTCAATCGCATGTGTTAAAGCATCAATACCAGTAGAAGCTGTTGTTTTTAATGGAAGATTTTGTGTTAAAACAGGATCAAGAAAAGCCACATGACTTTGAATGTGTTGAGAAATAATTTCTAGTTTGACTTGCTTTTCAGGATGACTGACTACAGCAACACATGTCGCTTCACTACCAGTACCACTTGTTGTTGGAATAGCAAAGAATGGCACATCTTTACCAAGTTTTAAATCTTCAAAACCTAAAATATCTTCAATGGATTCACATTCCTGTGATAACATCAAATAAACACCTTTAGCAGTATCTAGAACACTTCCACCACCTAAAGCAATCAATCCATCACAATTTTCTTTTAAATAATAATTTGTAATATTTTCAATGGTATGAATAGAAGAATCAACAGGAATATCTGTATATAGACTATAATCTAATGATAAATGTTTGGTAAGAATATCAACATATTTGAGTTGATATAAAACATGGTCTGTTAAAATCAGAGGATGTTTCATATGATATTGTTGACATTCGTATTCAAGTTGGCTTAAAGCATTTTGCCCAGCACATACCTTTGTTTTATTGACAAATTCAAAATACATAATGATCCCTCCTAAGCAAATAAAGCTTTTATATAAATCAATAAAGTCGGTTTATATTTCTTTTCCTGATGATTTAAAATACGTTTTGTCATAAAACGAGGGAAAAGATAAGTTTCCACCAAATCCACACATCTGACAAATCTCATGCTTTCAAAAACATCTCCTCTTAAAGAAAAACGATGTTCTAAATAAGCACTCTTGACACTCATCATACCTGTAAAAACAAGCAAAGCTGTCTGAATGCTTTTAAAGGTAATACAAATATCAGGTTTTACATTTTTGACTTTCTGTAATCCTTTTTGATATGTGTACTTGATTGTGATGGAAGGTCCATGCATGACTTGTAATGTTAAAACTTTATCTTGTTTCCATCCGTCTAATTCCTCTTTCATACGTGGATCATCATGATAAAGAACTTTCATACCGCGATATAAAAACTGCATCACAACCCAAATAATCAGCTTTTTCATATGCACTCACTCCTTATCAATATTATAACATTTAAAAAAGTGATAGTAAAAAGATAAAACTTGACCATTATTTTTTATACATTATCCTTTTCCCCTCATTATGTTTATTGTTTCAATAATGATAAGAACAATATAAATAATCAAAGTTATGATATATATAATAGAATAAGAAGAAATAAAAGAGATGACACTATCTCTTTGCGTGTTGATAATCAGTAGATAAATCAATAACAAAGCAGTGAAAAGAGAATTAGCTTTTTTTAAATGCTCTTGGTCACGATATTTTATATTCAAAATCTTGACTATGATACAAGAAACAACAATGAACTCTAAAATAATACCTAAAATCATTATTTTTCACCTTTCTTTCATGTATTCCATATCTGTTTTTGATGAGATCATTCAAACAATAACAAGATTATCATTATGATGTCTTGTTTTATAAGCTCTTTAATTCATCTAAAGTTAATCCTCTTACTAAAATAAAATTGCTATCTTCAGCAAGGATATAAGGCTGTAATTTCTTTAAAGCCATAAAATAATCCATATCACCTATCATAGAATCATTTGTCGCATCGATAAGAGCGATTCTCCATTGTGATATACGCTGACCTTCAACTTCAAAATGTATTTGAGGCTGTTTTAAGAACATTGTTTTCACACCTTCAGTTAAACTCATCGCACCAAATACATTCCCATCAGACTGCTTATAAAAATGGGGTGTGGCTTTATAAGCATCTTCCCAAACGTCAATTTTTTTCTTTTTGTTAAATAAACCCATAAAATCAGTCCTTTCTATTCTTATTTATTTTATTATATCATTATAATTGTTATGAAATCATTTATTTCGTTTATTTAAATAGAAAAGATAGATCTTTATTTTGTGGTTTATAAAAATAGTTATGAAACTTTATTGACTTTAAAAAAAATATTTGATAATGTTTAAGAGTATAAAAAAGGCAAAGAACAGCAGAGATTAAAAGGGCGTTGTAGAGAACTGATGGTTGGTGCAAATCAGGACATAACTTTTATGAAGATGGGCTGGGAGCTGTTATCTTGAATAGTGAGAGATAAACGTTAACTGCGTTAAAGTTTTGAGGGTATATCGACAGATATAAAAAAAGGTGGTACCGCGTATAATACGTCCTTTTATAAGGACGTTTTTTATTTTGAAGGAGGAGATATGATGAAAGATCCAAAAGATTATTATTTAACTACGGCGATTACTTATACTTCAGGAAAACCTCATATTGGAAATACATATGAAATTATTTTAGCTGATGCTATCGCAAGAAGTAAAAGACAGGAAGGATACAATGTTTATTTTCAGACTGGAACTGATGAACATGGGCAAAAGATTGAGTTAAAAGCTCAAGAAGCTGGTATCCCACCTAAACAATTTGTTGATGAAAAAGCAGCTGTTGTCAAAGAAATTTGGGATATGATGGATACAACATATGATCGTTTCATGAGAACAACAGATGAATACCATGTGAAACAAGTGCAAAAAATCTTTAAAAAATTATATGATCAGGGAGATATTTATCTAGGACATTACGAAGGTAAATATTGTACAGCATGTGAATCATTCTTTACTGAATCTCAATTGGTTGATGGAAAATGTCCTGATTGTGGTGGAGAAGTTCATGATGCAAAAGAAGAAGCTTATTTCTTTAAATTATCTAAATATGCTGATCGTTTAATTCAACATATTGAAGAACACCCTGAATTTATTCAACCTATTTCAAGAAAAAATGAAATGATGAATAACTTCTTAAAACCAGGTTTACAGGATTTATGTGTTTCACGTACTTCGTTCAAATGGTCTATCCCTGTAGACTTTGATCCTAAACATGTTGTGTATGTATGGATTGATGCTTTAACAAACTATATTACAGGACTTGGCTATGATGTTGATGGAAATCATGGTGAATTATATAAGAAATATTGGCCAGCAGATTTACACTTAATTGGTAAAGATATCGTGAGATTCCATACGATTTATTGGCCTATTATGTTGATGGCTTTAGATATTCCTTTACCAAAACAAGTTTTTGGACATCCTTGGTTATTACAAGGTGAAAGTAAAATGTCTAAATCTAAAGGAAATGTAATCTATGCAGATGATTTGGTTAAAATTTTTGGTGTCGATGCTGTCAGATACTATGTTTTACATGAAATTCCTTATGACAACGATGGAAGTATCACATGGGATTTATTAGTTGAACGTATTAATTCTGATTTAGCTAATATTTTAGGTAACTTAGTCAATAGAACCATTGCCATGACAAATAAATATTTTGATGGTATTGTAACAAATCCAGGTGTGAGTGAACCTGTTGATGATGAATTAAAAGAAATTGCTTTAGCTATGCCAAAGAAAGTTCAGGCTTACATGGATGAATTTAAAGCATCTAAAGCCTTAGATGAAATCTTTGTCTTATTAAGAAGAACAAATAAATATATTGATGATACAATGCCTTGGGCACTAGCAAAAGATGAAAGCAAGAAAGATCGTCTAGCAACAGTTCTTTATAACTTAATTGAAGCCATCCGTTTTGCTGCTATTGCATTAGAACCTTATATGCCTTCAACATCTACAAAGATTTTAGATCAAATCAATACAGATCAAAGAAACTTCTTAGACTTAAATGCTTTTGGTTTATATCAAGAAGGAACAAAAGTCACTGAAAAACCTCAACAGTTATTTGCAAGATTAGATCCTAAAGAAGTAGAAAAGAAAGTAGCAGCTTTATATCCTCAAAAAGAAGAAAAACAAGAGGATGACAATCAAATTACAATTGATGATTTTGCAAAAATTGAATTGGTTGTAGGAACAGTTGAAAAATGTGAAAAACATCCTGATGCTGATAAGTTATTAGTTTCTCAAATCAATATCGGTAAAGAAACAAGACAAATTGTCAGTGGTATTGCAGATTTCTATACACCAGAAGATATGATTGGTAAGAAAGTTATTGTTGTATCTAACTTGAAACCTGCAAAATTAAGAGGTGTTGAATCTCAAGGTATGATTCTTGCAGGATCTAAGAAAAAAATGTTAGAACTTGTGTCTGTAGAAAACTTACCAAATGGTACAAAAATAAGATAAAAACACAAGACCATAGAAATGGAATCATTTCTATGGTCTATTTTTTAAATAAGAAACGATATGATTTTATGTTTCTCACTAATTTATATAATGAAATAAAGTAGATAAAGAATAAAGCTGTAATAATAAATGCATTAACAAGAATATATTGAAAATTTGTATTTATAGGTAATAAATATTGACTCAAAAAATGAGAATTCACAACAAAGATTGTTAAAGAAACAATAGTAAATAAATTAATGATAAAGCTATATTTTAAATATTTTTTGGTGTATATTTTTTTGGTCATATCTATAAAATAATCAAAAATAATGATCATAATAAATGGTTGAAAGAAATAGGTCATCATATGAATCATTTGATATGATTCATGTTGTATTTTAATAATAATATCACTAGAAAAGAAAAAACCATAACAAATAAAGAAAGCAATAAATATAATCATAAAGATGGTTTCAATAGTATGATTTGGATAATGGGATGGATGGGGTAAATGATCCAGATCTTGTATATTCCAACGGAGATTTAAATCTTGAGGAATAGGCTCTTTTTTATCCAATATGATTAAAGCTAAGATTGCTATGGCAATGATACCAATCATTATAATGATTGGATAAGAAAGAAAAGCTTCAAAGATAGATGAAGTATTCATTGTTGTCACAACATTGTTTGTTGATTGAAATGATAAACAACCAAATTGTTCAAGATAATAAAGGGTTGATAAAAAAAGATAAATACCTGAAATTAAAAAAACAAGTTTTTCAATGAAATTAACTATTTTAGGATTAAAATGATGATAAATTGTAGGACGATAGCCATATGAGTAAGCAACACTTAGTGGATGTCCATAACTCATTAATAAGTCTTCCATATCTTCATATTGATGTACCGATTGACTGATTTGAGTTTTTAAATCATGATAAACATATTGGCGTTTTCTTCCAAAAAAATAAGAACACACAGCACCTAGATATCTTTCTAATAAATCATTCATTGACTTCACCTCATTTATGCATCCATTATAACACGATTTTATGAACTCTTTTTGATAAATGTATGATTTTATAATTTAAGTTATGTTAAAAAGATTATATAATAGAAATATCGAATAAAGATGGGAGGCTTTTTTATGTATGTCAATGAACAAGCAGTAAAAGAAATATTAGAGAAAGTGAAACCAGCTAAACTTGTTGCAGCAACGAAATATATAGATGAAAAAGAAATAGAAAAACTGGAAGCATGTGGTTGTTTATATTTTGGAGAAAATAGAGTTCAGGCTTTCTTAGATAAATATGAACAATATCATGGTCAAGGACATTGGCATTTTATTGGAACATTACAAAAGAATAAAGTGAAATATATTATTGATAAGGTTGATTTGATTCATTCTGTGAATAGTTATCATTTGATTGATGAATTAGAAAAACAGGCAAAAAAACATGATTTAAAAGTTCATATATTATTACAAGTAAATATTGCTAGAGAGGAAAGCAAACATGGGTTTGATATAGAAGAAATGGATGAAGTGATGAATTATTTGATGAAATGTCCATCTTTGATTGTTGATGGACTGATGATGATGGCACCAAATATTGAACCAGAAGATACACGTATTTATTTTAGACAGACAAGAGAATTATTAGAAAGATTAAAAGAAACATATCCACAATATCCATTACATGAATTATCAATGGGTATGTCACAAGACTATCAGATTGCTTTAGAAGAAGGGGCAACAATAGTCAGAATTGGCAGAGCTTTATTTCATGAGTAACAGTCTTTATAATTTATATCATGAATTTATTCCTGATTATGTACAGGATATAATGAAAACATCTCTTTTTCAAAGATTGAAAGATGTGGGTATGAATTGTGGTATGGAGTATACTCAGTTTGAACCATTTAAAGATTGTCGAGGTGTATCAAGATATAATCATAGAGTGGGAATAAAACGAAACACCGCAAAAACCCAGTATTTATGCGGGCTTGCGGCGTTTCAAGAAGTCTTTTGATAACAATTTGATAACAGCCATACAAGAGCCATTATTCTTGTAGCCCAGTGGTTTACGGGTTACAGAATGATAAAAGGCGGCTTGTATGGCGAAAGAAATCCATATTAGAAAGCCCTTAGCTGTGGGTAATAACTCATAGCTAAGGGCTTTTTGTCGTTCTTATTCATCTTTTTTGAGCTTGTCCTGAAACGCCTCCACCAGCGTATCGCTTAACTCCTGCGAAGGCACTTTCGCCCAGAGCTGCGAGGTATCGTATTTCGGATAGTAGTAACGCCAGTTGTTGTATTCTTCCCTGCTGATTTCCTCGGAAGATAGCTTGTCCGCCTGCTCTTTCCAAGCACAGAGCATTTTTGATAGCTCGGCAGCGTCCTTGCCTTTGTCCTTATTGACTTTCAGACAGACTTCTCCGTCTGCTTCGCTGACAGTAAGACCGTAAATATCTTCAAGGGTAAATAAGGTGTGCATAAGACCGATGTAGCTGTCAATGTCGGGAACATCAAGAGCCTGCGGGGAAACATCAAGCACCTGCGCCAATGCAGCCGTTAAGTCTGCTTTTGGTTTTCGGGAGCCTGTTTCATATTGCGCCAATCGCACATCGGCGCTTCGTTCGGGAAAACCGACAGCCGTACCAAGATATTTTTGCGTCATGCCACGCAGAAGCCTGAAAAAATGGATTCTCTCACCAATAGCCATAGTGTTATCGCTCCTTGCTTTATGTAGTGTATTTAGTATAGCAGATATGTTTAGTAAAAGTCAAGAGAAAACGAAACAAAAAAGTTTAATATTTTCTCGCAAACCGCTTGACAAAAGCAAATATGCTTAGTATAATGAAATGGAATTAAGCAAATAAGTTTAATTAAATATCCGTCGTGCGTCACGGTAATGGCGTACCCGCCCGGGCAAATCGGAAGGCGGCAAGAAAGTATTCCGACACGAAATAAATGAAACTAAAAACAGAAGGGAAGGTGATGTATATGGAAAACAGGTTTATCCGTGCCGACGATGTGGCGCAGGAACTGAATGTATCCAAGCCCTATGCCTATAAGCTCATCAGGAAGCTGAACGAGGAACTGAAAGCGAAGGGATTTATTACGATTGCGGGGCGTGTCAACCGCCAGTATTTTTATGAAAGGCTCTACGGAGCCGGAAAGGAGAAGGAATAATGCCGGTATTTAAAAATGAGGACAACGGTACTTGGTATGTGATGGCAAGGTATGTGAACTGGAAAGGCGAGCGCAAGCAGAAATGCAAGCGTGGCTTTGCCACAAAGAAAGAAGCGCAGGAATGGGAGCGAATGTTCCAGTTGCAGAACTCATCTGACCTTGATATGAGCTTTGAGGCTTTTACGGAGCTGTATATCCGAGATGTGAAAAACCGTCTGAAGGAAAACACTTGGCTGACGAAGGAGCATATTATCCGCACGAAGATACTGCCCTTTTTCGGCAAGCTAAAAATCAGCGAGATTTCTACAAAAGAAATCATCACTTGGCAGAATGAAATGCTTGCCTATCGTGACGAGAAGAAAAAACCGTACTCACAGACTTATCTGAAGACGCTGCACAATCAGCTTTCCGCTATCTTCAACCATGCTGTGCGTTACTACGAGCTGCGTTCCAATCCCGCCGCAAAGGTGGGAAATATGGGAAGCGAGGAACACAGGGAAATGCTGTTCTGGACGAAAGAGGAATACAAGAAGTTTGCCTTTGAGATGATGGACAAGCCCGTTTCCTTTTACGCCTTTGAAATGCTCTACTGGTGCGGTATCCGTGAGGGCGAGCTGCTGGCGCTGACTCCTTCGGACTTCGACTTTGACAAGGAAACGGTCACGATCAACAAATCCTATCAGCGTTTGCACGGGGAAGATGTGATTACTACGCCGAAAACAAAGAAAAGCAACCGTACCATTAAAATGCCGCATTTTCTCTGTGAGGAAATGCAGGAATATCTCGGTATGCTCTACGGACTCAAAAAGAAAGACCGTATCTTTACAGTAACGAAAAGCTATCTTCATCACGAGATGGACAGAGGTGCAAAAGCCGCAGGCGTGAAGCGTATCCGTATTCATGACCTTCGTCACAGCCATATCAGTTTGCTGATTGATATGGGATTTTCGGCGGTGGCGATTGCCGACCGTGTAGGACACGAAAGCATTGAAATCACTTATCAGTACGCTCATCTGTTCCCGTCCAAACAGACGGAAATGGCGAAGCGATTAGACGATTTAGGGAAAGGAGATTTTGAAAATGTCAGCTAAGAACAGAGACAACAAAAACCGTTGGAGAAATATCACGGTGGGATTTCGGGTATCGCCCGAAGAAAATGAACGCATTAACAAAGCGGTCGCCTTATCGGGACTGCCGAAGCAGGAATACTGCTACCGTCGCTGTCTCAATCAGGATGTGGTGGTGCAGGGCAATCCGAGGGTGTATAAGGCTCTGAAGCAGGAGCTTTCCGCCGTCCTTACGGAGTTACAGAGGATTGAAGTGGGAAATGGTGTAGATGAGGAACTACTCAATGTCATTGAGCTGATTTCCGTCATTCTCGGCGGCTTGAAAGGAGAGGAACAGAATGAATAAGCAAAAAGAAATGACCGCCCGAACATCATCTGTTGGCGCAGATGAAAGGCAGTCACTCCATGTAACCAATAATAGTATAACCAATCAAGGCAGAAATATCAATGCTTTTCTTCTGGAAGGCGGTGACAGGAATGGCTGAACTGAAAATCATCAGTATGGACGAAGTACAGAGCAAGGAAGTAAATTGGCTCTGGTATCCATATATTCCATACGGGAAAATCACAATCATTCAGGGCGATCCCGGCGAGGGCAAAACAACTTTGGCGTTAAGACTGGCGGCGCTTCTCTCGAAAGGAGAGCCGCTGCCCTACGATGATGCCAAGCGTGAGCCTGTTAAGATTATCTATCAAACTGCCGAGGACGGACTGGAAGATACCATCAAGCCGAGACTGGAATCCGCTGAGGCAGACTGTACGCAAATTAAAGTCATAGATGAATCGGAAGCTGCACTCAGTATGCTGGATGAACGAATTGAAAAAGCAATTATAGAAGTCGGTGCAAGGGCGGTAATCCTTGATCCGATTCAGGCGTATGTTGGTGCGAATATCAATATGAACAACGCTAACGAAGTCCGTAATGTGATGGCACAGCTCGGACGAGTCGCAGAAAAATATGACTGTTCTATTTTGCTTGTTGGTCATATGAACAAAGGCAGCGGAAATAAATCTTCCTACCGTGGACTTGGTTCGATTGACTTTCAGGCTTCGGCGAGAAGTGTTCTGATTGTCGGGAGAATTAAAGACAATCCACAGGTCAGAGTGATGGTACAGGACAAATCCTCCCTTGCTCCAGAGGGCGAAGCGATTGCTTTTGAGCTGGACAGGGAAAACGGATTTCGCTGGCTCGGTCATTACGATATATCAGTGGACGATTTACTCAGCGGGATTCCAAAAGAAAAGAAATCCGAGCAAGCGGAAAATCTTATCCTTGAATATCTTTCAAAGGGGAGATATCCGCAGAAAGAATTGGTAAAGAAAGCACAGGCGATGGGTATTTCGAAGCGTGTGCTGGATGAGGCAAAGAAAGCGCTGAATGTCCAATCGGTTAGGGAAGGCAGTCAGTGGTACTGGCAGCTTCCCGAAAAAATGGAGTGAGTTTTTTCAAGGTTGCAACATTGCAAAAGCTAGCACATCTGCAACCTTGCAATGTTCCTTTTTCGGGAAGTGATAAAGTTTGGACGGGGTTGCAAGGGTGTCCTTTTCAAAGGACAGCCCTTACGGGGGAGTTGTCCGCAGACAACGGGGCAACGCCCCATAACCCCCTCGGAGAGCGCAATAGCAGCTTTTGATGGCAGTAGGCTGTCAAAAGTGCTTTTGCGTTACTCTTGGCAAGAGTAACAGAACCGAGGAAGAACGATTTTTAAGAGATTGGAGGTGTAATTTATGCAAAGAACGATCAGCGCAATGGTCGGAAAAGGCTCAGTCAACCACAACAGCCGCAAATTCAAAGCGGAGAATGTAGACGGCAACCGCACTCATCTCAATATAGATTACTGCAACGAGCCGATAAGGAAAGTGTATCACGAATTATTCGATGATGCGCTGAAAAGATACAACGACAGGCAGACAAGAGCTGACCGAAAGATAGAAAACTACTATGAAAAAATCCGCAGTTCCAAACAGGAAAAACCGTTTCACGAACTGATTTTGCAGATAGGCGATAAGGAAAATATGAGCGCTGAAAGCGAAAACGGGACGCTTGCCCGACAGATTTTAGATGAATACTATCGTGGGTTTCAGGAGCGAAATCCGCAGTTAAAAGTATTTTCGGCTCATCTGCATATGGATGAGGCAACACCGCATCTGCACATTGATTTTGTTCCCTTTACCACCGGCAGCAAGCGTGGACTGGATACAAGAGTGTCGTTGAAACAGGCGCTTGCAGCACAGGGCTTCAAGGGCGGTACTCGTGGAGATACCGAGTGGAATCAATGGGTAAGCGCAGAAAAATCCGCCTTAGCGTTTGTTATGGAACGCCACGGAATTGAGTGGGAACACAAGGGGACTCATGAAAAACATCTCTCTGTTTTGGATTACAAAAAGCAGGAGCGAGAAAAGGAAATTAACGCTCTTGAAGATAAGCTTGTCGAGAAAAAAGATGAGTTTCGTGTTATGGCTGACCGTATTAAAAACTTTGATAATGGCGAAAGAGCGTTGCAAAATCTTGATGAGAGTATCATGAACGGGCCTGAATATCAGCTCCCTGAGCCTTCTGCGATGATGTCGGCAAGGAGCTACAAGACAAAGTTTGTTGAGCCGCTTGTAGCCCGATTTAAATCTTTAATCAGCACCTTATTTGCACGATATTTCAAGGCGTTGGACAGTTATCACAGCTTGAACATCACAAACGGAAATCTATATCGTGAAAACGAAAAGCTCTCAAAAATTAACGGTAAGCTTACCGAAGAAAACACAAGGCTGAGGGCTGAAAACAAAGATTATTCGCTGCTTCGCAGAGTATTCGGACACAAACAGATAGACAGCTTGCTTGAACAGGCGAGAAATCTCAAAGGTCAAAAGCGTGATTACACACGCTCAAGATAAATCATTTTTCAGGAGGAAAACAAAATGGCAAAGATGATTTTTGAAGAACTGGGCGGCACTTATATACAGCAGGGAGATTATTTTCTTCCTTGTCTGTCTTTACCCGCCGAAAAAGAAACCAAGCCTATCGGCGTATGGGGGCAGCGGCATTTGCGCTATCTCAAACAGCACCGCAAGGTGCTTTATACCAACCTGCTTACAAGCGGCAAGCTGAACAGCTATCTTGTGGATATTGACGAGCAGGCGGAAGATACGTTTCTTCGGCTGGTAAAACAGATAGCGGAGCGAGAGGGCTTAACTGAACAGCTAAAGGCAGAAAATTCAATGCTGTGGGTACAGACAATGAACAGTATTCGTAATAGAGCAATGGATATTGTAAACGAGGAAATTATCTATAATTAAAGCATTATAACGCATACAACTGTAAAATTGTGGCGGGTAGGGATAAACTCCTTACCCGTCTTTTTTTGCTCTCTTAAACGCTTAAACAGGGCGGTTTGACACCGAAAAGCGTTACATACTTCACTTGTTAGTCACAATCTCTTGACTTTTTGAACTGCGTTCAGCATAATGTATTTGAACAATGTTCAAAAGGAGGTATAGTGTGGATAATAAAGAAGCCATTATACAGGCGACGATTAAACTAATTGAGGAAAAAGGGGAACATTTAGACGAAGTTACAGTCCGTGAGATATGCAAAAGAGCAGGCGTTGGATTAGGCCTTGTAAATTATCATTTTGGAAACAAGGATCAACTCATCGAGCAATGTATTGAGCGTATGATAAACGGAACAGTTGAGCATTTTCAGAATATACGAGAGAAAACAGACGGCTTTACTCCTTTTGAGAAGCTCACTTATCTCGGCAATATAACCCTTGATTTTCTGTTTGAACATTATGCCATTTCCAAAATTTCTGTTCTTACCGATATGCAGTCACCGAAAGAAAATGACAACACTTACAGAACTTATGCGGCATATCTTCCGCTTGTTGCAGCCTGCCGTCCTGACCTTGATGAAGCGGCGATAAGACGAAAAACGCTGTATTTGATTACCGTTATGCAGCAAATGTTCCTACGATACGAAATTATATCGCAAATATTGGGGATTGACCTTAGACAGAAAGAAAACCGCAGGAATTTTCACACACAAGTTTTACACGATATTTTGGAGGTATAAAGAGTGAATATAACAGTGATAAACGGAACGGAAAAACACGGCGTTACCTATCGTCTAAAAGAGATGTTTTTAGCAGACTTTAGTGATAATGCGAATATTACAGAATATTATCTTCCAAAGGATTGCCCCGCTTTCTGCGCTGGCTGCACAAACTGTATCTTAAAGGGCGAACAGAAATGCAAGGATGCTGAATATATCAGGAAAATTGAAAAATCACTTTTGGAAGCGGACTTGATTGTGATGACATCGCCTGCATATGTCTTTCATGCGACCGGTGCAATGAAAGCGTTACTTGACCATTTTGCCTATCGTTGGATACCGCACCGTCCTGCTCCTGAAATGTTTGGAAAACGAGCTGTCATCATAACACAATGCTTGGGCAGCGGAGCAAAATCTGCGGCAAAAGATATGAAGCACAGCTTATCGTGGTGGGGCATTTCCAAAATCGAGATATTTACCGGTGCATTGATGAGCGATATCGTCTGGGAAAAATTGCCGCAAAAGAAACAAGCCGAGCTTGCGGGAAAGCTTCAAAAGCTGTCTCGGAAGTTTGCTCATATAGATTATACAAAGCCCGCACATACAAATTTGATTACGAAATTTAAGTTTTTCTTCTGCCGTATGATGCAGAAATCCATACATAGATCAGATCCCGAATACCTTGACGGAAAGTATTGGGCGGAGCAAGGCTGGCTTGCCGACAGCAGACCGTGGAAATAGTTTGTATTGTATGGAAAAATACTTCTGCAACCGCAGGTTGACACATTTCAAACCGCCGTTTGGTGGTATGCAACCTTTGAAAAGAGTATCCTATACATAGAAATAGGGCGATTGCACTACAGTATCAAACGGAGGTAAATGATTATGATTTTAGCGGATAAGATTATTCGATTGAGAAAAAGAAATGGCTGGTCTCAGGAAGAACTGGCTGCAAAAATGAATGTGTCCCGTCAGGCGGTATCCAAATGGGAGGCTGCACAGACTACACCGGATTTAGAAAAAATTCTTCAGCTTGGAAATTTGTTCGGCGTGACGACCGATTATCTTCTCAAGGACGAAATGGAAGATGAGGAGTTCACAGATGAAACAGATATACCTGTGAAACGGATTACTTTGTCACAGGCAGATCATTTTTTGAAATGGAGAAAGTCTGCGTCCGTAAAAATTGCCGTAGCAACTTTTCTTTGCGTTATTGCGGTAATCCCTCTTTTGCTTTTGGGAGCGGTGTCCGAGGTTGCTCTCTCCATATCTGAAAATGTCGCCGGAGGGATCGGGCTTGTTTCTCTGTTCGTTTTTGTTGCTGTTGCAGTTGCGATCTTTCTGCACTGCGGCTTTAAAAATGCACCCTATGACTTCATTGATAAAGAACCTTTTGAAACAGAATATGGCGTAACGGGAATGGTTAAAGAAAGACAAAAAGAATATAGACCTGTCTATGTAAGGAGCAATATGATTGCAACCGGTATCTGTATTCTATCCCCCGTTCCTCTGCTGGTCGGTGCGTTTACCGAAAACGAATTTTTAATCGTTATCATGCTGGCAATTACTTTGCTGCTCGCCGGAATCGGAGCAGGAATATTTATCATAGCCGGCGTTCGATGGGCGAGTATGCAGAAGTTGCTGAAAGAGGGTGAATATACACCCCAAGAGATAAGGAAAAGCTACATTAAGGAAACGATTGCAACAGCGTACTGGCTGTCAGCAACAGCTATATACCTTGTCTGGAGCTTTTTAACAAACGCATGGGAGACTACCTGGATTGTGTGGCCGGTGGCAGGGGTCTTGTTTGCAGGTGTTATGGCGATCTGCCGTTTATTCACAGACAAGAAAGATTGATAAAATCCTATCGCATTTTAAGGGCAGAAGTGATATTAACACGCTTAAGACGAAGAATGACAACTGCAAATAACGCAATGTAACGCATACAACTGTAAAATTGTGGCGGGTAGGGATAAACTCCTTACCCGTCTTTTTTGCTCTCTTAAACGCTTAAACAGGGCGTTTTGACACCCAAAAGCGTTACATATTCCGTTTCACTGTTATAGCTGTTTGACAAAAAGCAGCTATTTCTATATAATAAGAAACAAATGTTGCGTAATAAATGTTGCCTTAAGGAGATGAACAAATGCCCCCGAAATTTAAGTTTACAAGAGATGAAATAACTAATGCCGCTTTGAATGTAACACGGAAGAATGGAATATCTGGATTGACCGCAAGAGCGTTGGCTGCGGAGCTTGGATGCTCTGTCAAACCGATTTTCGGACTGTTCAAAAATATGGAGGAAGTCGGGCAGGAGGTTTTTATAGCTTCTGACCTGCTGTATCAGAATTATTTGCGTGAAGATATGGCTAAGGGAAAATATCCCCCCTATAAGGCAAGCGGCATGGCATATATCCGCTTTGCCAAAGAAGAAAGGGAGCTTTTCAAGCTGCTTTTTATGCGTGACCGAAGCCGTGAAAAAATAGAAGAAAACAAAGAAGAAATCAGACCCCTTATGCAGTTAATACAGCAAAATTTAGGGATTAGTGAAGATGAAGCATATTTGTTTCATCTGGAAATGTGGCTCTATGTTCACGGTATTGCTACGATGATAGCCACTTCCTATCTTGATTGGGACGATGAATTTATCAGCAGAGTGCTTACCGATGCTTATATGGGACTTAAATACCGCTATACGGAGGGAAAAGACAATGCAGGCAATTAAAACTGTTCAGCTTACAAAAAAATATAAGGATGTAACCGCCGTTGACGGCCTTGATTTGACGGCCCGGCAAGGCGAATTATTTGCTCTGCTTGGCGTAAATGGGGCAGGAAAAACGACCACAATTAAAATGCTTACTTGCTTGACAAAGCCCGACAGCGGCAACGCCTTTGTGAACGGCAACAGTATTGTTACTGATGTGGCTGCGGTGAAAAGTATCATAGGCGTATCTCCGCAGGAGACAGCCGTTGCCCCAAATTTAAGTGTAAGGGAAAACCTTGAGCTGATGTGCGGTGTTCACGGTTTTACAAAAGAGAAGATGCATGCTAAAACCAAGGAGCTTTCCGAACAATTTGATTTAACCGCTATTTTGAGCAAAAGGGCAGGTAAATTATCGGGCGGGTGGCAACGCAGGTTAAGCATTGCAATGGCTCTTATCAGCGAGCCGCAGATACTTTTTCTTGACGAACCGACATTAGGGCTTGATGTTCTGGCACGAAGCGACTTATGGGATACCATTCGTACACTTAAAGGGAAAATAACCATTATCTTGACCACGCACTATATGGAGGAAGCGGAAGCTCTTGCAGACCGTATCGGTATTATGAAGGACGGCAAGCTGCTTGCGCTCGGAACAGCGGAGGCATTGAAAGCAAAGGCGGGAACGGAAAAATTCGAGGACGCTTTTGTTGCTATTGTAAAAGGGAGTAAAAAATTATGAGATTGCTTGCATTTTCGGGTAGAACGGCAAAAGAAATACTGCGTGACCCGCTTAACCTGTTTTTTGGCTTAGGCTTTCCTCTTGTCCTTATCGGTTTGCTTACTGCAATACAGGCAAATATTCCTGTGCCGATGTTTGAGCTTGACAATCTAACCCCCGGCATAACGGTATTTGGATTATCCTTTATGACTTTGTTTGCCGCTGTCCTTATTTCAAAGGATAGAGAAAGTGCATTGCTGCAAAGGCTTTATACTACTCCGCTTACCGCTTCGGATTTTATTTTCGGCTATACCCTGCCAATTTTACCGATTGCAGTAGCACAGGGGGTTATTTGCTACATAGCGGCGGCTCTGCTCGGCTTGAAGCTGACAATCACTGTTTTATATGCCTTGCTGTTTCTCATTCCCGTAGCATTGTTTTATATTGCTTTGGGGCTTATCTGCGGAAGCGTTTTTAATTCAAAGCAGGTCGGCGGTATCTGTGGAGCGTTACTTACCAATTTGTCCGCTTGGATGTCGGGGATTTGGTTTGATGTAGACCTTGTAGGCGGCGTATTTAAGAAAATCGCAAATGCTTTGCCTTTCATCCATGCTGTTGAATTGGAACGGGCTGTCTTTAGTGCGGATTATTCGGGTATCCTGTCGCACCTTTGGTGGGTGCTCGGTTATACCATTGTGGCTGTTGCAGGGGCTGTGCTTTTATTTTTGCGGCAGATGAAAAAACAATAATAGTAGCCGACAAAGGAGGGCGGTACAATGACAATAAAATTATTTTGCAATGCAATCATAAAATTTGTGCTTGGAATTATTCTTGTAGGGCTACTTCTGTTTCTGCCTGCGGGAACAGTGCAATATCCCAACGGTTGGTTGCTTATGGGAGTTTTGTTTGTTCCTATGTTTGTCGCCGGTATTGTGATGATGTTCAAAAACCCCCAATTATTAAGTAAGCGTCTTAACGCTAAGGAACAGCAAAGCGAGCAAAGTCTTGTAATAAAACTTAGCGGCTTGATGTTTGTTGTTGGCTTTGTATTGGCAGGGCTTGATTTTCGTTTTGGCTGGCTGTCGCTTCCTAAAACAGTGCCTTACATAGCGGCTGCTATATTTTTGATTGCGTATTTGCTTTATGCAGAAGTCTTACGGGAAAATACATATCTCTCCAGAACGATTGAGGTGCAGGAAAATCAAAAGGTAATTGATACAGGACTTTACGGTATTGTCAGACATCCAATGTATAGTGTAACAATTATTCTTTTCCTTACAATGCCGTTGATGCTTGGATCAATACTCTCTTTCGTTGTGTTTCTCTTTTATCCTCTGATTTTCGCAAAAAGAATAAAAAACGAAGAACAGGTACTTGAAACCGAACTTGACGGATATGCAGATTATAAAAAGAAAGTTAAATACAGGTTAATACCTTATATTTGGTAGTCTTAAATTATATTATTTAGAAAAAGGTAACAGGGATTAAATTGCTATCAGCTAAGATGCAGAGCTGGAGAACTGAGTATTAAATTTAAAAACGGAAATTTTAAAACCGTCTCATTGCATAGGTTTTTTCATTGACTTATACTTGTGTACAGGAGGTGCTTACAATGGCAAATGAAGATAAAAAAGATTTTAATGCGATGCTGCATGATAGTAAGGATATGCCCAAATTTCAGACGATCACAGATGAAAAAAGCATAGAGAAGTATGGCGGAAACAAAATGTATTTTGCGCCGCCGATTGATTATGATAAGGTTATGCGTCTTGTGCCGTATGGAAAACTGCTTACTGTTGGTGCGATAAGAGAATATTTTGCAAATGAAAATGGAGCCGATTTTACAGAGCCGATTACAGCAGGAATATTTGTTTCGATTGTTGCGTGGGCGAGCTATCAGCGTTCCAAGGATGTAACACCTTATTGGCGCACCTTAAAGGCGAATGGGGAATTAAACGCCAAATATCCCGGCGGCATAGAAGCTCAGAAAGAAAAGTTGGAAGCGGAAGGACATACGATTGTCCAAAAAGGCAGGAAAAATATCAGATACTATGTTAAAGACTATGAAAGAGCTCTATTTGTGTTATAGATGTTTTTGGGAAACGATTTTAATATCTTGATTTTCTAAACAAAATCGCTTATAATGTGAGCCAGAACATATTGTTATTATCCGCAGTTTCAGAGCCAGTGTTATCAACCCCGATAACAAATTGATAACATTAGCCCATATAGGCAGGATAATATGGATATATCAAATAATCAAAAGTACCACGAATACGACAGAGAATAATCTCTAAACAAAATTGATTAGGCTTTGTCGTATAGGAGTCGCTTTGATTGTTTATCATTTTACACACGATAAACATCAAACGATTGCTGCATTACTTCATGATATAGCCACACCTGTATTTGCTCATGTGATTGATTTTATGTATCATGATTATATACATCAAGAAACAACAGAAAATTTAACAGAGGAAATGATTCAAAAGAGTTTAGAACTTCAATCTATTTTTGAATATTATCATATTGATAGTGATAAAGTCATGAATTATCATGATTATCCCATTGCTGATAATGATACACCCCAATTATCAGCTGATCGTTTAGAATATACATTATCAAATGCAGTCTATTATAAAATAATGACTAAAGAAGAAATAGGCAATATTTATAAACATGTTCAAGTCAATGATTCCAAAGACGAATTGATTTTTGATGATTTCAAGATAGCTAGACTATTTACTCAAGTGATGTTGAAATGCAGTTTATGTTATACAAGTGATGAAAATCGTTATTGTATGGAATATCTTGCAAGATTAATGCGTTTAGCTATAAATCTTCATGTTTGTTCATATGATGATTTATATACAACCGAAACACAAGTTATTCAAAAATTAATAAGTCATTCCTTAACAAAAGAACTTTATGAAAATTATACACACTTTCATAAAGTTCTGAGATCTTCATTTCCTCAAACTGGATATTTAAAGGTGAACGCTAAAAAAAGATATATTAATCCTATAGTCAATCATCAACGTATTTTAGATATTGATTCAAAGCTCAATGCACTCGTTCAGGAATATTTAAGTGATAATTTTGAACGTTATATAAAAGCTATATAAAATTATTTCATTAGAATATTTTCAAAAAAGTGCGAGAAAAAAGTGCGAGAAAAAAAGTTCAGGAAAAACATTCAAACAATATGAACAAATTCTTTCTTATATGGAATATGGACAATGGTATAAGGTAAAAGATTTTATAGATATTTTGGGTGTTAAGGAAAGACGTGTTCAAACATTATTAAAAGAACTAGTAGAAAATGAAAAACTTATTGATAATGGTGTAACCAAAGGAAAACGTTATAAGAAAGCTAATAAATAATGAAAAGGCATAAAAGATACTTGATTTGTATCTCTTATGCCTTGTTTTCATGAGAAAGATAATAGATAAGACTTGCAAAGATGCGAGGTCCTAATGCTAGAACTTTTTCATCAAAATCAAAAGCATCATTATGAGGGGAAGAAGTCATAGGTGTTAAAAGTTTCATGTAAGTGGCTTTACCACCATGAGCTTGAACACGTTCCATGAAATATGAAAAGTCATCACTACCCCCAAGTGGACTTAAATTATAAGGTGGTAATTTTAGATCAGGAAGATACTGTTGACACATAGAGCGAATGGTATTCATGAAGTCATCGTCACAGTTGAGAGCATAGGCTTTACCCATTTCTTTGATTTCTACAACAGTATCATGCATACGTGCAGAACCTTCAATAATATCTCTGGCATAGATTTCCATATAGCGATTGAGTTCACTTGTCACCCCACGAACTTCAATTTCAAGTTTAGCTGTTTCAGGTACAACGTTTCTTCCCGTTCCTGCATGAACAGTTCCAACGTTCACACGTGTTTGACCATCACTGTTTCGAGGAATAGAGTGTAAATTTAAAATACAGTTGGCAGCTGATAATAAAGCATTTTTTCCAAACTGTGGCGATTCAGCAGCATGAGTCGAAACACCATGATAAGTAATATCAAGTTTTGTTGTCGCAAAAGATTCATCCATACCAAAATACAAATCATAAGGTTGATCTTCTTGAGGCATAATATGAGCTGCACAAATATAATCAACATCATCCAAGAATCCACTTTCAGCAATACTTCTTGCTCCCATGACACCTTCTTCAGCAGGCTGAAATATAAGTTTGATTGTTCCATGTAAATGTTCTTTGATTTGCATAAGTATTCTCGCTGTGGTTAAACCAATTGCAGTATGACCATCATGACCACAGGCATGCATTGTTCCACGATGTACAGATGCAAAACCATTCGTAAAAGGAAAATGACTTGATGATGATTCTTCAATGAGGCCTAAAGCATCAATATCAAATCTTAAAGCAAGTGTTGGACCTTCGCCACATTTTAAAACACCTGCCACGGCAGTCATTCCCATTTTAACTTTTTCCAAATAGTAAGGATTTGCTCCCTGCTTTTGAGCACGGTGGTAATTTAAATGTAAAATTGTTTCTGCTGGCACACCCATACGTGCTTCTTTTTTCATAATATCTTCACCAACAAGCACTTCGTATCCTAATTCCTCTAATGTAGAAGCAATATAACAGGCTGTTCGCATTTCTAACCAGCCTTTTTCAGCATACTTATGTAAATCACGACGACAATTTACAGTATCAGGATAATATAACTTTGCAAGTTCTTTTATTTTTTCATACATATGTATCTCCCCCCTCTTTTCTTTATTGTATCAACATCAAATTTGAACATCAAACAATATCGCTTATTTTTCACAAATAGACAAATAAACAAAAAAATTGACAAAAGTAATAAAGTTGTATAAAATGCTCATAGTGTGAGGTAAATAAAATGGATTATCGTAAATATGCTAGAAAATTAATAGGTTATATGATAGAAAATGAACAGGCATTTAAGTTTTGTCATCGTGATATCAGTGAAATTGCCAGAGGGGAATGTGCAGTTCTTATTTATTTGATGGATGGTGATGGAGTCAATGCTTCCGAGATTAGTCAGCGTTTTGATATTAATACGTCAAGAGTTGCAGCAGTGCTTAATACATTATCTAAAAAAGGTTATATCCAAAGGATAGTCGATCCATTAGATAAAAGAAAAATAAAGGTGTTTATTACGGATAAAGGGAAAGCATTTGCTAGAGAAAAACAAAAAGAAATTGAAGCCTATTTTGGTCATCTTTTAGAATGTTTAGGAGAAGAAGATACTAAAGAATATTTACGTTTATCGTTAAAGATTAATCAAATTATTAAAGATTTGAAGTAAAGCATATCAATTGAAGATAATGTCGAAATAAGATAAGATTAAAAATTATAGATAAGTTGTAATGTTTAAAGGAGAAGTGTTATGAGTCAATATTATTTAGGAATTGATGTGGGATCTACAACAGTTAAAGCTTATTTAACAGATGAAAAGGATGTCTGTTTATTTTCACGTTATGTCAGACATAACTCAGATGTCAGAAATACAATACTTACATTATTAGAAGAAATTCATCAAGAATATCCAGGAATCAATATTTATCCAGTTATTACAGGATCAGGAGGATTGTCAATTTCTCAATCATTGAATGTCAAATTTGTACAGGAAGTGATTGCATGTACCAAAACAATAGAAACTTATATTCCACAAACAGATGTTGCCATTGAATTAGGTGGAGAAGATGCGAAAATTACATACTTTGAAGGTTCGTTAGAACAACGTATGAATGGAACTTGTGCCGGTGGAACAGGTGCATTTATTGATCAGATGGCCACTTTATTACAGACTGATGCTTCAGGATTGAATGAATTAGCCAAAAATCATCAGCGTATTTATCCAATTGCTTCTCGTTGTGGGGTTTTTGCGAAAACTGATGTTCAGCCTTTAATCAATGAAGGCGCAAGAAAAGAAGATATAGCGGCTTCTATTTTTCAGGCAGTTGTGAATCAGACTATCAGTGGGTTAGCCTGTGGAAAACCGATTAAAGGAAAAGTGGCTTTTTTAGGAGGACCTTTATACTTCTTAAGTGAACTAAGACAACGTTTTATTGAAACATTAGAGCTTCAAGATGATGATATTATTTTCCCAGATAATTCCCAATTGTTTGTAGCTATGGGAGCTGCATTAAATGCAAAAGATGTTGAAGAATCACTTTCATTAGAAAAATTGATTCATGATTTAAAAGTTTTAAAAGATAATGGAACAGAAGCAGCTCATACATTAGAACCTTTATTTCATAATGAAGATGAATTAAGAGGATTTAGAGATCGTCATCTTCAAGCAATGACAAAGAAAAGAAATCTAAAAAAATATCAAGGCAATATTTATGTTGGTATTGATGTTGGTTCAACAACATCTAAAGTTGTATTAATTGATGATGAAGGATCAATATTATATTCTTTCTACAATTCTAACGAAGGAAATCCTTTAGATTTAATTATTAGAATTATGAAGGAAATCTATGATTTAATTCCTGAAGGATGTCATATTCAAAAAACTGGTGTCACTGGATATGGTGAAGCTTTAATTAAAGCAGCATTAAAAGTGGATTATGGTGAAGTAGAAACAATTGCTCATTACACAGCAGCTAAACACTTTGAACCTGATGTTGACTTTATTTTAGATATTGGTGGACAGGATATGAAGGCTATCACCATTAAGGATGAAGTCATTCAAGATATTACATTGAATGAAGCATGTTCATCTGGATGTGGGTCTTTCCTTGAAACATTTGCTCATTCTTTAGGATATGAAATTGATGAATTTGCCGAGATGGCATTGATGTCAAAACATCCACTTGATTTAGGAAGTCGTTGTACAGTTTTCATGAATTCAAAAGTGAAACAGGCTCAAAAAGAAGGTGCATCTTTAGCAGATATTTCAGCAGGATTATCATATTCCGTTATTAAGAATGCCTTATATAAAGTTATTAAGTTAAGAAGTAAAGACCAAATCGGTAAAAATGTTGTTGTACAAGGTGGAACATTCTATAATGAAGCCGTTTTACGTGCTTTTGAAAAAGAAGCAGGTATTGAAGTCATTAGACCTGATATTGCAGGATTGATGGGTGCTTATGGAATGGCAACAATTGCGAAAGAAAAAGATGATGGCAAAGGGACAACTTTATTAACACGTGAAGAATTAGAACATTTAACATATCAAAATAGTATGAAAAATTGTGGTAAATGTACAAATAACTGTATGTTGACAATTACTTCATTTAATGATGGAAGAGAGTTTATTAGTGGAAATAGATGTGAAAGAGGAGCTAATTTACCATTAAAATCTAAATCATTACCAAACTTATTTGATTATAAATATCGTCGTGTTTTCAATTATCGTTCTTTACCAATTGAAGATGCTCCTAGAGGTATTGTTGGTATCCCTAGAGCTTTAAATATGTATGAAAACTATCCTTTCTGGCATACTTTCTTTACAGAATTGAAATTTAGAGTTGTTTTATCATCTCGTTCATCTAAAGCCATCTATGAAAAAGGAATTGAATCTATTCCAAGTGAAAGTGCTTGTTATCCTGCTAAAATTACACATGGACATATTGAAAATCTGATTGCTAGAGGAGTGCCTTTTATCTTCTATCCATCAGTCGCTTATGAAAGAATGGAAAATGAAAATGCCGGAAATCATTACAATTGTCCTGTGGTGGCTTCTTATCCAGAAGTCATTAGAAATAATGTTGATAATCTTGAGCAGAAAAATATAAAATTTAAAAATCCATTTATTTCTTTAAATAATAAGAAAACATTATTCAATGTTTTAAAAGAAGAATTAAGTGAATTTCATATTACAGATCAGGAATTACATCATGCCATTGATAAGGCGTATGAAGAATTGGATCACTGTCAGCAGGATATTCGTGCAGAAGGAAAACGTGCCATGGAATATATGCGTGAAAACCATATGCAAGGTATTGTTTTGGCAGGTCGTCCTTATCATGTGGATCCTGAAATTAATCATGGAATTCCAGATTTAATTACGAGTGAAGGATTTGTTGTCTTAAGTGAGGATAGTGTTTGTTATTTAGATGAAGAACATTTAAAATTACGTGTTGTTGATCAATGGACTTATCACTCTCGTTTATATAAAGCCGCATCTTTTGTATCATCACAAAAAGATTTACAGTTGATTCAATTAACATCATTTGGTTGTGGTTTGGATGCTGTTACAGCTGATCAGGTAGCTGAAATTTTAAAAGCAAGAAATAAAATATATACTTTAATTAAAATTGATGAAGGAAGCAATTTAGGAGCTATTCGTATCCGTATTCGTTCTTTAAAAGCTACAATTGAAAAGAAAGAAGATATTATTGATTTATCTAAGAAGTATGAACAGGTGAAAGTACCTTTTACAAAACAGATGAAAGAAGATCGTTATACAATTCTTTGTCCACAGATGTCACCGATTCATTTCCAGTTTGTTGAAACCGCAATGAATTCGGAAGGCTATAACTTTGAAGTGTTGCCTTCAGTTGATAAAGATGCAGTAGAACAGGGATTAAAATATGTCAACAATGATGCATGTTATCCAAGTATTTTGGTTGTAGGACAAATGATGAATGCTTTAAATAGTGGAAAATATGATTTGAATAAAGTGGCGTTGATTATCTCTCAAACAGGTGGAGGATGTCGTGCAACGAACTATATTGCATTTATCAGAAAAGCTCTTAAAGATGCAGATATGGAACAAATTCCAGTTATCTCTGCAAACTTATCTGGATTAGAAAGTAATCCTGGATTTAAGATTACATATAAGATTGCTAAAAAAGTAATCATTGGTGCTATGTATGGGGACTTATTTATGCGCGTTCTTTATCGTGTACGTCCTTATGAAAAAGTCAAAGGTTCAGCCAATAAACTTTATGAATCATGGGTTGCAAAATGTCAGGAAAATGTGAAAAATGGTAGTATGAAAGAATTTAAAAAGAATGTTTATCAAATTGTCAAAGACTTTGATGAATTGCCATTATTAGATATTAAAAAACCAAGAGTTGGATTGGTTGGAGAAATCTTAGTTAAATTCCATCCTACTGCCAATAATGAAATTGTGAAAATCATTGAATCAGAAGGTGGAGAAGCCGTTATGCCTGATTTAATTGATTTCTTCCAGTATTGTTTCTATAACACTTGGTATGAACATGAACATTTTGATGCTTCACAATCTTCAGTATGGTTATGTAATTTTGCCATCTGGTTTGTTGATTTCTTAAGAAAAGATATGATTAAGGCATTAAGAGATTCAAAACGTTTTGATCCACCAACACCTATTGATCAAATTGCGAAAAAAGCAAGTGAAGTTGTCTCTATTGGAAATCAGACAGGTGAAGGATGGTTCTTAACTGGAGAAATGATTGAATTAATTGAAGAAGGTGCACCAAATATTGTGTGTATGCAGCCATTTGCCTGCTTACCAAATCATGTAACAGGTAAAGGTGTTATTAAAGCCTTACGTAAAAAATATCCACAAAGTAACATTGTGGCTGTGGATTATGATCCAGGTGCGAGTGAAGTTAACCAATTAAATAGAATTAAGTTGATGCTTTCAACTGCATTTAAGAATATGAAGTCGTAATTCATATTCTTTTTTTCGTCAAAATTCAAATGATATCTATGTTATTATTTAGGATATAAATAAAAAAACTCTATATTTTAAGGATATAAAGATATAGATAATTAAAGAATTCACATAAGAGTCACATCTAAGATATAAAATGTATTTAAGTGAGGTGTTTTGCTTATGATAGAATTTCAAAATGTTTACAAGTCATTTAAAGATAAACATGTATTGGAAGATATCAATTTTACAGTGAATGATGGTGAATTTGTTTGTTTGATTGGACCCAGTGGGTGTGGAAAAACGACTGCTTTAAAGATGATTAATCGGTTGATTAAACCAAGCCAGGGGACAATTTATGTAAATGGAAAGGATATTAGTGAGGAAAATGAAATTGAATTAAGACGTAATATTGGTTATGTTATTCAACAAACAGGATTATTTCCTCATATGACAGTGAAAGAAAATATTGAACTGATTCCAAAGTTAAAAAATAAAAATGATAAACATCTTTTGGAAAAAGTGAAAGATGTTTTAAATATGGTTGGTTTAGATCCAGATGAATATTTAGATAAGTATCCTGTTCAGATGAGTGGTGGTCAACAACAACGTGTAGGTGTTGCAAGAGCTTTTGCAAGTGAACCAGATATTATTTTAATGGATGAACCTTTTAGTGCGTTAGATCCTATTACGAGAAATCAATTACAGGATGAACTGTTGACATTACAAAATAGTGTTCAAAAGACGATTGTGTTTGTGACACATGATATGGCAGAAGCTATCAAATTAGCAGATCGTATATGTATTATGAGTGGTGGAAAGATTCAACAGTACGATACACCAGAACAAATCTTAAAACATCCTGCCAATGACTTTGTTTTAAACTTTGTTGGGAAAAAGCGTATCTGGGATTCACCAGAATTAATCAAAGCAGCAGACATTATGATAGATCGACCAATTACCTGTTATGATCGTTTAAAATGTGTAAAAGCTTTAAATATGATGTTTAATTCAAGCGTTGATAGTTTGATGGTAATAGATCGTCAGGGACATTTTAAAGGTGTTATTCATGCGGCTGATGCAGCTGATGAAAAAAATAAAGATGAAATTGTGGGTCATGTTATGCAAAAGGAATGTATCACAGTTTCTTCACAGGAATCAATCGTTGATGTTTTAAATATCACCAAAGAGAAGAATATGTATACAATTCCTGTTGTAGATGATGGGATCTTAAAAGGTTTAATTACCAAGAGTACCCTGGTTACAACGCTTTCTAAAAAATATGATGAAAGTGAGGGAGAATAATGCAGGCATTTATAGATTATTGTTCCCAAAACTATATGCAGATTTTTGATTTATTAATAGGTCATGTTCAATTGACTGTTATGGCTATTTTGATTGCGATTATTATAGGTGTCCCTTTAGGTATTTTTATTACTTATTTTAAGCCATCTAAAAAACCAATTATGGCATTAGCAAATATTATTCAGGCGATTCCATCAATGGCCTTATTAGGTTTTATGATTCCTCTTTTAGGCATTGGAACAAAACCAGCCATTGTCATGGTGATACTTTACTCTTTATTACCTATTATTAAAAATACAGTCACAGGACTGGACAATATTAACGGAGAAACTTTAGAAGCAGCTAAAGGTATTGGTTTAAATAAATTTCAGGTTTTATATAAAGTTCAGATTCCATTAGCTGCACCTGTTATCATGGCTGGTGTCAGAGTCAGTGCAGTTAGTTCGGTTGGTTTGATGACTTTGGCAGCTTTTATTGGCGCTGATGGTTTAGGATATTTGGTTTATGCGGGTATTCGAACGGTCAATAATGCTCAAATCTTAGCTGGAGCTATACCTGCCTGCTTACTGGCATTACTTATAGATTATATATTTTCTATTTTAGAGAGATTAGTCACACCAAAGAGTTTCCAATTATCAAAACCAAGATCCAAAATGAAAGGTATATTGGATAAAGTTGTCATTGTTATTTCATGTCTTGCTTTAGCAGCCAGCTTTGTTTATACAGGCTTAGCAAAGACAAATGGCAGTCAAGTCATTAGAATTGGAAGCATGGATTTTACTGAACAAGAGATTTTAAATTATATGTTGAAGTATTATATTGAAGGGAATACAGACATAGATGTGGAACAGTCATTATCTCTAGGTTCAAGTTCTATTGTCTTAGATGCTGTGCGTACGGGATCCATTGATATGTATGTAGAATATAGAGGAACAATTTATGGTAATGTCTTAGGAAATGAACCTAATGGAAATGTTGATGAAGTCTATAACACTGTCAAAGAACAGATGAAAGAACAATATGATTTAAATGTTTTAGATTCTCTAGGCTTCAACAATACTTATACACTTGCGATTAGAAAAGATACAGCTGAGCAGTATCATATCAAAACAATAAGTGATTTATGTAAAGTTTCTCAACAACTCACATTTTCACCAACATTAATGTTTATGGAAAGAGAAGATTGCTGGGTAGGATTACAAAAAGCATATCCTATTCATTTCAAACAGACTGTTCCTATTGATGGAGCACCACGTTATACAGCATTAATGAACAATGAATGTGATGTCATTGATGCTTATTCAACTGATGGACTATTAAAGAAGTTTGATTTACAGGTTTTAGAAGATGATAAAAATTTCTTCCTGCCATATCATGCGATACCGATTGTCAATAATACTATTGTTGATGAATATCCAGAAGTTGTTGATTTGATTAATCAGTTACAGAATTATTTAAATGATGATGTTATGGTAGAATTGAATTATCAAGTTGATGAATTAAATAAGAAAACAAGTGATGTTGCAAAACAGTTTTTAATTGAAAATAAATTAATTAATGAGTAGGAATTCCTACTCATTTTCTTGAAGAATTCATATTTTTTCAGTACAATAAGCCAGTATGAAAGGATGATGGTTTTGAAAAAAAGATGGTTTATTATCACTTTTATTGTTGTTTCTATTCTTTTAAGTGCTGGATATGGAGTAGGGAGTTATTTTGTAAATTATGCATTATCGCCAAGTAGTTCTTCTGATCAAAGAGAAATAGATGAAAGTGATGAAGTTCAACTCAGTGATTCTGTTCAAAAACAGATTGATCAAAATCAAGAAAAAGAAATGGTGAAAGGGATTGATTTTGAAAGTCAAACGAAACCTATGATTGTGAGTAGTGATGATTCACTAAATTTAAAAGGTAAATATTTAGATCATGAAAATACACACCAATGGGTCATTTTGATTCATGGTTATAAATCAAGTAATGAAAATATGATGTCTTATGGGGCAACTTATTATGAACATGGATATAATGTTGTCTTACCAGATAATCGTGCTCATGGGAAAAGTGATGGAGAATATATTGGTATGGGTTGGCTAGATAAAGATGATATCGCCTGTTGGGTTAACTGGATTATTGAAAAAGATAATCAAGCTCAAATTATTTTACATGGTGTTTCAATGGGTGGAGCAACAGTGATGATGGCTTCAGGAGATCATTTACCACATGTGGTTGGATATATTGAAGATTGTGGTTATACAAGTGTGTGGGATATTTTTGCTAGTGAACTGGATAAGCGTTTTTCTTTACCAACATTTCCAGTATTAGATATTTCCAATTTTATGGCACAAATAAGAGCAGGATATGATTTTAAAGAGGCTTCGAGTTTAGAACAGGTTAAAAAAGCGAATGCACCAATGTTATTTATTCATGGGGGTAAAGATGATTTTGTGCCTGTAGATATGGTTTATGAAGTCTATGATGCTTGTCCTACGACGAAAGAGCTTTATATTGTAAAAGAAGCTGGTCATGCTCAAGCAAAAGACTATGATGTTGAAGACTATTGGAATAAAGTGTTTGATTTTATTGATCAAAACATTTGGAAAGATGGAACATTATGAGTGAAGCAAGTGTTATTCAAAAGAGTATAAGACCACAAACTAAAGATACTTTGAAAGAAGATTTTCAAAAGATAGGAATACAAAAAGGAGATATTGTTTTAGTGCATTCGTCCATGTCACAAATAGGATGGATTGCTGGACGAGAAATAGCTGTGATTGAAGCATTAATTGAAACAGTGGGAGAAGAAGGAACAATTGTTATGCCAAGCTTTAGTGGAGAAAACAGTCAGCCAGAATTGTGGCAAAATCCTCCTGTTCCAGCCGATTGGATATCTGTGATTAAAGATTATATGCCTCCTTTTGAATGTGATAAAACACCAACAAGAGAAATGGGAAAGATTGCGGAAGCCTTTTGGCATTATCCTCAAGTTTTGCGTTCCTATCATCCAGAAGTATCATTTAGTGCTAGAGGAAAAATGGCAAACATGATTGTTGAAAAACATCCATTATCACCAGGATTTGGCAAAGATTCACCTTTACAAAGATTATATGACTTGAATGCACATGTTTTACTATTAGGAGTCAGCTATGAGCATTGTACTTGTATGCATTTAGCTGAAGTTTGGCAAGAGTGTCCTCAATGGTATACCAATGGGGCAGCCATCATTGAAAATGGCAAACGTGTGTGGAAAGAGTTTTTAGAGATTGCTTATGATGATAGTGATTTTTTGGATATAGGTCAGGCTTATGAAAGCCAATATCATATCGAAGCTGGAACTGTGGGTTTAGCAAAAACGAGGTATTTAGAAATAAAACCTCTTTGTGATTTTGCATATGAATGGATCAAAGTAAATAGACTATAAAAAGGACAAAATTTTTGTCCTTTTTAAATAATCTGAAAATGTTTTAAAGCTTTGAAGATGCCATCATTTTTAACAACATCAGTGACATAAGTGGCTGCTTTTTTGGCTGCCTCTCTACCACTGCCTACACAGATACTTGTACCAGCACATTCAAACATAGGAATATCCACTTCAGCATCACCAAAAGCATAAATATCAACTTGATCTATTTGTAGATAATCTATTAATTGTTCAATGGCTTTCTTCTTATCAATATGAGGTAAAGCACAGTCACCAAATAAAGCTTCTTCTCCTTGTCCACCCCAAGTTAAACATTGAAATTGTGGAAAATGCTCTTTGAAATCAAGATAATCTTGATAACTATTTAAAATATAATTGATTTTTGTAATATTTTCTTGATACATGCTTTCAGGAAATGTCATCATTGGATAAATATCACGAATTTTAATATCACCTTGATGACCATATTTTTGATAAGTAGGAACCGCTCTTGTTTCAAAATCATGGGAACCATATAAACCATCATTCCCTTCCATGAAATAACATAAATCATGACAATCTAAATAATCAGTAATTTCTTTCACTTGTGCTAATGAAAGTTTTTGATCTTTTAGCACCTTTCCTTCACATTCAATATAAGCACCATTTCCACAAATCATACCACTGACTTCAATATCTCCTACAGTTGCACGATTACGTGTTCTTCCTGTCACAACAAATACATAATGTCCTAAATCTTTCGCTTGTTTTAATGCATCTTTGCAACTTTGAGGAACGGTCCCATCATAGCTGATCAGTGTACCATCAACATCAAATAATAGTAATTTTTTATTCATGATTTTCACCTTGATGAATATAGGCAAGAACTAAGCGATACGTATTTTCTACAGCTTGGATATGTGTTCTTTCCATACCATGTGAAGCATGAACGCCCGGTCCTATTAAAGCACCTTTGATGTTTTGTCCACCTCTTAAAGCAGCAGAAACATCACTACTATAGAATGGATAAATATCAACTGCATATTGTAAATTCTCTCTTTTTGCAAGTTCTATAAATGTAGATGTGATTTCATAGTCATAAGGACCACTGGAATCTTTCGCACAAATACTGACATCATATTCACTACAAGCTAAATCTTCTCCAATACATCCCATATCTACCGCAATCAATTCATCAACATTTGAATCAACATAGCTACTACCATGCCCCACTTCTTCAAATGTAGAAATCATAAAGTAAAGATTATGTTGAGGTTGAATATGATTTTGTGATAAATATTTCAAAACACCAAAAAGTATCGCAACACTCATTTTATCATCTAAAAATCTTGACTTAATAAATCCTGAATCAGTGAATGTTGTTTTAGGTTCAATCGCAATATAATCACCATTATCAATACCAAGCTTTTTTACATCTTCTTTTGTTTTAACGACTTCATCAAGACGAATATGCATTGTATCACATGATCTTTCTTTGTCTTTAGAATCTTTATAAACATGAGCAGCAGGTGAATTGGAAAGAATTGTTCCTGTATAAACATCATGATTTCTTGTCATAATACGACAATATTCACCATCTAATGTTGGAATAATAGGACCACCAACATTCGTAAAAGCTAAAGTTCCATCATCTTTAATACTTCTGACCATTAATCCTAGTGTATCAACATGAGCACAGAACCCAATTGTATAATCATCTTGTCCATCTACGAATATTTGTAGATTACCTTTTTTAGTCAGTTTTGTTTCAAATCCTAAATTTTGTGCTTCTTTTTGACAATATTCAATGACTTCTTTAGTATAACCAGAAGGACTGTCAATCGCCATAATATCTTTTAAAATAGAAAGTATGTATTCATTCATAAATTTTCTCCTCCTTGATGGGCTGCATTTATAATTTGTGATAAAGTGATTTCATTTAATTTTTGTTTATATTGATATTCAGCAGCATTTAAATAATCAACAATAAAATCTTCTGTTTCCTTAACCTTTAAATGAGAATCAAAAACCTTATCAACCAAATGTGTTGTTTTCACAAAAGGTTCTTTTCCTTCCATAGCTTCAAAAATATCCAATAAAGAAATATTTTCAAGCGATTTTGTTAAAACAAAACCACCACGCTTATTAGCCATAGATTGAATCAAACCAGAAACAACAAGTTGTCTGGTGATTTTTTTGAGATAAGAATCTGATACCAATAGTTTTTCACTCAGTTCATGACTTTTAATGGGTTTATCATTAGCACCTATTAAAAGTAATATACAAATAGCTTGTTCAAAACTCTTTCTAATCTTCATTTTCATCACCTTCCTTTCTATTTTAACAGAAAATCAATTCTTTGTATCTAAAAGAGTTGACAATTATAAGGAAATTTATATAATAATCTTTAGATATTTTATATCTATGGATATTAAATATCTAAAGATAATAAGAAAGAAGGGGTTTTATGCTTAAACAGGAGTGGAAGAATATTTTTCATCATACTTGGATGAAGGTCGTTCTTGTAGCGATTATTTTGATACCAAGTTTATATGCTTGTATTTTTTTAGGATCTATGTGGGATCCTTATGGAAATACAGGAAAGATTCCCGTAGCTGTGGTGAATCTTGATTTATCAGTTAAGTATGGGAATCGTACTTTAGATGTAGGGAAAGAATTGGCAGATCGACTCAAAGACAATACAAGTATGGATTTTCAATGCGTGGATAAAGATAAAGCACAGAAAGGATTAAAAGATGGTCAATATTATATGATCATTACTATTCCTGAAGATTTTTCAAAAAATGCAACAACGCTTCTAGATGAACAACCACAAAAAATGAAACTTCATTATGCAACGAATCCAGGAAGTAACTATATTGCTTCTAAAATGGATGATTCAGCAATCGAAAAAATCAAATCAGAAGTTTCACAAACTGTGACAAAAACATATGCTCAAACAATTTTTGAACAAATTACAACGTTAACAGATGGTTTAAAACAAGCCAATAATGGGGCACATCAATTATCTGATGGAAGTCAAGCATTGGTAGATGGAAACCAGTTGATTTCAGATAATCTTCAAGTTTTAGCAGACAGTACACTTTCATTTGAAAACGGAGCACAAACACTGACAAAAGGATTAAAAGATTATACGGAAGGTGTTTTAACAGTGCATAATGGTGTCTATACTTTAAAAGATGGATTGGACACATTGTATCAATCAACACAACCACTTCATGATGGAGTGGAGGCATTATCTCAGGGGTCTTCAGTATTAAACACAGGACTACAACAATATACAAAAGGTGTTTCAAGTGTTTATCAAGGAACACAACAACTTATGAAAAATCAAGAACCAATAACTCAAGGAATGCAAAGTTTGGATCAAGGAACTGATAAACTTATAGAAGGCAATCAACAGGTTTATCAAGGATTGAATCAACTCAATCAACAGTTATCTTCAATCAATACGGAACAAATACAAACAATCACACAGGCTAATGATTCTTTAAATCAAGCAACAATATTGTTGAATCAATTGATGTCTTCCAATCCATCAATGGCTCAAAAATGGATGAACCAAAAGTTAAGTGATGCAGAAGCCAAGAATATCGCTTTGAATCAACAAGATGTACAGTATCTTTTAACACATTATTCGTATATAGAATTAGAAAAAAGTGTAATCACAGGGAATCAAGAAGCTATCCGTCAATTCAGTACAAGTTTAACACAAGTGTATAAAAATACACAAAAACTAGAAAAAGGAAGCCAACAACTCCAAAGTGGTTTAGAAGACTTGAATACATCAGTGAGAACATCATTAATACCGGGTATTGAAGCTTATATGAAAGGTGTTAGTCAGATTCATGATGGCTTAGGAAAATTAGAACATCAAAATCAAACATTATTGCAGGGAAGTCAACAATTAACAGATGGATTATTATCGTTTAAACAACAGACACCAGCTCTTTTCGGTGGAATAGAACAATTAAATCAAGGAGTAAAAGCATTATATGATGGTACAACCACATTAATATCTCAAAATGAAACAATCATGCAAGGATCAACACAATTAACTCAAGGTTCAACACAGATTAAAGCAGGTGCAAAACAACTGAGTGATGGTTCATTAACATTAAGTGATGGTTTACAGACACTTCAAAATGGGACTCAAAAATTAGATGAAAGTTTGAAGGAAGGAGTAGAAAAGGCTAATTTTCATATTCAAGATTCAACGTTGGATATGATGTCCGCACCAGTAGAAACAAGTCATGAAGCGATTTCCACAGTCACAAACAATGGTCATGCGATGGCACCTTATATGATGAGCGTGGCTTTATATGTTGCTGCTTTAGCTTTTACACTTATGTATCCAATAAGAAAAGGTATAAAAAAAGCTTCATCACCATTCAAGTATTGGCTATCAAAAGCCTCTGTGATGTATAGTGTATCAACATTATCAGCTATCATTTTAATCACAAGTTTAAGATGGATATGTGGCTTTGAACCTCAACAATTATTGATGACTTATCTCTTTGCGATTATTGTTTCAGCTGCTTTTATGTCACTTGTGATGTTGTTGTCACTGACAACAGGTTATATAGGAGAATTTTTATTGTTAGTCTTTATGATTTTAAATTTAGGTGGATCAGCAGGAACTTATCCATTAGAAACATCAAATCTATTTTATCAATGGCTACATCCATTTGTCCCTTATACTTATAGTGTCAATGGATTTAGAAAAGTCATTAGTATGACAGAAATGCCCATTACAAATGAAATCATCATCTTTTTAGGAATTCTTATGATTTGTTCACTTCTTACAATTCTTTATTATCGTTTTAAAAATAAAGAAGATAAACATCTTATTCCACAGGCATTTGAAAAAGTTAATGAATAAATATGTATATTTCTTCATTCTTTGACCATGATATGAATATGGAGGTTAAGATGATGAAAAAAATATTAGCATTACTTTTATGTATGACTGTATTTACTGGTTGTAGTAGTCAGACAGATACATCGGATGATACAGCCAATAACAATCGTTCAACAGATAATGTGACAGAAAATGAAAATAACAATAACACACCAACTAACAAAACAGATGATTGGTATGCTCAATTTGAAAATGGCTTGAAAGAAGGAAACATTGATTATTCTTCTAAAAATGTCTTAGATGCAACAAATGTTGGTGGTGTAGAAGGTTATCGTTATGTAACGGATAATGGAAATATTGACGTTTATCGTTATGAAGATGGTGATGAGTTTGAACGTATCATGGATGAAAAAACAATTGGTGATGATAAAAAGAAAGTAGAAGTCAATGACCATATGGTGATTGTATCTGATGGGTTATCAGAAGATGTATTGGATATATTTAGAAATTTAAAATAAATAGGAAAGGTCTTGTAGAAATACAGGACTTTTTTGTACTGTTTGACTATAATATAATCAAAAAGAAAGGAAAAATCATAATGAAGCGTATCACAACAGGAACAGAAAATTTTAAAGAATTCATTGATAAGATTTATTATTATGTTGATAAGACAATGCTTATAGATGATGTCTTAAGCGATAAGGTCATGTTGTATACAAGCCCTAGACATTTTGGAAAGACATTAAACATGAGTATGCTTTATTATTTCTTTTCTAATAAGGAAAAAGAAAATGCTTATCTTTTTGAGGGTTTGAATGTATCAAAACATCAATATCTCATGCTTCATCAAAATTAATATCCTGTCATTTTTCTATCTTTGAAAGATATGAATGCAATACTTTTCAATCTCAGATTTATATTTTTGCCAATATCATTGCAAATATTGTTGATAAATATAGTGATATACAAAATAGTGATATAAACATCAATATTAATGAATTACATATGTCTTTAAAAGATATTTCATCTATTCTATTTAACTATTATCATCAAAAAGTCATCATTCTCATAGACGAATATGATGTGCCTTTACAGAGTGCCTATCATCATGGTTACTATGATGAAATGGTTGATTTTATAAGAAGCGTCTTTTCATCTGCATTAAAAACTAACGATGCACTGGAAAGAGGAGTATTGACTGGCTGTCTTAGAATATCTAAAGAAAGCATCTTTACAGGTCTTAATAACTTTACAGTGAGAACCATTATGGATGTAGAGGCATCTGATTGTTTTGGATTTACCCAAGAAGAAATTGATGAACTTTTGAAATACTATAATCTTATGGATAATCGTCAAGAGATGAAGGAATGGTATGATGGCTATCTGTTTGGAAAGACGGAAATCTATAA
>NZ_NFLJ01000014.1 GCF_002160865.1 Massiliimicrobium timonense
GAAAAACAAAAAAACTTGCTGACATTAAAAATGCAGCCATCACTGCAATAAGTTTATTCTTCATCTAAATTATCCTCCTCATTTGTATTATATTCATTAGGCAATTCTTCTGGCACAGATACAGACGCTTTTTGAATAAGAAGTGCTAACTGTTCTGGTGTTAGATTTGCCGCATGAACCATTTCATGAATCAAAGTATTTTCTGTTTCTTTATATTTCTTTTCTAACTCTTTTACACGAGTATCCCACTCATCTCGTTTAGCTCGTGCTTTTTTTAGATCACTGTTAATCTTATCTAGTTTATTTGCCATAAACATTCTCCTTTTTTATTTTAATCTTCCATAACAATAAAAATGTTCTTGCCAATAAGATGAATTTACATGTGCATAAGAAATTGGATTACCACAATGAATCATCATTCCTTTTCCAACATAAATTCCAACATGACTAGCTCCAGTTGTATCATAGGTTCCTTGGAAGAATATCAAATCACCTGGTTTTACTTCACTAGGTCGAATGATATCGCAAATGTTCTTCAGTCCATTTGCTCCTAACCTTCCTACATTCCAACCATTATTAGAATGGTTGATGACCCATGATACAAATCCCGAACAATCGAAACTAGTTTCTGGAGAAGAGCCACCCCATACATATGGATAGCCAAGATACTTTTCTGCTTCTTTGATCATGTTTGCAAACTTTTCATCTGTTAATGCTTCTCCGGGAATATCATAATCTAAATATTCTCCTGTAGAATTTGCATAGATATCATCTTCAAATAAATAAGAGCGATTACCTTTTGTATCTAACAACAATCGGTATCGATCCTTCTGTTCATCAGTTAATCCTAATTGATTGATAGCAGAACCTAATCCATTATTTTTAAGTTTTACATTCAAGATTTTATATTCATATTCCACTTCAACTTCGTACTCATATTCTTCCTGTCGAGTTTCACCAGTTTCAGGATCAACTACTTCTTTTGTACCAGTTCTTGTTTCTGTTTTAGTACGAGTTTCAGTTTCTTCTTCTAAGGTAAGCGAATATTGCAAATCAAATAATTCTTGCAGACTATCTTGAACCTCATCTTGCATATAATCTTCAAAGACAACCGTTAGATAAGAAGTTAATTCATAAGGATTATGGTTGATGTCATCTACATAATAACGATATTCATCATAGCCAGTATGTTCTTCTTCAATCTTCTCAATCTTTGACTGTAGCTCACTTTCTAAAGCTTTATAATCATCATTTGCTCCAATTATTGCTTCATCAGTTGCTGTAAAAGAAGCTCCTACAACCATATTTGAACCACCTTGAAACATAACTGAACAAGATGATAATGCAGTTGAAAGAATGAATAAAAGCATTACTGCTACTGCACCAATAACCAATGTATGCGAATGTCTAGTAGCAAAAGACACCATTTGTTCTGATGCCTTTTTAACTTTATCTTTTACAGTTTGAGTTGCTGTAGTTGTTGTACTTACACTTTTCCCACTTTTAGCAGCCATATATTCTTTTTTGATTTGCTGCTTCTGTCTCCATTTTGAGATAGGATTAGATACAGACTTTGGTTCAACTGATTTTTGTTTTTGATAAAGTGTATTGATATTTGCTTTATCGGCTTTGGCTTCTAATTTCTCTGCTTGTCTGCTTTTACGTAGCTTATTTCCATAAATAGCATTATTTACAGTTCTAACTGATGATTCGGCAATCTCTTCACTTCTGTGAAATGACTTTACACCAACATTATCATCTTCATTCTTTCCAACTTCTTGATGAAGTTTTGCAGAAATTGTTGAACTCGCTCCTTTGATTAGTGCTCTTTTTGTTTTTGATGGTGTTTTGATATCGTCAACAGCTATTTCAGCCTCTCCAAAACGAAGTTTCGCTTTTCGGGTTGCTGATTTTTCTTCTTCAGTAATCAGCTTACTTTTTGCTTTATCAGCTTTATTAACAGCTCTCTTTGCTCTTTTATAGGCTTTACTAACATTTTCATCTTTGAGTTCATCTTTCTTAAAGTGAAGCTTGGTTGTTTGTTTTTTCAACAGCTACTCCTCCTTTTGTTCAGATACCTCTGATAATTTTGTTGTCATAATTCTATACAACTCTAAATCAGTTGGGAAATGATCGACGAATGGCAAAATGACATTACCATAGAATAATAATCCTTCACCCTCACCAGATTGCGTTACATAAGATAGCTGATGAGTAGAGATATTCAACTGTTTCGCTAGAATCTGTCTATCCCCAGCAGCTTGATTGAGCATATAAATGAAGTCTGAGTTCTCAAAAATATTTTCAACTTCTCTACTGGATAATAGATCTTTGATATTTTGCGTGATACCAGTAGGAATACCTCCCCATTTACGGAATCTTTTCCAAATCTCAACAGAATAAGAAGCTGTCTGTTCTTCTTTTAGTAGCAAGTGAAATTCATCCATATAGTAGCGAGTTGTTTTACCAGCATTTCTATTAATTGTTACACGACCCCATACCTGATCTTGAACGACAAGCATTCCAATTTTCTTTAACTGTTTTCCTAATTCCTTGATGTCATAACAAACCAAACGATTTGTGATATCTACATTTGTTCTATGATTAAACAAGTTCAAAGAACCTTTCACATAGATTTCAAGTGCAGTTGCCACATGATGTGCTTCCTTTTCTTCCTGTTTCAACAAAGCATGATACAAATCTTCTAGTAATGGCATATTCTCAGGAATAGGATTCTTAAAATAATTTTGATAAATTTGATGAACACAACGGTCAATAACAGTCTTTTCAATTGGCTGTAATCCATCTTTTCCACCAACAACTAGCTCACAAAGCGATAAAATAAAATCAGCTTTTAATGCAATTGGATTATCTTCTTCTGAATAATTTGAATTGATATCCATTGGGTTGATGAAATGATTGCTTGATGGACTAATTTTGATAACCTGTCCTTTCAATTTCTTTACCAATGCAGTGTACTCAGATTCTGGATCACAGATAATGATATCATCATCTGTTACTAAAAAAGCATTCGTAATTTCACGTTTTGCACTAAACGACTTTCCAGAACCCGGAGTTCCTAAAATCAAACCATTAGGATTCTTTAATTTCTTTCTATCAACCATAATCAAATTATTAGAAAGAGCATTTAGTCCATAATAAAGTGCTTCCTTATCATTTTGAAACAGCTCCTGTGTTGTAAATGGAACAAAAATGGCTGTACTAGAAGTTGTCATTCCTCTTTTAATATCAATAAGATTTAATGCTAATGGTAAACTGCTCATTAAAGCATTCTCTTGTTGGTAATCTAATCGTCTTAAATTACAGTTATGCTTTTGAGCAATGGAGCTTGCTTGAAAGACACTATTTTCAAGTTCTTGCTTTGTTTTTCCTGTATTCATGATAAGCATCGTTAATAAAAACATACGCTCATTTTGACTTTGTAGTTCTTTTAATAATGCTTTTGCATCTTTGCCATAAGTTGCTAAATCTGATGGAATGATATCCATATCATATCCAGAACGAACTGCTTTTTTCTGTTCCTCAATCTTAGAACGATCAAGTTCAGTAATCGTATGCTTTACTTGTTTAATAGCAGAAGTTTGATCAACTGATTGAATATGCATCGTGATGATTTGACTTGAATCCATTTCAAGAAAGTCCTTTAACATCTGATCACTCAAATCGGAAGCACTGATCATCAAATAAGACATAGCTCCAAATGATTCACCAACTTGAAAAACACGACTTCCCGGAAAACTAAAAGAAGTAGGAGCAATAAAATCTTTAACAGATAATCCAGTTTCGCTTAACCATTTCCATTCAAAACGAAATTTATCCATCTCATACATATGAAACATAGAATGCATGAGCTGTAATCTTTCTTTTCCATTCAACACTTTAACTGCAACACCTAATCGACGAAAGTTATTCAATAGATTGATTTGGATATGCTCAAGTCTAGGTTTTGCTTCTTTCATTGATTTTGCTTCTATACCAAAAGTTAAATATTTTGTTTTGGTCAATCCGTTGTTTCCTTGTGATAGCTGAGTTTTCAACATCTGGGAATATTCATTTCTTACTGCATTGAACCCATCATTTTTCAGAGGAATACGAATTGATTTTTCAAAACTCTCAACATCAGTTGCCATATTCATAAATGACAGTTCAAAATGAATCGAACTGTCAAAGAAATTGAGAAAGCTGCACCATTCTTCAAAAATGGCTGATTGGTCTTCCTGTTGTGCTAACTGATAATTGATGTCTTGAAACTGAATGGTTTTCGTATAGTAGTTATCTTTCACCCTACAAATACCATCGGGAAACATTCTTTGAAATGGGATAGATTGTTGAGCTGTTCTAGGAACTCCATCATCATTTCTTGCATTTTCAATGATGCTTTGAATCTGATGTTGTTCCTTTTTGGTTAGATAACTTGGTACTTTAATTTTTTCTTGCTTTTTTCTTTTGAGAATTTTTAACAATTTCCATGACCTCCTTTTCTACTTTTTCCTGTTTTTCTAATAGTTCATAGTAATTATTTGTATTAAAAGGTCTTATCTTTGGACGAATAAACTTTGTTTCAATAAAATGATGAGCAATGACCTCTAGTGGCTGTCCATCTTTTTCGTACATTGCTAAAAAGAACATGGGTAGCATAACAATCATCATACATATAACTGCTACACTTATATTCCCATATTTTTTCATCAGAAAAAAAACTGGTAAACCAATCAATGCTCCTATACCAAAGCAAATCAATTGTCTTTTCGTTAGATTGAATAATATCTTTGATTTCACTCGTGTGAGATCACGAGGTACTGGTACATAAGCTGCCACAATCATTTCTCCTTTCTTTAATGGGCATTAAATACACTCTTTGCAAGATATCCTGTCTTAAACAAGGTAAAACATAATAAAACTGTATATCCCATGACTCCCCAAATAGATGCAATGATATCTTCACTGATTGAAACATTTTGTATCAATACAGCATAAATACCAACGCAAATCATGATAAGAAAGCCTTGAAAACCAAGTGCAAATAAGGATCTAAGATAATTTTGTCCAATCTGACTTTGTTCTCGGTTCACAAAAGTTGAAAATGGGATAGGTGCTAGACTTGTCATCAAATAAATCTCTATCATACGTCCATAAACGATAATAAAAATAATAATAGACAATGCTGACATCGTAAATTGAACAATAAATGATTGTAGGAACAATCCAAACAATGGACCAATATCCATTTCCATCAGTGTTTCCTGAATGGTTTCCAAAGCACTTGCATCAATAGCGGTTTCTGAGGATATAATGCCTGCACTAGAATTGATGACTTGCTGAGACACATCAAAAACTGCCATCGTAATATTGAATGTGTTTGAAATCAATACAACTGCAACAAATGTCTTGAATATCCATTTAAAAAATATCCATGTTTCAAAATTTGATAGATTATTGTGGTCAATAATCATTTGAATGAGTTCATAGCAAGCAATAAAAGTAAGTATCAATCCTGCTATGGGGATGATAACGGATTCTGAAATATTTCTTATCATCTCAAAGACACCAGGTGAAAAATCTGCTGGTGTCGTTCCAACCTGTGTTGCAATATTTCCTACTTGTTGGTTCACGGAATCAAACATGCCCGTAAGATTATCCATAATACCGCTGACAAGTAAATCCTTAATCCAGTCTGTTATCTTATCGAGTATGAAGTCCACACTTTATACCTCCTTTTCTTAACCAAAAAGTCCAGATAGTAAAGGAACCAATGTTGTCCCAATAAGAGCAACACCACCTCCAGCCATAAGCTGTTTCATACCTTGAGATTTTGCTCCTGGGTTATCGTTACCATATCCCTCTAATAAATTGATTGCTCCCCAGATACCTAAACCGGCTCCTAATGCGATAACTAATGTTTGCAATACTGTTATTGCTGAATTAAAAAATGCCATTCTTCTTTTTCCTCCTTAGCTTTTGTTTTTATATTTTTCCTTAATGCTTCCTCATTTTCTTTGACCATCTATTTTACTTTTCATTAACCACGTTAGTTTGTCATGAAATGAGATTACATTTAAGTCAAGAAAAAAAGCCTTCCGTTATTCGCTATGAATACAAAAGGCTTTAGGCAGATGCATCAGCATCTACAACTATAAACACATCATCAGCTTTCAGTTTTAGCTTTGTGCTAATAAACTTTTCAATATTAAACGTATTGCGTTTATCTGCATCTGATGTGTATTGAAAATTTGGGTGTTTCGTTAAATCATATTTATATGATAAAAAAGGACGAACACCTCTTAACTGTAAGATACACTTGTTTCCATCTAAAACAGCTAATTCATCAATTGTCATAAGGTCTTTACCTAACTTTTGATAATTTGTTCCATAAGATGGACTGTTTCCTCGTGTATCTGATGTGTTATACATATCAATCGTTTCTTTACCCAACGCTTGATTAAGTTCTTTTAAAGTAGTCGGTTCAGAACCACCCAAGAATACTCTAGAATCCATATTACCAATAATAGTGTCTGCATTATCCTTATAGATAGCTTTCAACTGACTTTGTGCTTGTAATACCAAGCAAGCTGAAATCTCACGACTTCGAATGGTTGCTACTAACTTTTCTAAATTAGGAATCTGTCCAATATTGGCAGCTTCATCAATCAAGCATCGAACATGAACAGGTAATCTTCCACCATAAACATCATCAGCCTTTTCACATAACAAGTTAAATAGCTGGGTATAAATCATGGAAATCAAGAAATTAAATGTTCCATCCGTATCTGACATGATAAGAAATAATGCTGTTTTCCTATCTCCTAAAGTATCTAGTTCCAATTCATCATAAGAAGTAATTTCTCTTAATTCATCAATATCAAAAGGTGCTAATCTTGCACCACATGAGATTAAGATGGATTTAGATGTTTTACCTGCAGCCAGTTTAAATTTCTTATACTGGCGAACAGCGAAATGATTTGGATTTTTTCTTTCCAATGCTTCAAACATAAGATCAACAGGATTTTGAAAATCTTCGTCATCTTCTCGGACTTCCATTGCGTTAATAAATTCAATCAAAGTAGAAAAGTTCTGTTCTTCAATAGGAGCTTCAAAGTGGATATACCCAATAAGAGCACAATACAAAAGTGTTTCTGCTTTTGTCCAGAATTCATCCCCCTCTTTGCCATCTCCTTTCGTATTGGCAATCAAGGTCGTCACTAGCTTAAGAATATCTTTTTCACTATGAATATAAGCAAAGGGGTTGTAATGCATTGATTTCTTAAAGTTGATGGTATTAAAAATCTTTAGTTTATAGCCATACCTTAATAGTGCATTACCACATTCAATAACAATACTTCCTTTTGGGTCTGTAACGACATAAGATGAATGCATTTGTAATAGATTAGGCTTGATCCAAAATCTTGTCTTACCTGAACCAGAACCTCCTACAATCAAAACATTCTTATTTCGAGCATTCTTTGGGTTTTTAGGACGATTACTCATCATCAAAAACTCTGTTTTCGTAAGAATGATATTATCCTCAAATTTGCTTGCTATAAATGGCTCGATATCTTTTCGTGTTCCCCAACGTGCAGAACCATACTCCACTTTATGACGAAACTTTTTCGCATTTTGCCCTTTGATATAAACAGCCATCCATAAAGTAACTCCACAGATAATTCCAACGAATAGATCAAATGGATAAAGACTAGGCAATGGATTTAGAAATGCAATACCTAATGTTTCTAAGAAAGATAATATCTTTTTTGATTGATTAAATCCTTCAGCTAATCTCCATGCTTCTCCAATATTCGTAGTAATAAGTCCAAATATAAGGTAAGGAAGATAAAGAAAAAGGAGCTTCTTAAATTTGTTTATATCTAAACTCATAAGCTTTGCTCCTTATCTTTATTTCTGACTTTTCTAGGAATTGATTTCACTTTCTCAACCATCTTTCTAAGTTCAGAAAGAGCACTCTTTCTTTCATCTTTTTCCATAACTGAAGATAGATACTCTTTAAAAGCTTTTGACATATCTTTACTGTCTTTTGATTTAAAGAATACTAGATATTTTGGTGGTTCAACTCCATCATCTTTTTTAATTTCATAATCAATATGATGTTTCCTTGCAAATCTTTCAAAACCAGAAATATCCGTTTCAGATATTTCAATGTTAGATAAATGTTTACTTTCTTTCATCAACTGCTTTACAGTTTTCTTCTGTGGATTATTCGCTTTTTCAATTCTTTTATTCATCTTCATTTGTTTTCTGTTTCTATGAATATTTTGCCATCCAACCCACATCGTTCTAGCAGAAAGTTTTGATGTTGAGATAACTAAATTAAAGGTTCTGTTTTCTACTTCTTCCTGCAATGCTATCACCTCCTAAAATAGTAAGATTATTTTTTATTCTTGCCCTCAATTGTTAAAATACCGTCTAAGGTTGTTGCGACAATATGATATCTTTTCGCTAATGCAATATCATTTTTGACTTGTTCATCTGTTGTACTTCCACATACAACAACGATGCGACATCTTCTTAGTAGTTCCATAGCCATACTCAAGCGATCGCTATGTTCCTGTGGAACTTTATCATCTAAAAAATCCGTATGCATAAGTCTTGGACAAATAGGAGAATAACCAGCTTCATATACATTTCTACAATAATTCAATGCTTGTTCTTTACCTTCAATTTCTGCATCACACCAAACAGCAGTAATATAGGCTAACGGTCTAACCATATGCTATTGCTCCTTTACAATTCACCATGCTCAGGTGTGTGTTTTGTTTTTGGGGTTATTTCCTTACTGGTACTTTTCTCTTTTACTTGTCCATCATCAAGAGGAATAACCATAATGCTTTTTCCTAATTTCATGAACATTTCGGGCTGATGAAACATCTTTTCATATTTTTCCAATTGTTCTTTAGATAGCGAACAAAAACTATCTTCTGTTAATCCAACAACAAGAAATGGACCAACGTAGATATCATATACTTCTCCATCATTTGTTCTCATTGCTCGATTCGGTTCTAAACCAATAAGTTTTCCTTCTTCATTTAGAATGATTCCAACTTCTTCATCAAATGGATACGTTACCTCAATCATTCCTCCAACTGCATCTTTGAGTGCTTCATATTCATCTTCAAGTTCAATAATTTTTGGATATTTCCAAGGCTCTACTAACAACACACTCATCTTTTCAAGATTTAAGCTTCTTTCTGCTTCAATAAACATATCTGCACCAACAAAATCTTCACTGTCTAAAACATATTCACCATTTTTCCATCCTGTTTCTACAATCTCTTGAGCTTCTTCTCTTGTGTCAGCTCTTACGGTTATAGTTCGTTCTAAAGTTTCTTTTATCTTTACATCATATTCTTTCAAGTTAGTTCTCCTCCTTTTTCGTACATAAAAAAATTACTAGATAATCTTGGCTAACGTTCCATGTTTTTTTGTCTTTTTTTATGCCAATTTTCTAGTAATTTGATAATCGTATCTTGCATCTGTTTAGGTGTATAAGATCTAGGAAAATATTTTCTTAATACTTCATTATTTATTGTTACCTTATCAAGCTCTTCTTTCTTAGTTTCATTCATCACAGCACACATTGCTTCTAACGTACACTTTTTTTCTTGACTTAGTTTTTTTATTCTTTGAGCTTGTGATAACGAAGGTGTATTTTGAGAATAATCCATTGCTTCTAAAAAATTTTCTTGTTCTTCTTGCGTTAAATAAGATAATTCTACTGCTGGATTAAAAGCAATCTGTTTGTTATCAACCATATCTAATAACTTTGAATTTAATTCAGTTAAACGCATATATCGTTGAACTGTACGAGCACTATCGCCAGTACCTACTGCTAGTTTTTGGTCTGCTCGCAACTTCGTGCCAACTTGGCACGAAGTTAAATCTGTTCGTTCACCTTGTCTTTTAATTGCATCATATTTCATTTTATAAGCAAATGCTCTTTCACTTGGTAAAATCGTTTCTCTTTGAAGATTCGAATCGACCATCAAGATAATGGCTGCATCATCTTCCATATCACGAACAATAACAGGCATTTTTTCTTTACCAGCAATCATAGAAGCATGATGTCTACGGTGCCCTGCTATAAGTTCATATCCGCCCTCCTTACGAGGTCTAGCAATAGCTGGCGATAAAACTCCATATTCTGAAATGCTTTCTACTGTCTTTTGCATCGCCTCATCATCAATCACTTTAAAAGGGTGATTCTTAAAAGGATATAATTCCGACAAAGGAATATCTTGCACCTTCTCCTGTTTAGCTTCAATTCGACTTTCTTCAGTTGAAAAAATATCATCGTAACTGCTCAAGCTGACGTTTATGCTTTTTTTCGGCATTCTCTAACACCTCCTTTGCAAGTATTCTATAAGCATTTGCTACTTTACCATTTGGATCATGTGAAAAAATACTTTTTCCTACAGCACTCATTTCCTCAGCACGTACTGAACGAGGAATATCCGTTTTGTATACTTTCAACTTACTTCCATAAGCCTCTCGAATAAGATTACTTATATCTTTTGCATAATTGGTTCTAGGATCTACCATAGTTAAAAGTATTCCCTCAATCTTTAATTTTGGATTTATTTGTCTACGCACTTTATTGATTGTTTGTAATAACTGCTCCAAACCTTTTGCAGATAAATATTGAGCTTGCACTGGTATCAAAACATTATCAGCAGAAGCTAATGCATTGATAGTTAACATTCCTAAGCTTGGCATACAGTCTAATAATACATAATCATATTCTTTCTTAAAACTGTCTAAAACTTGCTTTAAAATAGTTTCTCTACTCATTGCATTTACCAGAGATACTTCCAATCCAGAAAGTTCAATATTTGCTGGAATAAAATCAATGCCTTCATCATGATGAATAATTCCTTCGTGATATTTCAATTTTTCCTCTTGCATAACTTTTTCCATCAAGTCAGAGATAGATGGTTTAATATCATCAGGTCTTGGATAACCTAAACTAATAGTTAAACTAGCTTGGGGATCAGTATCAACTAGCAAAACCTTTTTGCCAGCTTTGGCTAGTCCAACTCCCAAGTTCTCACAAGTAGTTGTTTTACCTGTTCCACCTTTTTGATTTACAACTGCAATTACAGTTGGTTTCGTAGCCATTCTTTCACTTCCTCTCTTTTTTAATAATTTCCTTTCAAATCATGGTTTACCAAAGTCGTATAATAGCTATCAATTGTTTGAGTAGCATTGTATAAACTCGTTAACAGATATTGTTTGATGTTTCTAATTTTAGTCGTATTTTCTAATAGACAATCAAGAACAAATTGAATATGTTCATATTCCAACTTCATAAATTTTCTTTTAACAACCTCTAATGATTTTTCTTCACCAGCAATACGAATTGTTTCTTTGTTAGAACTTAAAGTATCAGCGACCAACATAATGATTTCATCCACCATCTTTTTGTAATCATGATACACTTGAACCAAAGAAGCGTAATCTACTTGAGCTTTTACAAAATCAATATAATCAAATTCTGAATCATTTCTTTCGAGTTCGATTCTGTCATATTCCGAAGGAATGAAAGAATGATTAATATCATTTATATCAGTATCACTTAAATAAGTATTAATTCCGTTTGATTTTGAAACTTCTTGAAGTTCATTTATCAAACCTCCAGAAGTTTGATTTTCATACTTCTTGAAGTTTGATTTTTCTAAAAAGTTTTTAACAAAAATAATATTTGGTTTTCCTAATCCTTGTCTCTTTCTTTCAATCAAACTGATAGTTTCAAGTTCCTTTAAAAGACCAACGCTTTTAGCCTTTGCACATCCAAGTGCCTCCATGATTTCCTCTATTGTAAAGATGATAAAAACTCTACCTTGTTCATCAAACCACTCATTTTTAGCTGATAAACTCATACGATCTAAAAACAGTCCATATAATAGTTTTGCTTCAATTGATAACTTCTTAAATTTGGGATCAATAAATAAAACTTTTGGTATCCTATAAAAAGTAAATTGCTCTGACTGATGTCCATAAAAATAATCAAACACGCATAATCACACCTCCTATTATGCTAAAAAATAAAAATAGAGCATTCGCTACCTTATATAAGGTACAAGCAAATACTCTATGTAAAATGCTATTCAATTTTTATGTATAAATAAATTAAATCATTTGAAAATATCTAAATGCGTCTTTTATTGCATCTTCTTTTTCCTTAGGACAATTAGGTTGTTTAGAATTTTCCATTTTTGGCTTGTTATAGTTATCTCTTTCCTTTATACCACACTCTTGTTTTGTTTGAGCAATATTCAAAGTAGAAACTTTAAAGCCATATTTATCTAAAACATATTGTTTTATCTCTTGATATGTTGCTTTACTCTCTGATGAAGTTAAATCTAACTCATCAGTATGTAATTCTATATCGATATGTTTTTTGGTTTTGAGTTTGGACAAAAGTACTACCGTCTCAATATGAAAGCTTTGCGGGAACATATCCACAGGCTGACACTTTTTCACATGATAATCATGTTGCTGTAAAATATCAATATCTCTTGCCTGTGTCGCAACATCACAAGAAATATAAACAATTTTATCCGGTGATAAAGTTAACAGCTGATTTAAAAATAAAGTCGAACATCCTTTTCTTGGAGGATCCACTACCACAACATCAACATGTTGATGTGATTTTGCAAATGAAACCATAAATTCCCCTGCATCTTGACAATAAAATTCTATATTATCAACACCATTTCTTTTCGCATTATCTTTAGCATCCTCTATTGCCTGTTCGACAATTTCTACACCATAAACTTTTTTAACATATTGAGCCAGTGATAAAGAAATAGTACCAATACCACAATAGGCATCAATAACAATATCTGTTGGTTTCAATTGAGCAAATTCAATTGCTTTTTGATAAAGGACTTCAACTTGTTGAGGGTTAATCTGATAAAAAGATTTTAATGAAATACGATATGTATGCCCTAATAGACGATCTTCAATATAACCCTTTCCATCAAGAATCATTTCTTCTTCTCCTAAAATGACATTATCATGACGTGGATTATAGTTTTGAATAATCGTTTGAAGTTGAGGAAAACGTTTTTTCAATTGTTGAACCAGATAATCTTTTTGACAAAGCGAACGTTGATAAGTAATCAAAACCAGCATCGCCTGATTTGTATAATAGCCATACTTCACAAGAATATGCTTAATATTTCCTTGATGAGTTACCTTATCAAATGGTTTTTCGCCCACTTCTTCTAGTAATTTTCTCGTATAAGGTATCAGCTGATTAGACAGCTCATTTTGAATAAAACACTGGTCCATTGCGACAATATCATTACTATGTTGTTTATAGAACCCTGTGATAAGATGTCCATTACGCTCTCCGACAGGAACTTGCACCTTATTACGATAAAACCATCCCTCTTGCATCATTAAACAAGGTTCTACCTGAGTATCGCAATGTCCAATTTTAGCTAAGGTATCTTGCACTCTTTTGGTTTTAAACTGTTGTTGTGCCAATGGACTAAGATGCTGTAAATGACATCCTCCACATTGCTTAAAAAGCGGACATCTGGCTTCCTGTCGAAAAGGACTTGACTGTTCAAGTTCAATCAAACGTCCTACTGCATATCTTTTTAAAACCTTAATAATTTTTACTTTCCCTACTTCATCTATTAACATGTTTTTTACAAACACAGGTAATCCTTCATGTTTTACAATCCCTAAACCATCGTGTGTATAATCAACGCACTTTGCTTTAATATATTCATTTTTTTGCATCTTACATCCTCCCATAAAAAAACGAGCTATGCTCGTTTTATTCATCTGTTAAAGTTTCTTGAGCACGTTTTGCACTTTCTTCATCTCTAACAGAAGCTAAAGTATAAGAAAAATCATCATTTTGAATATTCTTTGTTCCATAAATTGGAAAATCATCACTTTGAGCAGATGTCATAAAAACATTGACTTCATACTGAGTGACTCCATCAATCGTTCCAAACAGATCACTATATGTCTTGCCATCCTCTTTTTCTCTGCCCACAATATCATCAAGTGTCTGAACTGTTTCTTCAGCAATATTTTCTGCTTTTTTGGCACTCATATTGTCCTTAAAAACAATATCCACTTTTAATTGTCGACATTCTGTAGATAAAGTCATGGATTCAATGTCATCATATTTTTCTTCCATTGTCGATACAGTTGCATCTCTGGCATCTTTAGAAATACTTACCATGCCTTCACAGCGATTCCCATAGACAGGTCCATCATGCAATGATAAAACTGCTATATAAACAATAAACGCAATTGCTAAAGCACCAAATAAAATCAATAAATAGTGCCACCATTTCATTACAAATCTTTTTTTCTTTTTTTTCATTGGTTCATCTTCCTTGTCATCTTCTTCATCTATTGAAATATAAGGTGCACCTTCTTTTTTGTTTTCTAATTCATCTAGATATGATGAAGAATAATCTTCTTCCAATTCATCTTCATCATCAAAATGAAATTGTTTTGCCATCATTATTCACCTACTTTTTTTCTATTGTATCAAAATTCATGACCAATGTATAGAACATTATGCTTTTCTTTTTTTCAGTAAACATTTCAAAAGTTCATTGGTCTTTTGAGGATTGGCTTGTCCTTTTGTCTTTTTCATAACCTGTCCTACAAAAAAACCACAGATTTGATGTTTTCCAGCATAATATTCAGCCACCTGCTGAGGATAATCATGAAGGACTTCTTCAATATATTGCATCAAAAGATGTTCATCACTGACTTGTTGAATATGATAAGCTTCCATAATAACATGGGGACTTTTCTTTTCAATCATCATGAATTCTAAAATTTGTTTCGTCTGTTTTGAAGAAATCTCTTTCCTTTCTAACATATGCATCAATTCAGCAAAATCCTGTACTGATAATAATTCAAATATATTCCTTTGATATTGATGCATATAAGCTCTAACATCACCAATTAACCAATGACAAATAGTCTGATAATAAGGATAAATATTAACGACCTGATCGTAGAAATCTGATAAGTTCTGATCAGATAATAATATCATTGTATCTTGAAAAGACAACTGATATTGTTTTTGATAACGTTGTTTTCTTTGATCGGGTAACTGAGGTAATCGTTCTATAATTGATTGAATCCATTGCCAATCCAGACAAACAGGTAAAATATTAGGTTCTGGATAATAACGATAATCCAGTAACGATTGTTTTTCACGCATCACCACTGTTGTCTGTGTTTTTTCATCAAAACGACGTGTCTGTCTGGCAACAGGAAGACGTTGCTGTAATAAATGAGATTGACGTTGAATTTCATAATCAATAGCTTTTTGAATATTTGCAAAAGAATTAAGATTTTTGATTTCCACCTTTTCACCCAGTGTTGAACTATGAGGCTGACGCAAAGAAATGTTAATATCACAGCGCATTGATCCTTGAGCCATAATCGCATCACTGACACCTGTATATATCAAAATCAATCGTAAGGCTTCCAGATAGGCAACAACCTGTTGACTTGTATGCAGTTGTGGTTTTGTGACAATTTCTATTAAAGGAATACCAGCACGATTATAATCAATGAGTGTATTATTTTCACTATGCGTCATTTTGGCTGTATCTTCCTCTAAATGAACACGCTCAATAGGAATTTTAAATGTTTCTCCTTCAACTTCAATGTCAAGATAGCCATTTTTCCCAATAGGGTAATCATACTGCGTGATTTGAAAACCTTTAGGTAAATCAGCATAATAATAATTTTTTCGATCAAAACGGAGCAGATTATCAATATCCATATGTAATGCATGACAAACACGAATAGCCATTTCTACAGCCTTTTTATTGACTGATGGTAAAGTACCCGGCATAGCCAAATCAATAACATGCACTTGCGTATTGGGTGGACTGCCAAATGTCACAGGTGCCATAGAAAACATCTTTGATTTTGTTTTCAATTCACAGTGAACTTCAATACCAATCACAGCTTCAAACATCATCTCGTTCTCCTTTAGCATATTGTTGACAATAAGGCATCATACTTTCTAAAGCATAGGCACAATTCAAAACTGTCTGTTCATCAAAACAACGCCCCATTAAATTGACAGCAACTGGCATATCATCAACAAAACCACAAGGCAAAGTTAAACTAGGGAGCCCTGCCAGATTGGCTATAATTAAGTAATCATCCACTAATGTATGAGATTGTGACTGGGCTTCTTCAATCAATGGAGCAATCCCTTCACCACTGGGGACCATCACAATATCATATGTCTGTAATATGTTTTGAATTTCTTCCACAATTAATCTACGTACTTTTTGTGCTTTTTGAAACATTCTTTTTTGATTTTCCTGTTTTAAAGCCAATGCCCCTAAAATAAAACGCTGTTGGATACTTTGATGAAAACCTTGTGAACGTGTGCGAATAACCATTTCTTCTAAGTTTTGTCCTTGACTTTGAAAACCATATTTAATGCCATCAAGACAGGCATGATGGCTTGTGGCTTCCCCATTTGCAATAATTTGATAAACCGGGAAAATAGCTTCAAGATATGTCTGGGAAAATGAAATCTCATGCACTGAGGCTCCAGCATTTTTTAAAAGTGAAACACAATTTTGAAAAAGTGTCTGAATTCTATGATCTTTGAGTTTATCAACAACATTTTGTATAACAGCAACTTTAAGATAGGAAATATCTAAAGATAAATTATATCTATAATGTGGGACTGGCAAACGGCTAGAAGTCATATCATGAAAATCATGACCTGCAATTTTTTCTAAAACAATACTTAAATCTTGAACACTTCTCGTTAAAACACCAACCGTATCTAAACTGGCAGCGTAAGGAATAATCCCATAACGTGAAATCAGTCCCCATGTTGGTTTCATGCCGACCACTCCACAAAATCCTGCTGGACGACGAATAGAATCTCCTGTATCCGTTCCTAATGCAAAAGTCGCAAGTCCACTGGCAACAAGGGAAGCTGAACCACCTGAAGACCCACCAGCAATTCGTCTTGTATCCCACGGATTATATACCGGCCCTGTTAATGCAGTCATATTGGTTGAACCCATTGACAGTTCATCCATTGAAGCTTTTCCAATCAGACAGGCATTTTCCTGTTTTAAAAGCTGCACAACATGTGCATCATAAACAGGAATAAAATCTTCTAACATACGACTGGATGCTGTTGTTGGAATTTGACATGTACAAATATTGTCTTTTAAAACATAGGGAACTCCTGTTAAAAGGGAATCAGACGATAGATTTTGAGGTGGATTTTGAAAACAAATCGTTGTCAAAGCATTTAAACGTTTTTGTTGAAAATAAGTTTCTTTTTGTAATTGTTGATAATAAAGAGAAACATCAATTGTCCCATTAACGAGTCCATCATGCCATTCTTCAATACTATAGACTTTCATCATTCCACCACCTTAAAAACCAATATCTGATTTTCTTTTGTGTTTTTTGCATTTTTCAATATATCTTGAACATCAAAGACTTCTTGAACCTCATCTTCCCTTAATTCATGAATTTCTATATCAAAAGGAAAAACTAAAGGTTCTACACCTTCAGTTTGTATTTTTTCTAAACATGCAACCTGTTCAAGAAAGGTATGATAGACTTGAAGTAAAGAGGGCATATCTTCATCAGGAACAGACAGTCTGACATCTTTAGCTAATTGTTTTAATAATTCTTCTTCATTCATAACTGTTCCTCTAGTATAGAAACGAACTCTTGACATCTTGTCCAGCATCTTTAACAATGACAGTCATCAGTTCATCTTGTGAATAGACCAGCACTTTAATGTCAAACTCAGATGAAAAACGAGTATCAATCCCATCAGCAATAATTGAAGATAAATACATTAATTCAGTTGCTGTTTTCACATTTAAATGAGCTTCAATCACCATTGATTGAATCTTGTTATCTTGATATCTTGCTGTTCCAACAAGTCCAGCGGCTTCTGTTGCTGCTTCCTTTAAATTGTTTTTAATAATATCAAATTCATTAGATGTTGTCGCATCCAATTCTTTGGCTCTAGCACTTGTAAAAAGGACGGTTTCAAAATTTACCTGTTCATTTTTACCATAAGAATCATCACAATAATTCTTTAAGATATAATGACCATCTACGGTACTTTCTGTTAAATCCGTTGCCTGATAAATTGTAATCAAAACAGGCAAATCTTTTAACTTTTCAAAATCTTCATGAGATTGAATAATGTTGTATAATTTTTCACTACAATCATATCCATAATTTAAAATAGACTGATTATCCATGGGTGTATCTAAACGTGCATTATTTTTATCACGAGGATCAAGAACAATCACAAATGAAGCACCAGCTAAGGTATACTTATCACCAGATTTTTCCCAGAAATCCTGTTCCATAATGCTTTGAACCATTGTTGGATCTGGAATATCTGCAATTGTTGTTCCAGAAGATGGCTGTAAAGAATTGTCCCCATCCCTTCCAACCATTTCCTGTTTTAAGGCCAGTTTTAAGTATTGACCTTCACTCATATAATAATCTGATGTTGAAAAATACTGTGATGAAAGAATCTGTAAACCTCGACCAATCGAAGTAAAATCTGATGTTGAACCATAATCGACATAAAAATCTTCTCTTAACTGACTATCTTCAAATTTAACAATATTATAGTAAGTATCATCAAAAGAATCCATTGATGCCGTATTATTCGTTGTTTCTTCTTCAACTGTATTTTGTGAAGATTGACATCCCACCAACGACAATAACGCTAAACAAAGACATATCCATTTTCTCATAGATTCACCTCCTCTTGAAATTGAGCTTCACTTAAAACAGTGACTCCAAGTTCTCTTGCTTTTTCCAGTTTACTTCCAGCATCACGACCACAGATCAGATAATCTGTTTTTTTCGATACACTCCCTGTCACATTCGCTCCTAATCTTGCAAGATATTCTTTAATTTCTTTACGTGTCATTAATTCTAAAGTTCCTGTTACACAAACCGTTTTTCCATTAAAGATACTTTCTTGCAGTAATGAAGTATCTTTTAAATAAGTCATATTTAACCCAATCGCTTTTAAATGTTCTAATAAAGTCATTGATTGAGGTTGACTTCTAAAACGATTCAAAGATTGAACAAGGGTTTCACCAACATCTCGCATAGAAAGTAATTTTGCTGTAGAAGCATTCAATAAAGCATCCATACTTTTAAATTCTTTTGATAAATTGTCAGCCATTTTGGCACCAATACCTTTAATTCCTAAACCAAATAATAATTTTTCCATTGAATTACCTTTACTTTTTTCAATCGCTTCTAATAAATTATCCATTGATTTACGTCCAAAACCTTCAATATCAATAATTTCCTGTTCATGACGAGATAAACTATAAATATCTTCAATCGAACGAACAAACCCTAAATTATAAAATTGTTCAATAATTTTTTCACCTAAACCTTCAATATTCATTGCATCACGTGATGCAAAATGAATAATACGTTCAATCTTTTTAGAATCACAATGTTCATTCAAACAATAATATGCGGCTTCGTTATCCTTTCTAACCAAAGGAGAACCACAATATGGACAGACATCAATCATCTGAAACTTCTTTTCACTACCATCACGTCTTTCCTTTAAAGAACGTACAACTTCTGGAATGACATCTCCTGCTTTACGAATAACCACATAATCTCCAACACGAATATCTTTTGATACAACATTGTCTTCATTGTGTAATGTTGCACGTTGAACCGTACTTCCTGCGACACGTACAGGTTCTAATACGGCATTGGGTGTAATCTGTCCTGTTCTACCAATTGTAAAAACAATATCTTTTAATTTTGTAATGACTTCTTCAGCAGGAAATTTATAGGCAATTGCCCATTTAGGAACTTTTGCAGTATAGCCTAAACGTTCCTGCCAATCCAGACGATTCACTTTAATCACAATTCCATCAATTTCATAAGGTAGTGATTGTCTTTTTTCTGTCATTTCCATAATAAATTGCCAGACTTCTTGAATATTTGCACAGACACGTGTCATTGGATTCGTCTTAAATCCTAGCTGTTTAATATAATCCAACGCCTCTTTATGTGTCTGACATCCTACTTCACTGGCTGTTGGAACCATATATAAGAAAGCATCTAACCCACGTTTTGCAGCAATACGAGAATCAAGCTGTCTGACACTACCTGCTGCTGCATTACGAGGATTCGCAAACAAAGGTTCTCCCGCCTCTTTTCTTTGTTGGTTCAGTTGTTCAAAAGATTTTTTAGGCATATATATTTCTCCACGCACTTCAAAATCTCCCTGATAATCAATAGAAAGAGGAATGGATTTAATTGTCTTTACATTATGCGTAATATCTTCTCCTACTGTTCCATCACCACGCGTGGCTCCATAACTTAATTGTCCTTGAGCATATACGAGTGATACTGCCAATCCATCTATTTTTAACTCACAGACATACTCAACTTGAGGATAGACTTCACGAATACGATCATCAAATTCTCTCAATTCATCTTCATTAAATATATTTCCAAGTGAAAGCATCATTCTTTGATGCGTCACTTTTTGAAAGCCATCTAAGACTTCACCACCAACACGTTGACTTGGTGAATCCGCTGTGATCCATTCTGGATGTTTCGCTTCAATACTTTGTAGTTCCTGCATTAAACGATCATATTCTTGATCAGATACAGTTGGATTATCTAAAACATAATATTGATAATTATATTCATTTAATAATTTCTTGATTTCATTCAATCTTTCTAATGTCATTTTTGCACACTCCATTCACTTGCTCATTATATCAAAAAAAGATGATGAATCAAATAAAAACATCAAAATTCATCACCCAAATTCAACCTTATTTTCCCATGATTTTTAAGACGATAAACGTCTTAATGCTTTATGCTGTGACATCAATGTTTTGATACCATAAGGCATTGAAAAAGCAATATCCAAAGTATTTCCCTGCACCTTCACAACAACTCCTTTGCCAAATACATCATGTTCTACCAGATCACCTTTTTTCCAGTCATAAATTTCATTATCCCCTATCATTTCATCAACAGTTGGTCCCAGATGAACAAACTGTTTTGTCTTAAAAGGAGAAGGTTTTCCAATATGTTCCACATAATCTGTTCCAATCTCATCAATAAACTGTGAGGCCATCTTTGGCGAATTTGTCATATAGTTAAAGCCCTGACTGTCTGTTAAATACAAACGTTTTTTAGCACGGGTAAAAGCCACATAAGCCAGACGACGTTCTTCCTCCATGCCATCTTCCCCTTCTTCAGAAACACTTCTAAAACTTGGGAAAACATCCTGTGATAAACCTACCACAAAAACATAATTAAATTCTAGACCTTTTGCCATATGAATACTCATCAAAGAAACATATTCATCATGACCCATATCATCTTGAGAAGTATATAAGGCAATATCCTGTAAATAACTTTCAAAAGTTGCACTGTCAGGATGTGTTTTCATATATCCAGCAATGGAATTTTTTAACTCCATAATATTTTGAATACGATTTTCATCATCGTCATTTCTTAACATTTGGAAATATCCAACATCTCTTAAAAGATGTTCAAAAACATCACCTAATGGTTCACGTGATTGTCGGGCCTTTTCAATTGCTTGTACAAAGGTACTGACAGCTTTTTTTGCTTTTCCTTTTAAACCAATCTCATCACTATATAAACAAACAGCTTCATAACAGCTTATACCATATTCAATAGCCTTTAATTGTATTTTTTCAATTGTTTTTTGCCCAATCCCACGACTTGGTACATTAATAATACGTTCAAAAGACAAATCATCCATAGATACCATTAAACGCAAATAACTTAAAGCATCTTTAATTTCCTTACGATTAAAGAATTTTAATCCACCAAAGATTTTATAATCAATCTGATGTTGAATCAATTTCTGTTCAAATGGACGAGATAAATAGTTGGCACGATATAAAATCGCAAAATCGTGATAATTGACGCCTTCTACATGATGAATAATATCTTCAATGGTCTGACAGACAAATTCAGCTTCAGATTCCTCATCTAACGCTGAATAATGAACAACCTTATCACCATCTTCTAATTCAGTAAATAAATCTTTTTCTAAACGATTTTTATTTTTTCTAATTAAATTATTTGAAATATCAAGAATTGTTTTAGTAGAACGATAGTTCTGATCAAGAATAACTGTTTTAACATGAGGATAATCCTTATCAAAATTCATAATATAATTCACATCAGAACCTCTAAATGAATAAATGGTCTGATCTGGATCACCTACAACACATAATAAAGATTGTTTTGATAACATATAAATTAATTTATAATCAATATTTCCAACATCTTGAAACTCATCAACATGAATATATTGAAATTTATGTTGCCATTTCTGTAAGATTTCTGGAAATTTTTCAAAAAGTTCAACAGTCTTCAATAATAAATCATCAAAATCCAGCATAAAATGTTCTTCTTTATATTTTTCATATGCCTGATATGCCAAAGCTTTTTTAGCCTCACCTACAAAATCTCCCGCTAACTGATAGGCTTTTTGAGGTGAAATTTCAGCCATTTTACAAGCAGATATGTAATGGATACAGCTTTTGACACTCATCGCCTTGCTATCTATATTTTTTTCTTTAAAAATCTTCTTTAATAATGATTTTTGATCTTCTTCATCCATAATCACAAAATGATGTGGATAATTCAAAGCATGTATATGCTGTCTTAAAATTCTAACGCATAAAGAATGAATCGTACATAAAAGAGCGCCGGAAGCATATTCACCTAAAAGATTAACTACTCTTTCTCGCATTTCATTCGCTGCTTTATTTGTAAAAGTAATCGCTAGTATATGACGTGGTTCAATGCCCACTTCTTCAATCAAATAAGCTATGCGATATGTTAAAACACGTGTTTTCCCACTTCCTGCTCCAGCAATAATACGTAAATGTGAATCCAGATAAGTAGCAGCCTCTTTTTGTTTAGGATTTAATAATTGATCTAAGTTCATCATTCCACATCCTTTCATGTCTAAACATTATATCATAATTCATAAAAAATGAAATGAAAATATTGAACTCTCTTTCAATCAATGAAATAATAACAATGAGGTGATAAACAATGTATTTAATCATTGACATAGGTGGAACTTATATAAAATATGGCTATTATCAAAAAAGTGGAAACTGTATACAAAAATATCAAATACCAACAATCAAAACCAGTAAAGAAGATTTTTATCAATGGATTCAAAAAATGATCATTAAAGATGTCGAAGGGATTGGTATCAGTATGCCCGGGCTGATTGACAGTGATAAAGGCTATATTCATGCTATTACACTTTTACCTTTTTTCAATCAGACTGCCTTTTGTAAAGAATTAAAAGCTTACAGTGATCTTCCAGTCACAATTCAAAATGATGCCAAATGTGCTACATTAGGTGAGATGTGGAAAGGAAGTCTAAAAAATGTGGATAATGGCTTTATGCTTGTTTTAGGCAGTGGCATTGGTGGAACTTGTCTTTTAAATGGTAAGATTTTTGAAACAAAACATCATAAAGCAGGTGAAGTTGGTTCTTTTTTAGTCCCTCAAGGTTATCAATTTTCTAATTTTGGAAGGGAATATAACGCTGTCAAACTGATTCATGAACTCAGTGAGATTTTAAATTGCCCAGATGATGGCAAGATTGTTTTTCAACATTTGCCTGAATCTTCAAAAGCAATGAAACATTTTCAAAACTATTGTCAACAATTAGCCATGATGATCTATAATCTCGATTATCTTTTAGATTTAGACGTTGTGACGATTGGTGGTGGAATCAGTCAACAGCCTTTATTTATTCAAACAATTCAAGAACAATTTCACATTTTAAGAGAACGCTATAAAGAAGATAATCATGAACCTGTCATTAAAGCCTGTCAATATCAAAACGAAGCCAATTTACTTGGGGCTTTATATACGCATATTACAAAAAAAGAAGATTAAATCTTCTTTTTAAAATAATCTCGTACATATTGCTGATCATGGGTTAACTGTTGAATTAAAGCTTCTTTAGATGAAAAAGCTTGTTCCTTACGAATCAAATCATGAAATTCAACATAAACATCATACCCATAAATGTCTTGATCAAAATCTAAAATATTAACTTCCAGAGATGCTTTTTTTAAAGCATGGAAAGTTGGATTATAACCAATATTACACATACCCAAATAAACATCTTGATTAATATAAACTTTTACAGCATAAACCCCACCACATGGCAAAAAGTAAGAATCATAATCAATATTCGCCGTTGGAAAACCTAAACCATGTCCAATATGTCGTCCATGAATGACATTACCATGAATACAATAATAGCGTCCTAATAATTCATTTAAATCTTGGACCTGTCCATTTTCAAGATGATGACGAATACGTGTTGATGAGATTTTTTCTCCTTTATAAAGCACTTCGTCAATGACACTGACATCAAAATGAGGATTGTTTTTTAATGTCTGATTATCTCCTTTATTTTGACAGCCAAAACGAAAATCAAATCCACAAACGACATGACGAATGCCACAATTAACTAAATAATGCTTCATGAATTCCTGTGGTGATAAGGCTGCCACTGTTTTTGTAAACTCAACCACAAACAAATAATCAAAACCTCTTTTTTCTAAAATGTGCTGACGGTCTAAAATAGATGTCAGACATTTTTCTTCTTTCCATTTTCCTAAAACATATAATGGATAATGATCAAAGGTAATCAATGCTTTACAATAATTCTTTTCTTTAGCGACACGTTCTACCTCATGAACCAATGCCATATGACCAAGATGCAAACCATCAAAAAAACCAATAGCTCCAACAATCGGCTTTGATTGATAAAATTGTTCTCCTTCTTTTAAATAAATGACTTCCATTAAAATAACCCTCTTATACTTTTTAAATAGCCTGTTCCATCAGGACCATAGACAGCTAAAACTTGTCCTTCTTGATTACAGACAACAACCTGATGATCTATATCACTTTTTATTTTCTTACCATGATAAACAATTTGAGCATCCTCAACAACATAGTGTTCAAAATGTTGAAAAGCTTCCTCTAAACTTAACATATGATAATGTCCCTGTTCAATATCTTCTAATGAAAAACAATTTTCTAATCGAAAGTGACCTGAGGCTAAACGTATCAATTTTTGCATATGTGCAGGATAACCTAATTTTTTACCAATATCTACACATAATGATCGAATATAAGTACCTTTAGAACATTGAACACGAAAAGTAATGAACTGATCATGCTGATCTAATAATTCTATATGATGAATGACAATAGAACGTGGCTGAACTTCTACTTTTTCATGATTTCTGGCATATTCATATAATTTTTTTCCGTTCACTTTAATTGCTGAATACATCGGTGGTAACTGTTCTTGCGAACCAACAAAAGATTGTAAAACAGCATTGACATGACTAACACCTTGAAATGGTTTTTGAGCAACAACTTGACCACTTGCATCATATGTATCAGTTGCCTGTCCCAGTACCAGTGTTGCCTGATATTCCTTTGTTTCACTCATCAAAAACTGTAAGGCCTTCGTTGCTTTGCCGATACATAATACCAGTACACCTGTAGCTTCTGGATCCAAAGTTCCACAATGTCCCACTTTTTTTGTATGAAAAATCTTTCTGATACGATTCACCACATCATGACTGGTCATTCCTGCTGGTTTATGAACCAGTAAGACTCCATCCATTTTCATTCCTCCTTATCACAAGATAGAAAACTGAGTCTGAAGACTCAGTTATTGAATTTCACGATAAATCTTATTTAATGTAATATCAAAAGTTGCTTCTTTGCCAGCTAAATCAGCAACGTATTCCTCTGGAAAAGTGACAGTAATTGTTTTTTCTTCATTCAATTTCATACCAACGATTCCATCTTCAAAACCATCAATCATAGTATCAGAACCTAATTTTAATTCATAGTCTTCACCACTGCCACCATCAAAGACTTCACCATCTAATTTTCCAACAAAATCAATATTTACATAATCGCCATTTTGAGCCACTTTTTCTTGTGATGTTGTCTTTGTATTTTGTGATGAACATCCCATTAACAATGATACAATAAATAAACTTGAAAATAATTTTTTCATTCTGCCCTCCTATTTATGGTTAATTACATAATAGTTTTTCTTACCACGTCTAATCACAGTTGCCTGTTTTCCAAACGCATTTTCTTTTTTTACAACAAAACCAACATCCGTTATTTTTTCTCCATTGACAAGAACTGATCCTCCAGTCACAAACTGACGTGCTTCTCGATTAGATGAAGCTGCACCAACTTTAACCAATGCATTTAAAATCTGCGTATCTTCTTCCATATCAATGCTTGGAACTCCATGAAAACAAGATTTGACTTGTTCTAATGTTAAATCTTGAATTTTTCCAGAAAATAACATCTGACTGATATCCAAAGCTTCTTGATAAGCATCTGCTCCATGAATAAAAGTAATAACTTCTTTCGCAAGAGCTTTGTGTGCTTCTCTTAAATGAGGTTGTGTTTTGTTTTTTTCTTCTAATGCTTCAATTTCTTCTTTAGATAAGAAAGTTAAGAATTTTAAATAATCAATAACCTTATCATCTTCTGAATTAATAAAGAACTGATACATTTCATATGGTGATGTTTTACGACGATCTAACCAGATAGCCTGACCATTTGTCTTCCCAAATTTTGTACCATCAGATTTTGTAAGCAATGGCATTGTAAAACCGTAGGCTTCTTTTCCAGTTTTCTTACGAATCAATTCAATACCAGCCGTAATATTTCCCCATTGATCTTGTCCAGCTACTTGCATATGACAACCTTTATTTTCATATAACCAGTAAAAATCCATAGCCTGCATAATCATATAAGAAAATTCTGTATAAGTAATACCTAAATCCAATCTTCTTTTGACAATATCTTTATTTAACATATAGTTAACATTGAAATATTTTCCATATTCTCTTAAAAAATCAATAAAATTTAAATCTTTAGACCAATCATAATTATTGACAACTTCAAAACCAAATAAATCCTGTGCCTGTTTTTTAAGACAATCAAAATTATGTTGCACTTCTTCTTTTGTAATCATTGGTCGTTCAGTATCTGGTTTAGGATCACCAATCAATCCTGTCGCTCCACCAACAAGCAAGATGGGATGATGCCCTGCATCTTTTAATCTTTTACTAATCAAAAAAGATGAAAAATGACCAATATGTAAACTATCACCTGTAGGATCTGTTCCAATATAGAAAGTCATTCCTCCATTATTCAATTTTTCTTCAATATCAGGTGAACTGACATCTTTAATTAAACCACGCCATACCAATTCATCATAAATTTTCATACATATCCTCCTATCATAAAAAAAGAATTCATCACAAAGGACGAATTCTCGCGGTACCACCTTTATTTATGCCTTAGCATACACTCTTTATTGATAACGATGTTGCCACCGGCTAAACTTTGCATTTAGCTGCTCCAAAGTGTATTCATTATAAACAATGGTCTATTTCCACCAGCCATAGACTCTCTATTTCATCCATTTATAACTACTTGTCTTCTTCAACGCTTATGTATATCATATGCGATTTTCAAATCGAAGTCAACTCAAAATTTTATTTTGCATTTTGATTAATAAATTCAACAGACGTTTTAGAATAAACAATTTTTTGTGCCTGATATAAACTAAAGTAACCAGACAACACATAACAAAAAGCAATCACAATAGCCATCGCTGTTAAATATTGAATACCAAACATTTCAGCTCCAAGCATCAGACTTGTCAATGGTGAATTAATCACACAACAAAACATCCCAACAATTCCAATAGCAGCTGTTAAATGTGGGTTCATACCCAACAACAAGCCTAAAACATAACCCAGTGTTGAACCAATGACAAAAGTAGGAACAATTTCTCCACCCTTAAAACCACAACCGATCGTAATAGCTGTAAATAATGCCTTCATGAAAAAATCATAAGGAAAAACTTCTTGATACAAAGCAGCTTCTACAACATCCATTCCTGCTCCTAGATAGCGTTGTTTAAAAAAGACGACAAGAATCATCAATAACGCTGCCCCTACTAAAACACGTATATAAGGATTATGAAAATACTGATGAAACCATTTGTGACTATAATGCATCATTAAAACAAAAAGAATGGAAAAAGTCGCAATCAATAAAGCAAAAATAACAAGCTGAAGGCATAATAACGGCGTTAACTGAAAAGGAAGATTCAATGAGTAAAACGTTGGTTGACAGCCAAAACATTGAGCAATACCAAATGAAATTAAACTGCTGCATAAACAGGGGACTAAAGCAGCATAATAGAAAACACCGACACTGACAACTTCCATTGAAAAAAGTGTCGCAGTCAATGGTGTTCCAAAAAGTGCAGAAAAGACAGCACTCATCCCACACATAATTAACATCGACATTTCTCTTTGATCAGCATGAATGATTTTCCCAAAAGTTGTCGCTAAAGAACCACCAATCTGTAAAGCTGCTCCTTCTCTCCCACTTGAGCCACCAAATAGATGTGTAATAACAGTTGCTAAAAAGATTGCCGGAGCTAATAATACTGGCACATGATCTTGTTGACGGACAGATTGAATGATGGTATTGGTTCCAGGTTCATGAACAAGATGAACCAGACGATACAAATAGACAATCGCTAATCCACCTAATGGTAATCCCCAGACAATCCATGAATGACTCGTACGAAAATCAGTCGCATAATCAATCGCAATATGAAACAAAGCCCCTACAACTCCACAAACAACGCCTAAAATCAACGCAATCCATAACCACTTACAAACAAAACATATATTCAATTTTAAATCCATAAAAAATTGTTTAACATGCATATTTATTCCCCTTTGAAAAAAACTTCTAAATAGCTTAGAAGTCTTTCTTTGTTGTGGCACGTGGCATCAATAAATGTTGAATAACCACTGCCTTATTTTCAATTTCTTCTTCATTTAAAATCTTTGTCAATAAACGAACAGCCAAAGCTCCCATATCATAAACAGGAACATGAATAGAAGTCAATGATGGTCGACAAATTAAAGCATAGCTTGTATTCATCATACCAATAACTTCCATATCTTCTGGAATATGAATACCATTATCAATTGCAGCATTCACCACAGCCACAGCTTCTTTATCATAACTTGTAAAAACCAAATCATGGCGATGTGATTGAAAATATTCTAAAAATTGTGGGTAGCTTTTTTCATAATGCGATGATGTATGAACAACCTGTTTTTCCAAATCAAAAGTCAATTGATATTTTTGATAAGCTTCTTGGATTCCTACAATCATCTCTGCAACATTAATTAAATTCTGTTTTGGAGAAACAAATAAAATATCACTTTTCCCTTTTGCCAGATAACGATCAACAACTTCATATGCCATTTTTTTCGCATCAGCAAAAATAGAACCCATATATTTTCCTGTCACGCGTGTTCCAATGACTACAGCAGGTATTTTATATTTATTAACCAATGTAATTTCTTTATCAATTTCTTCATTATTAAACAAAATAACGCCATCTGCACGTGATTTAACAACTTTTTCAATAACTGTTTCAATAGGATTTCCATCTCCTATCTCATCTGTTGTATAAATACTGACATTATAATCTAAGCGACGACTTGTATCACCAATTCCACCAATCATATCCTTGACATGAGCAAATAATGATTGAGGAAAAACAATTGCTATTGTTGTTGTCTTGCTTGTTGCAAGACCTCTGGCAATTTGATTCGGTTTGAAATCTAAACGTTGAATAGCTTCAAGAACTTTATCACGTGTTTTCGGTTTGACGACATTAGAGCCATTAATAACACGTGAAACTGTTGCCAGAGAAACTCCTGCTTCTCTAGCAACATCATAAATTGTGACATTTTTACCCATGATTAATCTTTAATTTCTTCAATCATTTCATCTAATTTTTCTTCAACATCTTCGATTTCATCTTCAAAAGCTTCAAAATATTGATCATCTACAGATGAATCTAAAACCTTTGTTTTCACTTCCTCAAGTTTATCATTCACTTTTTTTGTTAAATCAACAACACCTTCACGAATTGTTAAATACTGATTGCTTTCTTTCACTTTATTCGCAAATTCTTCTAATTTTGCTTCCAATTCACCTAATTTATCTTTTGTCGTTGCTTTAAAAGTATCCATATCAAATTCATCTACAGATTTTTTCACTGTTTCAATTGTTTGACCTAACAATGCTTCAAGATCTTCTTTTGTCATATTCTTTAAATTATCATATGCCTTTAAAGATTCACGCTTAATATCTTCTCTTAATTCACTCCCCTTTTTAGGAGCTAACAATAAACCTGCAACAGCTCCAATCCCTAAACCAACTAAAAACTTTCCAAATTTCATTTTTATCACCTTTCTTTTCTATTTTTTCTTCTTATCAAAGAAGTTAAAAATCCCAAAACACCAAATAACCCAGACTTCATACCACCTCTAGAAAAGATACCACTGACTAATTCTACAGGTGCATTTAACATATCCATCTTATGATTGACATCATCTAAAATATGATCAACTTTTTGTATTGTTGTTTCCAACATTGTCATTAAAACAGTCGTTTCCTTGACAGCTAAAGACATTCTGATGAACAATAGACCTAAACTCAAAAGAGCAAAAGCCCCTGATAAAATCAAAATGCAATAACAAATTAATTGTGCATCCATAAATTCTCCTTTCCGGCATTTTCCATATTATACCATAAATAACATATGATGAAAAGATAAGCCTAATGAGATTCCTTGTAAGCAATCACTTGATCTTCTAATTTATAAATATCCTTACTACTCATAAAGAGGTAAACAACATTATCATATTGACTTAATAGTTTGACTGCTTCTTCATCTTCATGAATCACTTGAGCACGTGGATTGTACTTGGCAATGTCATAAATGTCTATATCAATACCAGGTTCTTTCTTCGCGTTTTCTGGAAAATGAACAAAGAAAGGATAATCTGCTAAATCCATAGCCTGGGCAAACTCTTTAGCAAATCTCAATCCTCTTGAAAAACGATCAGGCTGGAATACTGCCACAATCTTTTTATGTGGATAACGTGAGCGTGTTGCTTCAATGACATAACGGATTGCTGTTGGATGATGCGCATAATCATCCACATAAATATTATTCCCAGAAATTTTAACTGTATAACGACGTTTGACACCATCAAATGTTGATAAACGTTCTTGAATATAATCAGCACTCATATTTTCCAGATATCCTAAAGTAATGACAGCCAAAGAATCATATAACATATGCATTCCATAAAATGGTAAAGCAAAATGTCCAAAGAGTTCCTGATGAATATAAACATCAAAAGATAAACCATGATCATTATTAATAATATTTTTAGCGATTACATCATTTTTTTCACCTGTTCCAAATTTTAAAACACGTTTTTGATAATGGAGATGTGGTAAATGTGGATCATCACCCCAAATAATCACTGTATCTTTGACCTGATTAGCATATTGTTCAAATGATTTTTCATACTGTTCCATAGATTTAAAATAATCTACATGATCCATTTCAATATTATTGATAATTGCATAAGTTGGATAATAATGTAAAAAATGATCCTGATATTCACATGTTTCAGCAATGAAATATTTGCTATCTTCAACCGCATGTCCAGTTCCATCCCCAATTAATACAGATGTCTTATCAAATTCTTTAAACAAATGATAAGCCATCCCTGTTGTGGTGGTTTTTCCATGTGTCCCAGCAATACCAATAGAAATATACTGATCCATTAAATGTCCTAAAAAATCATAATAAGTATGTGTTTTGACATTGGGATTATTTAACGCTGCTTTCACTTCTTCATTTGTTTCATCAAAAGCATTCCCAATAATCACATCATAACCATCATGAATATTATTTTTATTAAAAGAGTAAATAGGAATTCCTCTTTTTCTCAATTCTTCTTCAATAAAAATATATTTATCAATATCACTTCCTGCCACTTCATATCCTAAATCAAATAAAATCGTCGCAAGAGAAGCCATTCCAGAACCTTTAATTCCAATAAAATAATACATATTCTTATTCACCTCATCTTTTATTCTAGCATAAATTTTAAAAAAAGTATTCTCTATCCTTTTATTTTTTTATAATTTTTCCAATTTAACACATACTAATAATGTCAATAGAAAGAAAGGAGAAATTATGAGTCACAAAAAATCTAAAAAAAGACAAAAACACAATGCTTACAAAGGATATAACCAAAATCAACAAGCCAGTTATAGTGGTGAAGATGGTTTAATGAGTGAAAAATACAAAGAAAACTCAAATGCTCAAGAATAATGTAAGAAGCTATGAAATTTGATTTCATAGCTTTTTGATTGTGTTATAATAAAAACATGAGGAGTGATCACTGTGCAAAGTATAATTATTGTAGATGATATGAATGAACATATCCAATACATAAAAAATATCATTCAAGATATGTCCTATTCTTTTCGTATTCAAACTTTTCATAATATTCAAGCATTTCAATCACAAATCCAGCAATTTGATGATGATGCCATTATCATCATGGATATTTTATTAGGACAAAATGATGGTATTGAACTGGCGAAACAGCTCAATCAATTACAACGCCATTTTCAAATTATTTTTGTGAGTAGTTATCTTGAAAAAGCAACCCTTGTTTATGATACAAAACATTGTTATTTTGTTTATAAACCAGAAGCTACCCAAAGATTACCAATGGCTATTTTAAAAGCCATGCAAAATATTCAAAATGAAAAACGTGTGCTTGTGATTGATTTAAAAGATGGTACAACATGTATTTTATTAAAAGATATTCTTTATATCGAAAGAATTCAGCGTTATTCTTATATCCATACACCTTATGAAGTCATCAAAACATCATTGAAAATCAAAGACCTATTACAACAATTGACACTCCCTTTTATTCGTACGCATAATAGCTACATTATCAATGCTCAATATGTCAAAGAATTAAAAAGAATACATGTTATTCTCCAAAATCAACAATCCATTCCAATCAGTCGAGCATATCAAGAACATCTAAAACAACAATTTCATCTCTTTTTAATGCAACAGCTTTAATATGAGTTCACTTGATATTCTTCGTACATGTTCTTATGCTCTTAACTGGTTGCTTTATTTTTATCTTGTTCATCATATTTTTCCTAAAAAACTCAATTCTATGCATATCATTCTTATTATTTGTATGACAATTATTGGGTCTTTGATTTCGTCTAATCTATTCTATTTAAATTTCATTTATAAAAACATTGTTTCATTAATCATCTTTATTTCTACTTGTTATATCATATATCATAAACCATTAAAACGTCTATTAATGATCTATATCTATAACTTTATTTTATCCATCATTGGAGAAGCATTGATTGCTCCTATATTCATTGATTCCAATCTTTCATTGTCCTCATGGTCCCTCGCTTTTACTATGCAAAACTTATTTTTCTTTATTGAAATTAAAATATTTCTTATCTTTTATCACAAAAAGATTCACAATCTTTTAACAGAGCATTTTTCATACTTACTGATTATTTCTTTACTTATTTTATTTTCTGTCTTTACATGTATTTTTATGAATATGCATTATATTAAATATATCTCTCTTGCGCTGTCACAAATTAATATGATTATTTTCATTTCTTTTATTATCATGTTGATTCTTTTTGTTCTTTCTATCATTAAACTTCAAAAGATATATACTGAACTCAAAAATAAATGGCTTATTCAAAGCCTTTTAGATGAATACCAAAAACAATGTTTTGAAACAACCAAACATCAACAACAATTAGAATATCAGCGATTACGCCATGATATTATCAATTATATTGAAACTTATCAAAGGCTTTATAAAAAGGATGATTCATATGAAAATATACAAAAATAAAAAATACATTATTCCTTTCTTTATCTTTAATGAATGTCTAATTATCATTATGATGCTTTCTTTACTCTTACAATCAACCTATTCCGTATTTCTTTTTATCATGATTATCTTTTTCAATGTTGTTTCCTTTTATATCTATCTTAAAATATATACATATATCCAAGAAACAGCTTTAATGGATGCTCAAAAAATCCTTTATGAAAAACAATTTCAAATCCAACGTGAACATGAATCCATCCAAAAAGAAAATCACCGTTTCATGAAAAAAATATCCCAAGAAATTTTTCAACAACTCCAAAATCAATCCTTAGAAACCATTCCTCCAAAAGAAATGAGAAGTTTTGCTGAAAAACTCATGCACCAGCATACTAATCTCTATCAAAATCATTATTGTGAAAATCAAATCATTGATGCCATATTGTACAATAAATCTATTATTGCAAGAGAATATGATATTCCCTTCCACATCCACGTTTATGTTCCTCAACAGTTATCCATTGAACCGATTGATCTCATTTCTTTATATACCAATTTATTAGATAACGCTATTGAAGCATCACTCTTATTAGATAAAGAAAAAAGATTCATTGAAATTCATTCTCATTGTTATAATGATTATCTGATCATTCAAATATCTAATCATTATCAACAATCATCATCACATTTTCTAACAACCAAAAAGAATAAACAAGAACATGGATTAGGTTTACAAATCGTCCAACAAGTTCTCAATAAATATCATGGTATGATGGATATTCAATCTCATAATCAAACATTACAAATCAACATAACATTAAAAGCTATTCTCATTGAATAGCTTTTTAAAATTCAATAAATTCTTTGACTTCATTAGATTTTTTCCCTTGAATACTAGTAATAGATTGATGAATACTTTCTTCATCTATAGATACATCTTCATTATACTGAGAATAAGTATATTCAGTTTTATAAATGTTATCTGGTTGCTTATTTGTTTCCTTATCCAAAATCATGACAACCTGTGAAACAATTTGAGCATCACTATTAACCGTAATATCTTGAACGAGAACTCCCGGTTTTTCTTCTACGCCCACCATCTCAATATTAGCCATATAGGTTGTCGACGATTCCAAATGATAAACAACATTATTATCGTTATTACTTTGTTTGCTAACAGTCAAATCATCAAAATCATCTGTAAAAAATTTTTTGTTCGTATTTTCCGTTGTTCTATAAAAAGTATCTTGATGAGCAAATTGACCTTTATTGACTATACCAATTTCTTGATATTTTTCTCCCAATAATATCTTTTGATCAGCGTCAATACCTTTGTATTGTGTAAAAGCATAAATTTGATTTTCTTTTTTCCACAATTGTGTCTGACCTTTTCCCATTTCCTGATTATCTACTGATGCATCCATACTCAAACGTAATACTGATGTCGTATTTTGATTAAGATAATCTATGAGTGCTAAAATTTCTTCTTTTTCGTTTGTTGCCTCTTTGATAACTTCCTCATATTTTGTAGAAGTCGATGTTTCTTTTGGATGATCTTGTAAAGAAGATTGACAACCTGTGATAACTACAGCAAATAAGATACATAATAATATTTTTGTGATCTTCATTGTTTTCCCTCCCTTGTATTTATTCTATCTTTTTATATCTTATCAAACAATATGGACTACATAATTATCATTATTTTTAACATTTTTAGCAAACAAAAAAGGTTAGAGCTTTTTCACCCTAACCAATAATCATTAAATCTTTTGGATAATGATTTAAAACTTCACAACCATCTTCCGTAACCAAAACCAAATCTTCAATTCTAACACCAAATTCACCTTGAATATAGATACCCGGTTCAATTGAGAAAATCATTCCTGGTTCTACAGGCATATCAAATGATGCTGAAACATCACCATATTCATGGACATCTCTACCAATAAAATGTCCTAAACGATGATTAAAGTTTGGTCCATAACCTGCTTCACTAATGATATCTCTGGCTGTCTTATCAATATCACATAATCTGACACCCGGTTTAATCATAGCCTCAGCTGCTTCATTTGCTTTTTTGACTAATTCATAGACTTCTCTTTGTTTATCAGAAACTTCTTTATAAAAGACTGTTCTCGTCATATCACTGCAATATCCTTGATACAGTCCACCCATGTCAATAACAATGCTGTCACCTGGTTTTAATGTTGAATCATCACAACCATGATGTCCATCAGCACCATTGGCACCATATCCAACAATAGGTTCAAAAGAATTACCGCTGCATCCTAATGACTGGAAAATACCATCCAGTTGCTTAGCAACTTGTTTTTCAGTTAAATTTCCTTGAGCACATAGTTGAATGACTTGATCAATTGCCTGATCATTGAGTAAACTTGATTGACGCATCAAGTCAATTTCTTCTTCATCTTTATGCATACGAACATAATCTACACAGATTGAGCCTAATTCAAAACAACATTCTTCATTTGCCAGCTCCATAACTCTCATCAAGAATCTAGCTTCCCAGTTTTTATCGATACCTACACAATGAGCCTCTTTTAAGACTTCAGCAATTTTTGCTGGACCATCTTCTGTATCATCATACCAAATAATATTTAAATCCAGTTCTTGATCTAAATAAAATAAACGATTTAAAAATAAAGTGTGATGTCCATCTAATGATAAAACCAGTGCATACATTCTTTCTCCGGGATGATTGTCATAACCGATCAAATAATTGATAGAGCTAGGATCACTGATAATCAGATGATCCATTCCTCTTTCTTCCATTTGTTTTAAGACATTATTCACTCTTATCAGATTCATATTCTTTCACTCCTATTCCTAATTCTTCTAATTGTGCATCAGCAACAGGTGTTGGTGCTTTTGACATTGGGCAAGTCGCACTTGTATTTTTAGGGAAAGCAATAACATCTCTTAATGAATCACATCCACATAATAACATGGCGATACGATCTAATCCTAAAGCAAATCCCCCATGTGGTGGTGTTCCATATTGTAATCCTTCCACAAACCATCCAAATTGAGCATCAATTTGTTCTTGTGTAAATCCCAAAGCTTTAAATGCTCTTTCTTGAACATTTTGATCATAAATTCTTTGTGATCCTCCACCTAATTCATAACCATTTAAAACAATATCATAAGCATCTGCCAGACAATGTTCTGGATCTGTTTCTAACTTATCCAAATCTTCATCTTTTGGTTTGGTAAATGGATGATGTTTCGCATAATATCTTTGTGTTTCATCATCATATTCAAACATTGGAAAATCAACAACCCATAAGAAATCAAAAGTATTTGGATCATATAATTTCAATTCTTTTCCTAAATAGTTACGAATAGCCGCTAATGAATCACAGACAACTTCATATTTTGCATCTCCTACAAATAATAATAAATCACCTGCATGAGCATTCATCGCTGTTAATAATTTTTCTAATTGTTCTTCATTAAAGAATTTCGCAATCGGTCCTTGAACACCTTCATCATTGACTTTAAGCCACGCTAAACCTTTTGCTTTATATGTTTTTGCCAGTTCCGTTAACTGATCAATCTTTTTACGTGAAAAATTCGCTGCTTCACCAACAACATTGATTCCTTTGACATGTCCCCCAGCTTCTAAAGCATTTTTAAACACTGCAAAATCAACATCTTTGACAGTTTCATTCAAATTCACTAGTTCCAATCCAAAACGTGTATCGGGCTTATCAATTCCATATCTTTCCATCGCTTCATACCATGTGAAACGTCTTAAAGGCAATTCAATATCAATTCCTTTAACATCTTTCATTAATTTCTTAATCATGCCTTCACCAATTTCAAGAATCTGATCAGTTGACATAAAACTCATTTCTACGTCAACTTGAGTAAATTCAATCTGACGATCTGCACGTAAGTCTTCATCTCTAAAACAACGTGCAATCTGATAATACCTTTCAAATCCAGCAACCATTAATAATTGTTTAAATAATTGAGGTGATTGTGGTAAAGCATAGAATGATCCTTTATGAACACGTGATGGAACTAAGAAATCTCTGGCTCCTTCAGGTGTGGAACGATTTAAATAAGGTGTTTCAATATCCACAAAATCCAAGTTATCTAAATACTCACGGATACTTCTGGTAATCTGATGTCTTGTCATGATATTTTTTTGCATAACTGGACGTCTTAAATCCAAATAACGGTATTGCATTCTTGTTTCTTCTAAAGCATCTGTTTCATCTCCAATAATCATTGGAGTTAATTTGGCTGTATTAATAATTGAAAAATCAGAAGCTTGAATTTCAATATCACCTGTAGGAATTTTAGGATTTTTTGATGCTCTTTCAATGACTGTTCCTTGAACAGATAAAATATATTCATTTTTGACTTCTTTTAATCTTTCTTCAAAAGACTCATCAAAAATCACTTGAGTAATCCCATAACGATCTCTTAAATCAATAAAAACCAATGCTCCCAGATTTCTTTTTTTCGCAACCCAACCAATCAATTCGACTTGTTGACCAACATTTTCGATTCTTAATTCCCCATTGTTATGTGTTCTATTCATGATCATGATCTCCTTCATAATGATTTTCAATAAATTCAACAATATTTTCTAATGGAACTTCCACTTGTTCTTTAGAATGATTACATTTCATATTCACGACTTCTTTTTTGACTTCTTCTTCCCCAATAATCATAGAAAAATGAGCACGATAACGATCAGCTGATTTAAACTGTCCTTTTAAACCACGATCACATTGATCCATATCACAAGTAAATCCATTAGCACGAAGCATTGTGATAATCTGCATTGCTAAATCTTTAGCCTCACTACCTAAAGGCATAATATAGACATCTAATCCTTCATCTTCCTGTGGTTCATCACCCAATGCGATCATCAATCTTTCCATTCCAAAAGCAAAACCTACACCAGGTGTCTGTGGTCCACCTAATTCTTCAACAAGTCCATTATAGCGACCACCCCCGCCAACTGTCGAACCAGCTCCTAATTTTGGATCATCAGAAATAATTTCAAAGACAGTATGTGAATAATAATCTAATCCTCTCACTAAGTTAGGATCAACAACGTAATCAATTTCCAAATCATCCAATAAAGCACAAACTTTATCAAAATGTGCTCTGGCACTCTCACTTAAATAATCAATAGTTTGAGGTGCTGTTTTCATCATTGGATGATCTTTATCCACTTTGCAATCTAAAATACGTAATGGATTTTTTTCATAACGCACCTGACAGTCATGACATAACTCATTTAAAACAGGTTGAAAATGATTTTGTAAAGCTTCACGATAAGCATCACGTGATTCCTGATCACCTAAAGAATTGATATGTAACTGAATATTTTTAAGTCCTAATGCTTCAACAACAGTCACTGCCATCAACATACATTCCACATCAACATAAGGTGATTCTACCCCTAACATTTCTACACCAAATTGATGGAATTGTCTTTGTCTACCATTTTGTGGTCTTTCATAACGAAACATTGGACCCATATAATAAATCTTCTGTAATTTTTCTGGTAATCCATATAATTTATTTTCAACATAAGCTCTTACAATTCCTGCTGTTCCTTCAGGTCTTAATGTCATTGAACGTCCTTTTTTATCCTCAAATGTATACATCTCTTTAGAAACAACATCTGTTGTATCTCCCACTGCACGATTAAATAATTCCGTATGTTCAAAAATAGGTGTTCTCATCTCTTTTACATTATAATTGGCACAGATTGTTCTTAATAACTGTTCCAACTCCTGCCACTTTCCAGATTGAGCAGGTAAAATATCTACTGTTCCTCTTGGTGCTTTATATGCCATTTTTATTCCTCCTTATAAATAAAAAAACGCCCATCTAAGGACGTTATAACGCGGTACCACCTTAGTTCATACAAAAAGTATGCCCTCTCTGTCTTAACGCGACTGACGGTTATTTTCATAACTTCCTCCAAAGTGTCCCACAGCTTCCTCTATCTGTTTTCACCACCCACAGACTCTCTACCAGATTATCACTATTTAATCTTCTTCAACGGATTGACATCATTATAAAAGATTCATCATGAAAAATCAAGTTCAATCCTGATTTTCATTCAACTTTGTTTCAATATCACTTTGCCATTGTTGTAAATATTCATTGGCTTTTTGAATATCCTGCTGATAAAGTAAAGATAAAGTCAACATATGATTTCTTTGATCATGTCTTATTTTTGATAAAACATCATTTCTTTTTCTTTGTTCCTGCATCAACAATTCAATCTTTTGATTTTGATATTCTATTGTCTTAAGATATTTCTGATGTTCAAAACCTTGATCAATCATACGAAAAATCAGATAAAAAATAAAAATAACCATGCCATAAATTACTATATTCAAAACAAGACTTTCAAAACTACCTAAAATAGACAATAAAAAATATTCAATAAAAAAGAATACAACTGTCTTGTTATCAAAAAATATCACATTCATTTTTTGATAAAGAAGACAAGAAAAATAATAAATCAAAGCTAAAGAAATCATTTTATAAAACAATGAACTGATAAATAATTGTTGATTATTTAAGAAAAGAGAAACCAGATATAAATACATATCTTCAAATCCTATACGAATAATACCTGTTAATAAAATAAGCATTTGAAAAACAAAAGCACTTTTAAAATGTGCATCCATCAATCGTTGCATATAAAGCTGACGCATACCATAAATCAATAAAAGAGCAATCAACCCCAAAAGAGAAATCGTGAGTTCTTTTTCACCATAATAATAACTCATGTATGTTCCAACAAATGAAATCATCGTATATGGTAAATGGAAAAGAAGCGAAAGAATAAACATTTTAGAAAATGAATAACGATGAGTAAAAAGATTTTTTGTATAATAGACAAGACAAATTGAAAACACAAACCACATCACACATGAATAACCCATGATCATTGACTTTCACCTTCATATAAGAAAATTGTCACATCAAACCACCCATCTTCTTGTTTTAATGTCATATCCCCATGATATGCTGCCACAATATCACGAATAATTTTTAGACCATATCCATGTCCTGATTTCCTTTCAATGATTTGTTTTGGATCATAGCTGTTTTCTATTTGAACTTTTAAACAATGATATTTTTCTTCTATATGAAGCTTTATAAAAGGTCGTTGACATAATTTTGTCGCATTGATCGCATTATCAATCAAATTAAACATTAAAGAAGATAAATCAATATCAGATAAAAAAGTTTTTGAAGAAACATGAATATCACTTTCTACTATAATATCTTGATTCTCTGGTAAATTCAGTTTATAGGATAATATGGTATTCATTATCATATTTTGTGAGTATTCATTTTGGTATTGATTAATGGTTGCTTCTAAGCCTTCTAAATGTAATGAATGTGATTGTTTTGTATCGATATTTTTAAGCTGTTGGGATAATTGTTGATAATAGTGTATCTTTATGTCTTGAATGGTTGCATGTGATAATTGTTTTTCCTGCCAGAGTTCCTGTTGAATATGATAATAAAAGCGTTGATATAACTGTTGATAGTATTGTCCCAATAAATAGACAATCATTAAAAAAACAACACCAAAAAAGACACTGATAAAAGAAAACGCTCTTTTTAAAAAAATTATTGCTGTGACTTGCTTATTCTGCAAATATTCCATAACGATATTCATAATAAGCTTCTTTAAGAGATATTGGCATTGGTGTTGCCAATACAGATATATTCCTAAATAATGATGTTTCTACCAATAAATTCATAATCTTTTCTGGCATCTCATTTCGTTTGTATCTGTACTTCATCTGTTTTCTTAGTATATTGAAGTTCAGATATCCCTGCAAATATCTCGTGCTTATGCCTTTTGTCTTTATAATCAGACCGGCTACCTCAGTCATCATTTCATTGATGACACCTAATGATTTACCATCTCTAGTCAGGTATCTCTTTTCTGTTGGTGAGGTCGGAACTTTGTTGTTAGTTGTTCCAAGATGATTTGCAAGCTGCTGTATGCATGACTTTGAATCAGAAATGATTTCTTTAATATCGCCAAAATACATTTCATTTGATATATATTTTTCAAAAGATTCGCTTCCAAGTCCTGTAATGTTCATGATCATATGATCATTTTCATCAACAGCACATATCACACTGACTTTATGATGTGATATACCCCTAAATGCAGATTGTCCACCCCTTTTTTTAGAATATCTTGGCATATTATGAGGCATTGTTCCTTTCAGGTTGATACTCAGATATTGAGTATCAACTTCAATTTCTCCTGAAAGGATCTGATTATTGATGATTTCAGTAGCAGCATGATAAAGCTTGTGACGCATGTAAAAACATGTCGTCGTACTGACACCAAGAAAATGTGCTTCATCTTCCAGTTTCATTTCAGAAATCTCCAGATCAACAAAAAGTATCCATTGCTCCATTGTAAGATGCGACCAACTGAAAAGTGTATGGGTTCTATCATTGAATGTTCTATGACACTCTTTGCATAGATATCTCTGACGCTCATTAGAATCTTTTCCGTTTTTCTTGACATGTGTTGATCCACAGATAGGACAAACCTGATCAGATGAATCAGTGTTATTTAGATTATTATTCAATAATGAAAACAAATAATCTATATAAGATTTATCTTTAGTTTTTAAGAAATCAATAACTTGTTTTTCATTAATCATAAGTATCGCCAATCCTTCTATGAAAAGTATAGCATATATGAAAAATAGATAACTTCTAAAACAATGGATAAACACCTAAAAAACGGTGTTAAAATAAAAAAGTAATAATAGCAGCAACATTTTTATTAAAAAGAGCGAAAGAAAATATAAAAGTATAAAAACTAGGGTAATAAGTTTGATAAGAATAGTCTAAAATATATGTAAAAAAATAACTTATAGATAAAGCCAGAAAACAGACAAAACACATAAAGATAAAGTATCTGTTTATTTTTTTATTTTTAAATAAAATGACTCTTTTCATAAAAAAATCCTTTCTTTCAAGAGATGATGATACTTGCGACTCACAGGAATCTCTTTTCCATTGATTAACTCAATAGAGGTTCTTTTCATAGACAAGATATACTTTTCATTGACAATATAGCTTTCATGTACTCTTAAAAAATGATGATTCAACCTTAACATTAAATCTGACAATTTTTCATGACTCGTATAAATATGGCCTTGATGATCTTCAATATAAGTAATTCTTAATTTTCTTTCTAAATATAAAATATGCGTCTGTTGTAAATAAAGGTTTTTATTTTTAGTATGAAGCATCAATTTTCTAGAAGCATAATAATCTAATATTTTTTCAACGAGAAGATCAATCTTTTGGGAAAAATCTTTCTTTTCAATATAGTAAAAAACAGAAGAATTAAAAATATCTTTATAATAATCATCATATTGTGATATATAGACAATTTGGATTTCTGGATGTTTTTGATATAATTTTCTTGCAAAATCAAGAGTTGTTCCCTGTTGTGTACAAATATCCAAAATTAAAATATCAAATGTCATCATCTCTTGATATAAAAGAGCCTCTAAATCATGTTCATCATTGAATGATGTTATTTCAAAAATAATTTGTGATTTTTTTAAAGCATTGAATAAAATTTGTAAAATATAGTCTAATTGTTCTTTTTGATCATCAAAAATTCCTATTTTCAACATACCCTCTCACCTAATGAACTATTCTACTGATTTTTTCATTACATATCAATTTAATGACATATTTGACAAATTTCATGTTATTTTTAGTATATGAGCATAAAAAATAGGAATCAAGATTTTCACTTCTTGATTCCTATCCATTATTTTTAAAGAAGAAATATTATCTTCAATGTGATTCATTTATATTCATTTTTGTAAATAACGATGACACTCTATTATCTATTAACTTATCTATATTTCTATGAATCAAAAACTATATCTATATAGATAATCTCATGAATAATGTTTCCATATTTTCGATAAAGCCATATCACAATGCCTTTTTTACTTATTGCTTATTTTTACAAACAATCAACTTTCTCATTCACTCATTATGATGACACTTTATTATATCATGAACTTTTTTGATGAAGACCTATCATTACCAGGTCTAACGTATGTTAGGGGGTAGAAGATCTCTTTCTAAACGATACTCTTTTGGAAGAAGGAGATTTTCCATGAACCTAGGTCCTAAATATAAAGTTTTGATTTTTCTAGTTTCTTTCATCTTTAAGACCTCCTTTCATTTCCTTTCCTTTTCTTCGTCTATATCATAACACATTTTTTATAAAATTGAAAGCCTTTTCATTTTCATATTATGAAAATATTATTTTCAATTTATCTTCTTTTTATCACTGCTTTTTTGATTTTAAAAAATCATAAATAGATACATCTATTTATGATTGAAAAAGTTAGTGAATAACTCTTGAAATACTATAAACACCTTGTATTTTATTTAAATTATCAATTGTCAATTGTAGAAGTTCAGCATTCTCTACAGAAAGTTTTAATTGAATTTGTGCTTCTGTATCAACGACACCGGCATTAATATTTAAAATATTAACCTTAACCTGTCCTAATACAGTAATAATATCATTCAATAAATTAGGACGATCTAAACCTCTAATATCAATATCAACTTCAAAACGCTTTTGCATAATATTTGTATAATCCCAATAAACATCAATCAGACGTCCTTTTTCTACACCTTTTAGGTTAGGACAATCTGCACGATGAACTTTGATTCCTTGTCCTTTTGACACATACCCAATAATCTCATCACCGGGAATAGGATTACAACATTTCGATAATTGAACCTTTAATCCATCCACACCTTTGACACTAATACCTAAACTGCTGCTTTTCTTTTGATTCTTTAAAGCATTATTGTTTTTCTTTAAAATCTTTGAAAGATTATCAAAGAAACCAGTTTTTGATGGTAAGACTTTATCTATGAGCGTGGCAGCTGTAGCCTGTTTTTTCCCAATCACTAACATTAAATCATCAAAATTTCTAGCTCCAAAAGAACCAAAATATGATTTATAAGTTTCTGGATCAAGAAATTTCTTTTCATCTAAATTACGTTTACGAATTTCTTCTTTTAAAAGCTTCTTTCCTTCTTCTATCGCTTCTTTTTGTGTTTCTGCATCTTTTTTAGAAATATATTGTCTAATTTTATTTCTGGCTCCGGCCGTTCTAACAAATTTTAACCAGTCTTCACTCGGTCCAGAATTTTTATTCGTTTTGATTTCACAGACATCACCTGTTTTCAGTTTGGTATTGATAGGGACCATGACATTATTAACGATTGCCCCTACCGCATGGTGACCGACTTCGGTATGAATACGATAGGCAAAATCAATAGGCGTTGCCCCATTAGGAAGTTCTACAATTTTTCCTTGTGGTGTCATAACATAGACATTAGCTTCAAAGATATCACGTTTTAATGAGTCATAATATTCTTTAGCGTCACCATCTTTAATTTCATCACTTAAAGTAATGAAATCGCCCAGCCATTGTAATTTATCAACAATATCTTTTTGTTCTTGTCTTGATGAATAATCTTTTCCTTCTTTGTATCGCCAATGAGAAGCCACTCCACGTTCTGCCAGTTCGTCCATTTCTTCAGTACGAATCTGTATTTCAAAAATATGTCCATCCTCACCGATAACAGCTGTGTGCAAAGATTGATACATATTAGGCTTAGGCATAGCAATATAATCTTTAAAACGACCCGGTAAAGGACGAAAATGATCATGAATAATACCTAAGACTTCATAACATTTCATTTTATCTTTTAAGATAATACGTAAAGCATTTAAATCATAAAGTTCATCAAAACGTTTATGTTTAATAACCATTTTTTTATAAATACTATAAATATGTTTTGCTCTACCTTTAATACGATAATCAATATGATTTTCATCCAGTAATTTTTCTACGGATTTCATCATTTTTTCAACAGATTCTTTTCTTTCACTACGTTTTTGTTCTAATAGCTCAGAGATTTCAAGATAAGCTTTTGGATCTAAATAATGCAAACAAAGGTCTTCCAGTTCAATACGAATATCATTAATACCTAAACGATGTGCAATTGGTGCATAAACTTCCAATGTTTCCCTAGAAATGCGCTGTTGTTTAGCAGGAGGCATATACTGTAATGTACGCATATTATGCAAACGATCTGCCAATTTAATCAAGATTACGCGTATATCTTTTGCCATCGCAATATAAATCTTACGATGATTTTCAGCATAAACATCAGCTTCATCTTTAAATGGCATTTTATTGATTTTCGTTACACCTTCAACAAGACTGGTAATTTCTTCTCCAAAACGTTCGACCATTTCTTCACGAGGGACATCACAGTCTTCCATGACATCATGTAAAAGTCCTGCCGCAATAGTTGTTGGTCCGGTCTGTAAAGTCGTCAGAATGTATGCTACCCAGATCAAATGAATCGTATAAGGTTCACCACTTTTACGTTTTTGTCCTTCATGTTTTACCATAATAAAATCATAAGCTTTTTGAATTAAATCAATACTTTCTTTTTTGGTAATGTAAGTTGAACAACTTTCCAAGACATCATCAAATGTCACTTGATCATGTGCTCCTTTATATTTCATAAATTCTTCCCCCTTTACTATGCAAAAAAAGAGACATCGTCCCTTTTAATACTTTAAGACTGAAAAAACGTCATAATCTTTTAAAAGTTCCCTTCCTTTTAATGCTTCAAGTTCAATTAAAAAAGCAGTTCCTACAACGTTTCCACCCATTTTTTCAATTAGAGTTATAGCCGCCTCAACTGTTCCACCAGTTGCTAATAAATCATCAACAACCAAAACATTTTGTCCAGCTTGAATACTATCACTATGCATTTGAATTTCATTTGAACCATATTCCAAATCATAAGATTGACTAATCACTTCTCGAGGAAGTTTTCCCGGTTTTCTAACAGGAACAAATCCACAATGTAATGCCAAAGCAACAGGACATCCAAATAAAAATCCTCTAGCTTCAGGTCCCACAATGACATCAACCTTTTTATCTTTTGCAAATTCACTGATTAATCGAATAGATTCTTGATATGCATCCTTATTGGCTAAAAGTGGTGTCACATCTCTAAAGATAACACCCGGTTCTGGAAAATCAGGAATATCTGCGATATACTTTTTTAAATCCATAGCTTAAAAGCCCTCCTTATTTGTCTATTATATCAAAATCTCTGCTTTTTATAAAGAGATTATACAATATCTTTAATAATAAAATTTATACTTTTTTGATGACGATATTCATTAATTTGTAATGTCCCAATGACATTCATTGTTTTTATATTTTTTAATTCACCATATAAATCTCCATGTTGAAAATACAACATAGACATCTGACCATGTGGAAATTGACTTTCCATCTTTAAATGTTTTCCTTGCCCCATTTGTTGAACACGAGAAACAGGAACATTCTTTAATATATATAAAGGTTCTTCATTTTTCATACCGAAAGGTTCTAATAATGATAAAGATTCTACACTGGAAAGTACAATATCATTTTCATCAATCTGCAAAACAGATGTTGTTGGTTGAAAATGCCTACCTTGTAAAGAGTCCTTAACACATTGACAAAATGAATCAAAATGAGCCTCATCAACCGTAAATCCTCCAGCTAAAGAATGACCTCCACAAATAACAAACTGATCTTGATGTTCCATAAAAAATTGATGCAAAGAAAAACCTTCTACACTTCTGGCACTGCCTTTATACAAACCTTTGTCTTTATCATGATTCATCACAAAACTTGGTCTTTCATATTCACGTGTATATTTTCCAGCAATCAACCCCATAATGCCTTCATGAATCTCATCACTTGCCCAGCAAAGAAAATCATCATTCATCTGCTGCTTGGCAAGTTCATACTGTTGGTTGGTCATTGTCTGTCTTTTGGTATTCAAAGATGTGGCCATTTGAGCCACTTGAACCATAAAATCACGAGGCGCATTTTTTAAGAAGTATTTGACCAGAATATTAGGAGAACAGAGTTCTGGTAAACGACCAAAAGAATTGATCTTAGGTGCAATCACAAATCCAATACCATAAGTTGAATAAGTCTGCTGATTTCCTAACAATAATTCTAATGACAGATATTTTCCTTCTTTCATAAAAGTCAAAGCACGTCTAACCAGTGAACGATTTTCATTGAGTAATGGCATCATATCTGAAATGGTCGTAATTGCTGCCAGACAAAATAAATATTTATCTTGTCGTCCAAGCAATGCACTTGCCAGTTTATATGCAACATAGCCTCCTGATATTTCTTTAAAAGGATAATCTGGTGATAGCTTTGTATGAATAATTGTACAGGCATCTGGTAAATCTTGATCAAATTGATGATGATCTGTAATAATGACATCAATGCCCAGTTCATTGGCTCTTTCAACAGCTTCAAAAGCCTTCACACCATTATCCACAGTAATGATTAAAGTATAACCTTTTTCAGCCATCTGTTCTACACGCCTAACATTCAAGCCATAGCCATCTTCAAAGCGATGAGGAATATGATATCCTACTTTCACTCCCAGCTCTAAAAAAGCTTGCACAAGAATCGTTGTTGCTAAAATACCATCACAATCATAATCTCCATAAATACAGATTTTTTCATGCTGTTCAATCGCTTCATGGATTCTTTCCAATGTCATATCAGCTTCTTCAAACAATGAAAAATCATGATAGATCAAACGTGGATTCATCATTTCTTTCAATGTTTTTTCATCATATTGACGACTTTCAATGACTTTTGCTAATAAAGAATTGATATGATATCGAGCCTGAATCTGTTGATAATGTTGTGGTTCTATGATCTTATATTTCATAACTCACTTCAATCTCCTTCACATATAAAAGCATTATAACACACGTTGATTTGTGATTTCAAATCATTGACATTTTTCATTGTTCATTTTATTTCTTAAATAAAAAAGTCCTGCTAACATCACAGAAGTTAGAGGCACTATTTCGCAATAAAATCACTAAAATCATCAATTTTCATCGTCGATGCTTCTTTAATGACTTTCATCTTTAAATAATCAAAAACCTCAGAAAAACGCAAAGACATAATATCATCAATCACATCACACATCGCTTTTGTTTCTACATCTTTCCATTTAATAGAATAAAGATAATCCTTTATATCATAACTATTAATATCATGAACCCCTTCATTTTTAAATTCATTAGCTTTTATACGAATTAAAAAAAGAATATCTAGTGGTAAGTTATTCTTTATATTGATTTCCATCGAATGCACTTCCTAACATATTTTTTAAATATTTAACATATTTATTATAAAGGAAATTCGACAATAAAGGAAGTATTTTATGAAAAGAAAATTGATTAATTCATTTCTCATCTTAACAGCCAGTACCCTCATCACCAAAGTCTTTTCATTACTCAATCGTATGCTTTTATCACGACTTTTAGATGAAAATGGAATGGCACTTTATATTTTGGTTATTCCAACATTATCTTTATGCATTACCTTAGCCCAGTTTTCCGTTCCATCTGCAGTTTTTCGCTTGATTTCACATCCCAAATACAACAACAAAAAGATTATTATTTCAGCATTATGTATATGTTTTATAACATGTTTATGTATTATGGGCACACTTTTATGTTTTTCAAAAATAATAGCTGTTTATTTTCTAAAACAAAGTGATGCTTATTTTCCACTTTTATGTATGCTTCCCTTTATTCCTCTGGTAGGAATAAGTGGTATTATCAAAAACTATTATTTAGGAAAAGAAGATGTCTGGAATCTTTCACTTGCTCAATTATTTGAAGAAGTTTCTCGTATTGTTTTTACTTATATTGTCATCCAAAAATTTCATCATCTTCACATGCCCTATTTAGTCAGCATTGCTATTATTGCTATGAGTATTGGGGAAATCACTTCTATTCTTTTTTTAATGTTACGTTTAAAAAGGAAAGTCAACTGGCATTATCATCCCCTTTCCTATTTTCAAAGTCACTTTCTATTCAAAGATATGATGAATATTGCTTTACCCTTAACAGGATCAAGACTGTTGCATGTTGGCTACAATTTTTTAGAACCCATTCTTCTTGTTTCAATTTTGACAAAACTACATATTGAAGAAACACAAATTCATCTTCAATATGCAATAATAAGTGGTTATGTCATTTCATTACTTGTGACACCTACTTTTTTCAACAATGTGATTTTAAGATTGTTAATCCCTATTTTAAATAAAGATCTCGCCTACAATCGTATTAATGCTCTCAAAAAGCATGTTTTCTATAGTCTTATCATTTGCCTTTTCATTAGTCTTCCCTTTACATTGATCTTTTATTTTTATGGCGATGTCTGCCTTCAGATCATGTACAATACAACCAAAGGATATCAGTATCTTCAGTATATGTGTATTCCTTTTACAATTTTTTATTTACAGACACCCTTAAGTGCCACATTACAGGCACTCAATAAAAATAAAGAAATGTTTATGATGAGTACTTTAGAAGTTTTCATTGAACTAGTTTGTCTAATTATTTTAATTCCTCGCTTTCATGTTGCAAGTGTCGCTATCGTCATGTTAATAGGATTATTTTCAACACTTGTTTTTTCATTTTATTTTGTCTATCAATTTGTTTATAAACATAAAAAAAGCCTATAACACAATGGAAATAGGCTTTTGATCAAATTGTCTTAACCAACGTGAAAAAGTCATTAAACCTTCTTTCATGATTTGTTCATCTTGTGTAAATCCAAATCTTAAATGATATTCCACATCAAAGGCACTTCCCGGAACAAAGAAGACACCTGTTTCTTTTTGCAACTTTTCACAAAAGAGTGTAGAAGGCATATCCACATGGTAATGTAAAAAACAAACTGTTCCATGACGTGGTATAACACATGAAACAAGTGGTTCTTGATCTAACCATCGTTGGAGAATGTCTTTATTTTTCTGACAAATATTTAAACTACGTTTTAAAATCTGATCTTTATTTTCTAAAATCAGACAAGCTAAATAATCATCTAAAGGTCCACTACTGATAATATGATAGTCACGACGATAATTAATCAAATCAATCACTTCTTGAGGGCCTTTAATCCAACCTAGTCTTAATCCGGCAAAAGAAAATACTTTTGACAAACTTTGTGTGACTATCGCCTGATCATAGTAATCACTGAATGAAGGATACAAACCACAAGCTTTTGTATCAACCCCTCGATAAATTTCATCACACAAAATATAGCAATGATGTTTCTTAGCTAAATCAATGATTTCTTTCATTAAAGGCAAAGGAATTGTTGTTCCAGTTGGATTGTTAGGTGAGTTTAAACAAATCATTTTGGTGTTATCTTGTATGCATGATTGAAAATCCTCAATAGTTGGTAACCACTCGTTTTCTTCTTTTAAGGTAATCAAAGAAACTTCACAACCTAATGATAAAGGAAAATCATACATTTGCTGGTATGTAGGAAATAAACTGATCACATGATCTCCCGCTTCCAGCAAACTCATCATGACCAATTCATTAGCATTAATGGCCCCATGAGTAATAGTGATATGACTTTCATCACCCGTTTCATATAACGATAAAATCGCTTTTTTTAAACGTTGAGAACCTACAATAGGTCCATAATCCATTTTCATAGACATGATCTGATCACTGATATTTTCTGATACAAATTGTTGAAGTTCTGATAAAGTTAAGGATGACACACATGTTTCTGTCAAATTATATTGACAGTCATTTTCATGATCAGTCATCCATGTTTCTACTTTAAATTCGTTAATTTTCATTAGTGCATAACCTTATTTAAAAAATCTTGTGCTCTTTGTGTTTTAGGATGCTTAAAGAATTCTTCAGCATTATTTTCTTCAACAATTTTTCCATCTTCCAAAAAGATAACACGATTGGCAACTGTACGTGCAAATCCCATTTCATGTGTCACAACAACCATTGTCATTCCTTCATTGGCTAATTCCTGCATAACCTCCAAAACTTCAATAACCATTTCTGGATCCAAAGCACTTGTTGGTTCATCAAACAACATAATTTCTGGACTCATGCATAAACTTCTGGCTATTGCAACTCTTTGTTTTTGTCCACCTGATAATTTATTTGGATATTCATCTTTTTTATCAAGAAGACCCACTCTTTCCAAGTATTGACAAGCTATTTGTTCTGCTTCTTCTTTGCTTTTTTTCATCACTTGAATAGGGGCTAAAGTCAAATTTTCTAAAACTGTCATATTAGGAAAAAGATTAAAATGTTGAAAAACAAATCCCATTAATCCTCTTAATTTTTTATAATTTTCACTATCTTTTTCATCAAGTAATTGATCATTAACATAGATATGACCACTTTCTGGTTTTTCTAATCCATTAATACATCTTAGCACTGTACTTTTTCCAGAACCAGAAGGACCAATCAAGCAAACGATTTCCCCTTTTTTAATTTCTAAGGAAACATCATTAACAGCCTTTAAATCATTAAATTGTTTTACAATATTCTCTACTTTAATCACTAACTGCCAACTTCCTTTCTATTTTCTTTGCTATATATGAAATCGTCAAAGTCATAACAAGATAATAAACTCCTGCCAAACAATAAGGTGACATAAATTCATAATATTGATTTCCTAATACTTTAGCAGAATTTAATAATTCAACAAGACCTATAATACTGACTAATGATGAATCCTTAATCAAGGTAATAAATTCACTAATCAAAGGTGGCACGATTCTTTTGAATGCCTGTGGTAAAATAACAAGACGCATTGTTTGCCATCTTGATAATCCTAAAGTTTCACAGGCTTCCCATTGTCCTTTATCAATACCGTTAATACCACTTCTGATTAATTCTGTTGTATATGCCCCACTATTAATACTCATGGCAACAACACCAATGAGAAAATAATTCATTCTAAAAACTTCACCTGTAATCTGCGTAACAATAATAGGAACAACATTAAATATCAGCATGATTTGTAAAAGCATCGGTGTTCCTCGAATAACTTCTACATATATATTTCCTAATATTCTTAATAATCTATTCTTTGATATCTTTGCTGAAGCTCCTAGAATACCAAAAATTAATCCAATAAAAAGGGATAGACCTGCCATACTTAATGACACCATTGCCCCCTTAAATAGATATATCAAATTGTCTATAGTGAGTATGTCCCAAAAAGCTGTAAACATATTCTATCCCCTTTCTCATCTATTCTTTTAATTGTTTTAAACCATATTTTTCACATAATTGTGTATAATCATCACTTGCTAAAAACTGATCTAAAGCTTTGTTCACCAAATTAATCATATCTTCATTTCCTTCTTTAGCAATAATATAATTCTTTTCATCTAACAAAGATTCTTCTAACATTACAAAACCTTGTTCTTTGACATAATTTTGAGCAACTGCCAAGTCTACAACAACAGCATCATATTGATGACTTGTTAAAGCACTAAAAATTTCTTGCACATTAGAAACAGAAACAACTTTAGCATTTTTGATTGACTTCGCAGCATCTTCACCTGTTGCTCCACTTTGTGCAGCAATGACTTTTCCTTCAAGATCAGCAACTGTCTTAATATCAGAATCTTTATTCACAACAGCAACTTGAGCTGTGGCAGTATATGGTTTAGACCATTCAACTTTTCTGTCTTCATCATAAGTAAATCCAGAAACACCTAAATCCATTTGACCACTTTGTACTTGAGAAACAATATTTTCAAATGACATTTGATGCCATGTAAATTTATATTCTGTTTTATCATCGTTTAAATAACTTGGAAATAAAGCTACCATATCTGGATCAAATCCTACAATATTTCCATCAGTATCTAAAGATTCATATGGTGCATAGTCTGGAGATACTGCAACATGAATTTCTTTTACTTCTTTTCCTGAACTTGCTTGTGTATCAGTTGTTTCTTTTTCATTTCCCCCACAAGCTGTTACTGTTAATGCCATAGCGGCTACTAATAATCCTTTAAATAATTTTTTCATTTTCTTTCCCTCATCTTTCCTCTATTTTTATTTTTTATCCATTTTTTTGTGAATGTCACCGTAAGATCAACCTCATCATGAAATCCCCCTTTTCATAAAAAAACGCCTCTTAGTTTAACTAAGAGACGAAATTATCGCGGTACCACTCTTTTTGATATATCAAAGATATATCCACCTCTATCCTTAAAGCAGATTCACTCAATACCCTACTCCATTCAAGTATCGTTCTCCAAAGTGCGGTTCATTTAAACGCCTATACTGATCTCACACCAACATCAGTTCGCTTTATATTTGTTTAAACTACTCTCTTTTTCATCGAATTTTTTGATATGCTTCTATTATATGCATTTGATTAAACATGTCAATACTTTTTTTGCTTTTTCTCAATATTCATCTATTATTTTCTATTTAAACATAAAAACAGAACTAATTTTATAAAATATATAAATTTTATTTTATTTTTTCATATAAAATAAAATTTGTTCACTAACATAATGAAGCTTTTGAATCGGTTCTTCCATTAAATCAAGTTGACATTGTAAATCATCCAATTGATTATTTAACTCTTGAATTTCATTTTTTTGTTCCTTGATTTGTTTTATTTTTGATGCCATCTTCTCTCTATAATCCAAAATATAAATTGTCAAAAATAAACAAAGCAATCCACCAATAATATATATAATAATCATAATCATCCTCATTTCATGACAACAATATCTGCAAATTCTTTTCGTGGAGGTCTTTGGACTTCTTCGTCACTATATCCCACAGCAATCACACTCACAACAGCTTGATTTTCTGGAATAGAGAAAAATGCCTGAATAGCTTTTTCATCACGAATCCCCATCACTAACGTTGATAATCCTAACTCTGTTGCTTTTAAAATAAGATTCATATTATGCATACCACAATCATAATAACCCCAGCCATTTCCTAATTCATTTGTTGGAGTTCCATCTTTATTATAACCAGAACGATTTAAAACAATCGTTGAAACAATAAGTATTGGAGCATCACCTACATTTTCTTGATTAAATTCTGGCAAAGCAGCCTTAATAGCCTGTCTAGCTTCTTCACTTTCAGCAATATAATAACGTGTCACCTGCGAATTTTTCCATGAAGGTGCTAATATAGCTGCTTCAATCATCTGTTTTATAAGTTTTCTTTCTACTGGCTTTTGAAGGTAATGTCTACGCACACTTTTTCTTTTTTCTAATACTTCCTGTAATTCCATAAATACCACCCCTATTTATTATAATCTTGATTTAATCCTTTTGCAATGTTTCTTCACTGAGATATTGTGAAGGAATGATTGATAATGGTGCAATATCTTGAATATGATCACCATCTTCATGCAAAGCATACATTCCATCAAGTTCTAGATAAAACGTATCTTGTTCATTTATTTGATAAGGCAAATAGACATCCTCACTGTAAACACTGTCTAAACACAAACAAAGTTTTGTATCTGGATAAAGTTGATGGTCTAACGGTTCAAAGAAAATCTGGTTTTCAGTTTTATCAACAACTTTCATCAAAATACGGCTATATCCCTTCTTTGATGAAGAAGTTTCTACATTCTGACTCTGACTCTTTTGCCAATCTTCTGTTGTCATTTCAAGAGGTTCATAAGGAAATAAAGCTTTTGATACTTGATAATCACTTTGTCCATTAATAATTTGTACATCAATAGGAATATCACTGTCTTTCGTTATAAAAATACGCTCTGTATTGACCATTGTTATAAGTCCTAATAAATGACCACTATAATCAAAATTCTTTTTAGAAAAGATATCTCGCATAAAATCTTGACTCATCGTAATCGTCAATTGAGAATAATCTTCATTTATTTTTACGGATGTTTCTAAATCATTGAATTGTTGAATGACCTCTGTCATGAATTGCTGATTCTTCTCTAAAAATGCCTGAGCCTGTTTTTCATCAGCTTCAATAAATAAATAATCATCTTTAATATATATGTTTTCTCCATATTGTCTATCAATAGATATATCATCTTCTTTTTCATAATGAATAATATTTTGATAAAAGTCTGCATTTAAAAACCAGTCGTAGTATCTGCTTAAACGATAGACTGTGATATTTGATTTTTCCTTTGTTTGACATCCTATTAGACATAAACATATCATCAATAAAATAATTCCTCTTTTTTTCATATGCCTCACCTATTTTTATTATAGCATAAAAAAAGAAACGAAAATCAAAATCGTTTCTTTCCATCTATTATTTATTAGCATCTACCATTAACTGACAAACTTTATTAGAGAATTCAACAGGATCATCAATACTAAATCCTTCAATCAATAAAGCCTGATCATATAATAATGAAGCATAATCATTAATTTTTTCTTTATCTTTTTCAAATAAAGACTGTAAAGCATTAAATATAGCATGATTTGGATTAATCTCTAAAATTCTTCCTGCTTTGATGTTTTGTCCATCTGGCATTTGATTGAGAACTTTTTCCATTTCAAAAGACACACCTTCACTACTTACTAAACAAACAGGATGTGTTTTTAAACGAGCAGAAACTTTCACATCTTGAACTTTGTCTTTTAATGCTTCTTTAAGTGTTGAAATCAAATCTTTATTGTCTTCACTGACTTTTTCTAACTCTTTCTTTTCTTCTTCACTATCAATATCTAAATCACCTTGATTAATATTTTTAAATGGTTTTTCTTTATATTCTCTTAACATCTGAATACAGAATTCATCCACATTATCAATCATATAAAGAATATCAAAACCTTTATCTTTCACCATTTCTACAGTTGGTAAATGATCAATCTTTTCATAACTTTCACCACTGGCAAAATAGATTTCTTTTTGATCTTCTTTCATATTTTCAACATATTCAGCAAAAGTTATCATTTTCTTTTCATTGGCACTATAATATAACAATAAATCCTGTAATTTATCTTTTAACATACCATAGCTGTTATAAATACCAAATTTTAACTGTAATCCAAAGTTTTTAAAGAATTCTTCATATTTTTCACGATCATTCTTTAACATTTTTTCCAATTCACTTTGAATGCGTTTTTCAATTTTATCAGCAATAATCTTTAATTGACGATCATGTTGTAACATTTCACGAGAAATATTTAATGATAAATCTTGTGAATCAACTAAACCTTTAACAAATCTAAAATGTTCTGGTACAAGTTCACTCGCTTTATCCATAATAAAGACACCACGTGAATAAAGCTGCAACCCTTTTTCATAATCTTGTGAATAATAATTCATTGGTGGTTTAGAAGGAATAAATAATAATGAATCATATGAAATTGTTCCCTCTACACTGTTATGCATTACACATAATGGATCACTGAAATCATTAAATTTATCTTTATAGAATTCATTATAATCTTCTTGTGTAATTTCTTTTTTAGGTCTTTTCCATAAAGGAACCATTGAGTTCAATGTCTTATTTTCAATCACTTGTTCATATTCATCACTATCTTCTTTTTTCTTAGAAGTTGTCATATCCATTTTAATAGGATAATGAACATAATCAGAATACTTCTTAACCAATCTTTGAATTTCATATTCATCTAAATATTGATCATAATTTTCATCATCAGTATTATCTTTTAAGTATAAATTGATTCTTGTTCCATGATTTGGATAATCTGTTTCATTAATAGTATATCCATCACTTGTATCAGATTCCCAGATATAAGCCTGATCTTCTCCAAATTTTTTAGAAATCACTTCAACCTTATGAGCAACCATAAATGCTGAATAGAATCCAACCCCGAATTGTCCAATAATATCAACATCATCTTGTCCTTTTTCTAATGCCTGTTTAAATTCAAAAGAACCACTATTAGCAATCGTTCCTAAATGTTCTTCTAATTCTTTTGCATTCATACCAATACCTTGATCAATAATAGATAACATACGATGATCTTTATTGATCACAATTTGAATAGATAAATCTTCTCTTGAAATACCATTTAAATTTTCAGTTAGTGCTTTATAATATAATTTATCAGAAGCATCACTTGCATTAGAAATTAATTCTCTTAAAAAGATTTCTTTATGTGTATAAATAGAATTAATCATTAAATCTAATAATCTTTGTGATTCAGCTTTAAATTGTTTCTTTTCTGCCATAATTACATCTCCTTTATTAGCACTCTACCCATTTTTGTGCTAATAGTATCTTACACCTTCTCGTTAGCACTGTCAAGTCCAATGTGCTAAAGTCATCTTCTTTTCTTTAAATCTTTTTTCAAAAATAAAAAAGACTCACTATCACAAGTGAATCTTTTCCATCATTTTAATCTAAATCTTCACCATTAGATTTAAAGACTTTAGAAATCCAATAGAATGATTTTTTAGGAATACGTTTTAAATCTCGCATATCTTTATTTGTTCTATTGACATAAACAAATCCATAACGTTTATCCATATTACACATACTTGCTAAAATATCAATTGGTCCCCATGTAATATATCCTAGACATGGAACACCTTCTTCAAACATCGCATTTTCCATTTCTTTGATATGATCTCTATGATAATTGATACGATAGTCATCTTCAATTGTTTTTCCAGCAGCAAGCATAGCATCAACTTCTTCTTGAGTCATATCTTCACGCCAACCTACACCATTTTCCAATACGAAAACAGGTAAATCAGAACGTACATGTAAATCATTCAATGTCCATCTAAATCCAATCGGATCGATTTCCCATCCCCATTCATTGGCTTCACAATGTGGATTTTTCACAATATGTTCATTGACAACTTCATGATAAGGTCTTTCTAAATCAAATTCTCCTTCAGTAATTGTATTAGAACGATAATAACTGAATGCAATATAGTCAACAGTATATTTCAATAATTCTTCGTCACCTTCTTCAAAATGAGGCATCCATCCTCTATTTTCAAGATAAGCAACCATATAATCAGGGTATTTTCCTTTCGCAAAGACATCAACATGGAAACCATTCATATATTGATAAGCTTGCCATGCAAATAAATTATTTTTAGGTGTATTTGTATATGGATAAATATTTGTAACAGCAGCCATACCACAGAATTTAGCATCTGGTTGTAATTCTCTTAATGCTTTAACAGCTTTACAGTGAGCAATGAAAACATTATGATTCACTTGATATAAATGTTTAGCTTCACTGACACCTTCAGGAATTTCTTCTGCATTAGAAACTCTTAACATCATACCATGTAAATTCTGTTCATTGAAACTCATCCAATGTTTGACACGATCTCCAAATCTTTCAATACATACTCTAGCATATCTTTCAAAACAATCAACAACATAACGAGATGCAAAACCATTATAGTTTTTCACTAAATGATAAGGCATATCAAAATGAACTAATGTAATCATTGGTTCAATTCCAGCAGCTAATAACTTATCAATTAAATCACTATAGAATTTGACACCTTCTTCATTCACTGGTTCATCTAATGTTCCATTAGGAATAATTCTTGACCAGCAAATAGAAAAACGATAAAAATTAAATCCCATTTCTTTCATTAATGCAATATCTTCATCATAACGATGATATTCATCAATTGCTACATTCCAATCTGAAAATTCAGGATTCATTGGTCTGACATCATAAACACAGACACCTTTACCTCCCTCATTTCTTGCTCCTTCTGTTTGAAATGAAGATACTGATCCACCCCAGTAAAAACCTTTTGGCATTTTCTTTTCCACAATTTCTTCCTCCTTATTCTCTACCAATTATTTTATAATAAATTATTTCAAGAGTAAACGCAGTTCACTGACTTTATAATGAAGTTTCATAAAAGATAATATATTATATATAAATATGAAACTCTGTTTCAAAAAAAGATTGTCATTGCAGACAATCTTTATTCAAATTCTTTTGTACGAGCTACTTCTCTCATCCAGCTGGCAGATTTCTTTTCTTTACGTTTATAACCATCATCAAGACACACTCTTACAAATCCATAACGATTTTTAAACGCATTACACCAAGACCAGTTATCAATTGCACCCCAGTAATGATAACCTAAACAATTCGCTCCATCTTCAATGGCTTTTGCAATCCATTCTAAATGATCTCTAACAAACTCTATACGATAGTCATCTTGAATAACACCATTTTCATCCATAAATTTTTCTTCACCTTCAACACCCATTCCATTTTCTGAAATAAAAAATGGTAAATCAGGACATTCTTTTTTGATTTTCATACCAAAATCATAAATTCCTTTAGGATAAATTTCCCATCCACGATGAACATTCATTTTTCTTTCAGGCCAAATGTATGGTTTCGCAATACATGGCAATCCATTTTCATCGAATTTTGAATCTGGTGCCTGAACACGTGTTGGCTGATAATAATTAAATCCTAACCAGTCAACTTTTCCTTGAGCTAAAATAGCTTCATCTCCAACACGGCGATTGATTTCAACTTTCCAGTCATTTTCCACTGTATCTAAAACATCTTCAGGTAAATGTCCATGTGCCACAACATCTAACCACCAGCGATTATGTAAACCATCTGTTATTCTCACGGCTTCTAAATCTTCAGCAGATGGATTATCTTTTGTATATGGTGGAGCAAAACAGTTAATCATCCCAATTTTTGCATCTTTACGAATTTTTCCTTCTTTTTGAAGCTTTCTAAAATTCATGACTGCTAAACAATGTGCTAAAGTAATATTGTATTGAACATTGATTGATTGTTTAAAATCTTTTTGATATGGATACCAAGTGCCATGTAAAAATTGTTGTTCTGGTTCTACAATAGGTTCATTAAAAGTAAACCAGTATTTAATTTTCTGACCAAATTCTTCCATTGCCTTTTTCACAAAATTAGCATACGCTTCCACAACTTCTCTATTTTGCCATCCACCACGTTTAACTAAATATTCAGGCATATCAAAATGATACATATTCATAAATATTTCAATTCCATTTTCGTGAGCACAATCAATCAA
>NZ_NFLJ01000015.1 GCF_002160865.1 Massiliimicrobium timonense
TATTATAGGCATTTTTATAAGAATATAAGTGAAATCTATGTTAAATTTATCTAAAGATTATAAAAACAATCTCTATAAAATAAAGATTGTTTTTAAGCTTTTTTCGCTTTTCTTTTTCGAAGAATAAACACAACAATGATGACAATAATAAGCATAATACCAGCACAAATACCTGCTGTAGGTAAAAGCTGAGGCTTTGTAAAAGCGTTTGTCCACATTGCAATTTTTCTAATCAATATAGCTATTGCATAACCAGCTGTTGCACTTCCAAGTAAAGCAAGGATAGCTTTAAACCATTTTGGAAAGACTTCTGTAAAAAGTACAGCTGTAATTAGACAGATACATGCAATAAACATACAAATTACAAAATGCATAGAGAAACCTCCTTTATATACAACAATTAAAATAACATAATTATAACAAGAATGCAACAAGATTATGAAATGTCATTTTTTAATCATGTGAATTTTGCTGAAAATGTAGAATTATGATGATGAATATGATAAACTATAAGGCAGAGAAAAGAGGTGGATTATGAGATTTAATAGAGGTAAAAGATATACATATTATAATTCGTATTCTTCATCAAGACGTTCAAGAATACGTTGGGATAGAATTGCGATTATTGGTGCAGTTGTTTTATTGGTTATTGGTGTAGTTGTCTGGTTTAATTTTAGTCGTATTCAATTGGCTTTTAAAGGATATTCTTTTGCACAGCAAAATGAAATTTTAGCTTTAGATGGCGATGGTGTTGAGGAAATTTTATCTCATGATAAACTGGAACATATCACACAATGGTTAAAACAAAGTGAAAAAGTTCAATATTATGATGAATATGAAAAATATTTATCTTTGCATAAAGACATGGAAGTTGCTGAAGTGATTTCTACAGTTGATAATATTTTTGAAAATTATGTTCCTAAATTAACAACATTAAATTATTCTAATGATCAGATTTGGGAAGTTTTAAAGACAGCAGGTGTTAATGAAGTTAAACATTTAGTCGATCAACAATATACTTATGCTCAAATTGAACCTTTTATGAAAGTCAAAGGATTTGTTTTTGCAGATATTGATCAATATATGAAAGTCTATAAAGAAAGTCAGAATTACAATTATGCTGTACTTATTACAACATATCCATTTATTATTTCTGAAAATAAAGTTGATCAGTCTTATACGATTCAAAATCCAGATGATATATTGACACTTGTCAAAAAAGGATTCTATTTACCAGCCGATTATGAACCATCTGATTTAGTGAACCCTGATCCTGATAAGGTGAAGGTGGCTTCAGATTGTGATGATGCCAGATTGCGTAAAGAAGCAGCAGATGCCTTAGTAGAAATGTTTGATGCAGCGAAAAAAGAAGGATATGACTTAGTTGTCAATAGTGCTTATCGTTCATATGCTCATCAAAAGGAAACATATGATGATTATTTTGATAAATATGATTCTGTCACAGCAGCCAGTCTTGTGGCTGAACCGGGAGCAAGTGAACATCAGACAGGATTAGGTGTTGATTTAACATGTCAAGCTGTGATTGATGATAAATTAAATGGTATTGAAAACAGTCGTTTTGGCTATAAACCAGATTATAAATGGTGTATTGCAAATTCTTATAAATATGGTTATATTTTAAGATTCGAAGAAGATAAAGCGAATATTACAGGAATTGCAAATGAGCCATGGCATTTTAGATATGTTGGTAAAGAAGCGGCTCAAGAAATCTTTAATAATGGCTGGACATTGGAAGAATATTGCTTAAATAAAGGGATTATCCCTGACATTCAAAAAGGACAATAATCTAGGGATATCCCTAGATTATTTTTTAGGAGAAATTTATGAAAACAATCATTACAACATTAAATTCTAAATATATTCATACATCATTAGCCTTACGCTTACTTTATGTGGCATCATATCATCGCTTTGATGTAGATTTTAAAGAATATACGATTAAGGATTCTCTTGAACATATTGTGGATGATCTTTTAAAAAGAAATTGTGATATTATTGCTTTTTCATGTTATATATGGAATATTGAGTATATTGAAAAAATATGTCAGATGATTCGTCAAAAAGCCCCTCATATGATTATGATTTTAGGTGGACCAGAAGTGACTTATGAACCCACGTATTTTTTAGAACTGTTTCCTGTTGATTATATTATAAGTGGAGAAGGGGAAGAAGTATTTCCACAATTATTAGAGGCCATAGAAAATCATAGAACAGTGAATATACCAGGAGTCAGCGATCGTCATCATATTTCTTCCATTGTTGCAGTCGCAGATTTGAAATATGTTGAATCTTTAGATTCCCCTTATCAATTATCTCAAGATCAAAAAGATCAAGGAAAACGTATTTTATATTTTGAAACAAGCAGGGGATGTCCTTTCCAATGCCAATACTGTCTTTCTTCATTAGAACAGGGATTAAGATTCTTTAGTGAAGATTATTTGAAAAAACAGTTGGATATCATCTGTCAAAGTCCCGTACAAACAATTAAATTTCTTGATCGTAGTTTTAATGCTGATGCTAAACATGCGATTATGATTTTAGATTATATTTTCCAGCATCATCGTCCAGGACAACAATTTCAATTTGAAATTAATGCTGATGTGTTAAATCAAAAAATCATTGATTTTATAAAGGACTATGCACCACAGGGATTACTTCGTTTTGAAATTGGCATTCAGTCAACTTATGAACCAACAAATAGAGCTGTCAAAAGAATGCAAAACTTTGAGCGTTTAAGTGAAGTGGTCAAAATGTTGATGGATGATGGAAAATGTGATTTGCATTTAGATTTGATTGCTGGATTACCTTATGAAACATATGAACGTTTTATTCAATCTTTTGATGAAGTCTTTGCTTTTCGTGCTAAAGAATTACAACTTGGTTTTTTAAAGCTGTTAAGAGGAACTTCATTGCGTAATCAGGCAGATGATTATGGATATGTCTATCAAAATGAACCACCTTATGAAATGATTGAAAATAAGTGGTTGAGTCATGGAGAAATGGAAAAAATTCATATGGCTGAAGATATGCTGGAAAAATATTGGAACAGTGGACGCTTTGTGCAGACAATGAATGCGGTGATGGATCATGTGGATTCTCCTTTTGCTTTCTTTTATGATTTGGCTTGTTTTTATAATCAAAATCATTATAAGAGAATTGGTTATCAACTTGATGAACTTTATCGTTATTTGGATAGTTATCTTCCAGAACAATATCATGATTTTTTAATTATAGATTATTTACAACAATTCAAAGTCAAACCTAAAAGATGGTATGCTTCAACATTATCACCACAACAAAGAAAAGAGGTCATCAGAGTGTTATCTAAACATTATCATTTAGATAAAGAACTTCTTTTTAGATATGCAGTGGTAGAAGAAGTACAAAATCAATATCTTGTGGTTATTTATAAAGATTATCAATGTCAGTGGAAAATGTATAAGAAGGTGAAAGAATGATAACAATGGTAGAATATGTACATCAAAGAATACTGACTTATAACTGTGCAACGGGTGTGGATTTTACAATGGGAAATGGTTTTGATACAGTTTTTCTTGCGAAGCATTGTCAACAAGTTTATGCTTTTGATATACAGCCACAGGCATTAGAAATGACACAAAAACGTGTAGGGCATATGTCACATGTCAAGCTCATTTTGGATAGTCATGAAAATATGGATCAATATTTTCAATCATTTGATGTTGGTATTTTTAACTTGGGATATTTACCTCATGCATCACATCATATAACAACAACACTTGATTCGACTCAAAAAGCAGTGATCAAAGCGATTGAATATATGCGACAGGCTCTTTTTCTGGTTGTTTATACAGGACATGAAGAAGGATATAAAGAAAGTGTCTGGCTTGAATCATTTGTTTCACAACTTGATCCCCATCAATTTCATGTATCTTGCTTTCGTATGCTCAATAAGCATCAGGCACCTTATGTGATAGAAATAGAAAAAAAGCAGTAATCACTGCTTTTTTAACATAAGATATATTTAAAATCATTGTTATCAGTTGAATAAATAAGGTCTTCTGATGAATCATTACGAAAATGGAACAGTTGTCCATCTTCAATTTTTCCATTCCATGTCGCAACGACTGGAATGTCTTTTGATAGTTCTTTAAGAAAAGCTAATAAATCAATTTGACTATTCTTTGCATAAAGAAGTTTTTTATTATCAAGTAATAAGACTTTTTGATGATAAGTCGTTAAAAAGTTTTTCATTTCTGGAAGTAGTTTTTCACTAGGAGTATGATAGAAAATCTTGTCTAAATCAAGAATAGGAATACCTGTTTCTTCACTATATTGGCGAATGATTTTAGATTTTCCACTACCTGGTTGTCCAACAATTAATAAAAGTTTGTACTCTGCTTGACTGATGTCTTCTATTTTTTTATTCAAATCCATTGCTATAATCTCCTTTTCTGTTTTTATTGTTAAAAATATTATAGCATTTTTTGTAAGCGTTTTCTATGCATATCGTAAAAAAAGCAATTTTTTATCTTTATTTATAATCCTGCAAACATAAAATCAACTGTCCCAGTAAAATATATTCTTGAATATTTTCGATTTTTATCATTTGTGGTAAATATTTTTCAGGAATGTATTGCGTTAACATCTTTTGAAGTTCATGAATATCAGGAATTAAAGTACATGAAAGAATAATTGCTTCAGGGCCAATCACGGATGACAGGGCTGTAATTGTTTTAGCAACCAGTTCTAACGCACCTTCTGGTGTTTTGGCTAAAGTATGTGGCGGTGCAGAATAATTTAAAGGGAGATATTGAACTTCACCAGCAATATGAGCATGTCCTTTGATGAGTTGTCCATTAACAATAATACCAGCCCCACCAAAATGATTATTTGGTTGAAAAAGAAAAATCAGTGAGGAAAATTGACTTTGCGATGCATAATAGCCAACAGCTGCAGTATTGACATCATTGTCAATAATGATTTGTCGATGATAGCGGTCTTTAAGCAGTTGATACATATTGAAATTATTTAAGCCTATGATACTTGTTGAAGCAACAAAACCATCATTAATAATACCCGGTGTTGAAATACCAATGATTTGAATAGGGGTATATTGTAATAAAACAGTATCAATAACATCATAAATATCTTCCATGCTTATCTTAGATTTAATAATTTCATTGCTGGCAATGACTTTATTTTGTTCATCATATAAGTGATAGGCAATATGTACACGCAAACTATTTCTAAATAATGACAAAACAAGAATTTTGGTATTTTGATGAGGAATCATCTTTAATGGTTTTAATGTTAATTCGGTTTTGACAGGTTGAGGTAATTTTTGATGTTCTAAAGCATGTCTTACCATTTGTAATGTTTTGGCAACATCATATTTTGCAAAGACTTGAGGAGGCATTTTTAAGACAATCTTATCTTTTAAGATTTCTTGTACTTTTGCGTGCATAAATGAAATCTGAGGAGCCAGTAATATCACATCATAATCATTACCAACATTAAATAAATCGGTATAACCAATAGCTTTCACTTCATAATGATAGTCTAAGAGCTGTGCCGCTTCATTGAGCTTGGAAGCAAAATAAGATGTTGTTAAACCACCACTACAGCTAAGTAGTATTTTGATCTTTGGTTTCTCTACTAACTGTAAAATATTATTCATCATTTCATTAAATAATTCAGTAGCATGTTTCATAGTTTTCATTTGAAAGTGCAAATAAAATTCAATATTTTGTGTAATGGTATTTGTCACACTTAATTCAATAATATTTAAAGGATTAAAGATAACTTGACTGAAACTATAATTTGTTTTGATATTAATAATATGCGAATTGTTTTCATCAAGTGAAATTTGACAATGACTTTGATCTTGTATAAGAATCCATTGTTTAAAGATTATTGTATGTATATCTCTTAAAAATTCGTCCATAAAAATCTCCCCTTTATCCTTATTATAATAGGATAATTGAAAAAGGTATGGATTTTGCTAAAGTAGAAAATATTTTTTAAACAAAATGTATATTTGATGACTTTTTTTGATAAAAAATTCGCAAAATCACAAGACTTTATTTATAAATTCTTAATAAAAATAAAAGAATAGAAAATATAAAACATGAGATAATGGGATGGGAGGTATAAAAATGGAGAAAATAACAATAAAACCACATCATTTTATGGATATTATTAAATTATATGGAACTGGTATTGAAAGATTTGTTCCTGATCAAAAAAGAGGCCATGATTTTTATAGAATAGCCAATCTCATTATTCAAAATCCAACATTATTATGTCAGTTAACAATAGAAGGAGATGATATTTGTAAGCCTTGTTTATATTATCGTCACTATCAATGTCAAGATTCTTTAGTACATACAAGTAAACAATACTATAACCAGCTTTTAGATAAAAGGATTATACAATTCTATCAATTATATGATATGTCATATTCTGCCTTGTCATTATGTGAGATTTTACTGGAACATCATGAAATGATTGAACAGGTATGGAAAGAAGAACCAGCAGAATTGACACAAAAACGTCATGATTTTTTTGTGAAAGGAGCCGAGCTTTATATTCATCAATATGGTATAATAAAGTCATCAGTTAATCCATAATAAAAACAAAGGAGTGTTTCATGATGAGTTCATATTTGATAATAAAAGAGATGTTTGAAGCACGGGCTAATCAAGATAAAGCTTTACAAATGGCTCAATATATGCGTAATCAATTTGTTTTTTATGGTTTGCCTACGCCTCAAAGAAAACAAGTTTATAAAGATTTTTTAAAACAAGAGAAGAAGAAAAAATCTATAGATTGGCAATTTCTTGATCAGTGTTATAAAGATGAACATAGAGAATTTCAATATCTTGTTGGAGATTATTTACATACTATGAAACAATATCTTGTATATGAAGATATTGAACATATTCAAAAATATATCCAAATCAAACAATGGTGGGATACTATTGATTTATTTGATAGAATTATCGGAGAAATTGGTTTGAAAGATTGTCGAGTAGATGATTTGATGTTGCAATGGTCACAAGATAAAGATTTTTGGGTAAGAAGAATTGCTATTGATCATCAGTTATGTAGAAAAGAAAAGACAAATACAGAATTGTTAGAAAAGATTATTGTCAATAATTTAGGGAGTGATGAATTTTTTATTAATAAGGCTATTGGCTGGGCATTGAGAGATTACTCAAAAACAAATCCCCAATGGGTCAAACACTTTATTGAAAAATATCATGATCAGATGCATCGCTTAAGTATCAAAGAGGGAAGTAAGTATATTAAAAATGATATGATTTTTTAAAAAGAATTTTATTTTATCGATTATTAGTTATGATGTATAATTATGTAAAACAAAAGGAGGGACACTTAATGAAAATTATAGCATTTACAGGAGCAGGAATATCAAAACAATCAAATATTCCTACATTTATGGAGCGCCCAGTCATTAGAGAAAAACTATTTCGAAGTTATGCGAACACGCATCATGAAGAGTATAATGAGGTGATAAAACAACTCAAAGCCAATATGAATGGAGCTAAACCAAATGATGCGCATTATGCTTTAGCAGAATATCAAATTCCTGTTATTACTATGAATATTGATGGTTTGCATAAACTTGCAGGAAGCGATGCTTTGGAACTTCATGGTGGTTTACCTGAAGATGATGAAATGGACAAGGCTTGGTCTTTATATAATAAACCTGTTTTATATGGTGACCCTGCACCGAATTATCAAAAAGCTTATGAAATGGTTTATGATTTAACACCAGATGATGTATTTATAGTGATTGGTTGTTCTTATCATACGGCTATTGCTTGTGATCTAAGGGAAGTCGCAAAATCAAAAGGAGCAAGAATTATTGAAATTCAAGAAGATGCTGCACACAATGTAAGAGAAGTATTAGAAGAATTAATAGGAGGATATGAATAGTGGAAAATATCTATATTAACAATATACACATCGATGAAGTTAGGCATTTAAAAAATATTGACATACCATCATCAGATGGTAAGAAAAATATAATTATTACAGGGAAAAATGGTAGTGGTAAAACAAGTTTATTAGATTCTCTAGCAAATTATCTTCAATCAATAGCTAGTGACAATGATTTTAATGACATTCCTGTAAAGATACATACATGGAAAAATTATTTACAAGAAGCTAAACAAAAAAATGATACTCAAGATATTAATCGATGCCTAGAAAATCTAAAATATTATGAAAATAAATTTATTAATACAAGAAATGGATTAGATATTACATTTAATGCTGACACATCAACTATTTATAAATGTTTTAATAATGGAGAATTTGTTTTAGCATACTATGATGCTAATAGAAATTTTCAAACTGAAGAAGTCAAAAATGTTGAGAAAATAGAATTAAATACCAAATATTCAATTAAAGAAAAACCAAGTTTAAAGTTTGTTAAGTATTTAGTAGATTTAAAAGTAACACAAGCCTTAGCTTTAACTAATGGAAAAAAAGAAAAAGCAGAACAAATTCAGAATTGGTTCCAATCTTTAGAAAACTATTTAAAGATGATTTTTGATGACCAATCACTTCAATTAGTATTTGATGAAGATAAGTTTAACTTTTATATTTCTGTAGAAGGCAGAAATGATTTTGATTTTAATACTTTATCAAGTGGTTATTCAGCAATACTTGATATTGTGGTAGATTTAATTATGAGAATGGAAAAAACATCAAATAGAAGATTTGAATATAATATGCCCGGTATTGTATTGATTGATGAAATAGAAACTCATTTACATTTAGAATTGCAAAAAAATATTATGAGTTTCTTAACAACTATTTTTCCTAATGTACAATTTATTGTGACAACACATTCACCTTTTATTCTAAATAGTTTAGGTAATATTGTTATTTATGATTTAGAAAGTCGTATTTTGATTGAAAACGGATTAACAGATGTTCCATATAAGGGAATAGTTGAAGGATACTTTAGAGTAGATACTCATTCAAAAGAGTTAAAAGAAAAATTTGAGAAATATAAGAACTTAATAAATAAAGATCATTTAGAAGATGAAGACTTCGCTGAAATTTCTAGACTTCAAGTTTACTTAGAAGAAATACCTGATTACTTAGCATTAGATATCTCAACTGAATATCAAATTCTTAAATCAGAATTTGAGGGGAGAAGTGATTTGCAGTGATAAAAATTGAAAGAACTTCAAAAATCCCTAAATCGCTTGAAGAAAAACGAACATATAACGATTATGATGTTGTTATGCAATTAAAACATGACTTTCATGATAAATGTTATATCTGTGGTATTAAACCAGTACAAGATCCTGAAATAGAACATCTTTTACCTCATAAAAATGGTAAATTTCCTGAAAGAATGTTTGATTGGAACAATTTGTTTTGGTCATGTAGACACTGCAATAGTATAAAGAATCAACAAAAATATGATGAAAACGTACTAGATTGTTGTCAAAGAGATCCTGAGATACTCATCGATTTCACGCTAAATGGTGATACTGTTTTTGTTCAAGCAAAAGATGAAACTGACATTGAAGCTGTTGTGACCGCTGAATTAGTTAATGAAGTCTTCAATAAAACAAATACAGGAATGAGAGTCCACAAATGCCAAGTAAGGGTTGATGAACTATTAAAGGAAATGAATGCTTTACTTGACACTTTAGAAAAGTATAAAACTAATGAACATTCAATTATTGTACAAAGGACTCTTAAAGGATTATTAGATAGGAAGTCTCCTTTTGCAGAATTCAAAAGAAATTATGTCAAATCACATCAAAATAGATATCCAGAATTAATAGACTATATTAATTAATAGAAACTTTTACCTTTTGTAAATAAACAAGTAATTTGAGTCTTGAAATTATTTTGAATTTTCACAAATACATATCAAGAAGTATATAACAAGATATTTGGACATTTCGAAGTCAACAAAAAATATATACAATCTTTTTTCATTATGTGAAATTGCTTATCTATCAATAAATTTAAAGTTAAAGAGGTATACAAATGAAACGAACTTATGAAAATTTATTAATACGTGAAGCAACTGTTGATGATGCTTTGCAACTATGTAAATGGTGGAATGACGGTAAGATAATGGATCATGCAGGATTTCCAGAAGGAATTCATACAACTTTAGAAAATGTAATAAATCAAATTGTTAGTCAAGATAATCTTGAATGTAGGCATATTATTCTTTACAATGATTCTCCTATAGGAGAAATGGTTTATCGTACTATTGATAAAGATAAGTGTGAAATTGGTATAAAAATTTGTGATTTTTCTATGCAAAATAAAGGATTTGGAAAAATAATTCTTAGTCTTTTTATAGATGGTTTGTTTTCTCAATACAATTTTAAAAAAGTAGTTTTGGATACAGATTTAAACAATAAACGTGCTCAACATGTGTATGAACAATTAGGATTTAAAAAAATATGTATTAATGAAAATTCTTGGAGAGATCAAAAAGGAAATTTACGATCAACTATTGATTATGAATTAATAAAAAATGAGTTTATATCACATTTATGAGATTGTAAATGAAATAACGGAATATATATCAATTTAACAAAAAATTTACGTAATTAATAAACTCAGAGTTGTGAAATAAAGTATGTAATCATTAAAAACTAGTTTATCATATAGTTACTATATAAATTGAAATAATTATCCTTAACATATATCCACATTTATGGAAAGACCAGATATTAGAGAAAAATTATTTAGAGATTATGCAAATACACATCATGAAGAATATAATGAAGTTGTTAAACAATTAAAAGCCAACATGAATGGAGCAAAACCTAATGATGCTCATATTGCTTTAGCCCAATATAAGATACCTGTTATAACCATGAATATTGATGGTTTACATAAACAGGCAGGAAGTGATGCTTTAGAATTGCATGGTGGTTTGCCAGAAGATGATGAAATGGATATAGCGTGGTCATTATACAATAAACCTGTATTATATGGTGATCCTGCACCAAATTATGCCAAAGCATATGAAATGGTATATGATTTAAAACCAGGTGATATTTTTTTAGTTATTGGTTGTTCATTTCATACAGCAATTGCAGTGGATTTAAGAGAAGTGGCTAGAAGCCGTGGAGCAAGAATTATTGAAATCCAAGAAGATGCTGCACATAATGTCAGAAAGATTCTGGAGAATATAAAAAAAGAATAGTAATACTATTCACGATGTTCTTCGCCCCAGACACACAGCTGATCTAAGACCTTCATTAAAGATTTTCCTTTTTCACTTAAACTATATTCTACTTTAGGTGGAATTTGAGGGTATTCTTTTCTGATTATAAGTCTATCATTTTCCAGCTCCTTTAAATTGCGGCTTAATGTTTTGTCAGTAATATTTTTTAAATAACGTTTTAGTTCATTAAAGCGAACAATTTCAAATTCCATTAAGCAATATAGAATGACCATTTTATGTTTACCAGATATTAACGATAATGTATAGCTAAATCCTGTTTCTTCAAAATGAGCATTTTCTATATAATTTTTAATCATATTGCACTCTCCTTTAAGATAGTACCTATTATAATTGACAGTACTTGTATTTTTTATAAGACTTGTTAAAATTATATTTAAGAGTTGAGATAATGTCAATTCAAATGTAGAAAGGGGTTATTAGTATGAGAAAAAAATTAAATTTGACAGAAGGTATTTTTCCAATGCCTGTTTTAATGATTGCAACTTATAATGAAGATGGTAGTGTGGATGTTATGAATGCTGCATGGGGAACAATGCAGGAAAGAGGGACAGTTGCTTTGAATTTAACAGAAACACATAAAACAGTCAAAAATATTAAAGCTAGAGGTGCTTTTACAGTCAGTATTGCTGATGAAGACCATATTGTCGAAGCAGATTATTTTGGAATTGTGTCTGGGAATAAAGAATCTCATAAATTTGAAAACAGTGGTTTAACGGCTTCACATGCTCAAATGGTTGATGCTCCAGTGATTCAAGAATTTCCTCTTTGTTTAGAGTGTGAATTTATTGAATATCAGACCAATGAATATGGTTGTGGAGTTATTGGTAAAGTTGTAAATATAACTGCTGACGAGAAAGTTATGAAAGATGATCATATAGATATGTCTTTGGTTAAAGCCATAGCCTTTGATCCTTATACACATGGCTATTATCGCGTAAGTGAACGTGTTGGAGAAGCTTTTAAAGATGGTTTAAAATTAAAGAAATCATAATGATTATTGCTTAAAGCAAATAATTTGTGTTTGAAAAATCAAGTCTTAGAACTTGATTTTTTCATATTGCAATAATTGTTCACGTGCTTTTTTATAATGTTTTAATTGAATAACAATTTCTTTACGTGTTTTTGTGACAATATATTCCGCAGTGCCAATGGCTAATATTAATGCGACTATCATAAAGATAGGAGTTGAATATAAGAAAAATGCACTGTGTGTTAATAAATATAAAATAATCAAAAATGCAACAACTGTCAGTGTTTTGATTAATATACGTGTACTTAGAAAACGGGCATACATATCATTTCTAATATTTTGATATGTGTCCTGTAATAATGTAATAATTTCAGAGCATTTTTCAAGTGTTAATTCATAGTCATTAATATTTGTGCGAACATCAACTTTAATTGCCATCTCTCAAACCTCCTCTTACACATCGCTTACATTATAGCACTGTTTGAAAAAAAATAAAGAGATTTACTTCAAATATAAAACATTGTATACTAGATACGGGTGATTCGATGAAAACTTTAGGACATTTTAAAACCATAACAAAACATAAATGGAAAGTCATGAAATTATGTTTTCGTATTGGTTTATATAAACAGGGTCTATTACATGATATGTCAAAATATGCATGGTGTGAATTTTCAACAGGGATGAAATATTATCAAGGAGATAAATCTCCTAATTCGGTAGAACGTCGTGAAAAAGGATATTCTTTGGCGTGGTTACACCATAAAGGAAGAAATAAACATCATTGGGAGTTTTGGGTTGACTTTACACGTACAGGACTACAACCAGCAAAAATGCCTACACGCTATGTTTTAGAAATGTTTTGTGATCGTATTGCAGCAAGTCAAACTTATCAAGGAAAGAAATACCGTGATACTTTCCCTTTGGCTTATTATGAAAATGGGAAGCATTCTTATATCATGCACCCACAAACACGTCAATTTTTAGAACATCTTTTACATTATCTTCATGATCATGGATTAGATGAAACAATTCAATATATCAATTCTCATCCAGAGTGGAAGAAAAAATCATAACACATTTTTTATTTCATATAGTATTATAGGTGATTATATGAAAAAAAGTGTGTTTTTTTTATGTTTCCTTTTATGTATGATATCTGTTCATGCTGTTGATTTTCAGGGAAAATCTTATATTGTGATGGAGAGTACGCATCAAAATGTATTAGAAGGAAAAGATATTTATGAAGTACAAAGTGTAGCATCTATTTCTAAAATTATGACAGCTATTGTTGCGATTGAAAATGGTCAATTGGATGATGAATACAAAATAGGTGAAGAAGTCAATGAAGCATGGGGAAGTGGCATCTATGTACATATAGGTGATCGAATGAATTTAAGAGATCTTCTACATGGACTCCTTTTAAGAAGTGGAAATGATGCAGCGAATGTCATTGCAAAAAATATTGGTGGAAATATTGAAAATTTTGTTGATATGATGAATCAAAAAGCACAGGAATTAAACATGACAAGAACTCATTTTTCTAATCCAACTGGTTTAGATGAAGAAGATGATGGAAATCAATCATGTGTCTATGATATGGCTTTGTTGATGTCATATTGTTCATTGAATCCTATTTTTAATGATATTGTGATGAAAGAAACTTATCAAAGAGAAGATGGTGGAGGAACATGGCATAATAAAAATAGACTATTAAATGAATATGAATATTGTGTAGGTGGAAAAACTGGATATACCAAAAAAGCCAAAAGAACTTTAGTCACAAGAGCTATTCAGGATGATGTGTCTTTAATTATTGTGACATTTAATTGTGGTAATGATTTTGAATTTCATCAACAAAAATATGAAGAATGTTTTAAAAAATATCAAAATGTTCTTGTTTTATCTAAAGGGATTTATCAATATCATGGTCATTCTTTTTTAATTGATCAAGATTTATATTATTGTGGTCAAGAAAGCCAAAATGTTTCTTTACAATCAACAGGTGATGTTTTACAAGTCTATATTGATCAAAAACCTATTTATCAAGTGACGCATCAAAACTTTTTGACAACTATTTTTAAATATACAAGAATCCTGCTTGGGGAGTGTTTCAATGGCTAGAATATGGAAATGGAGTGTTGTTGTTTTTTTGATAATTGGTTTGTGTTGCCATCAAGAAGAAGCTATGATGAATGCTTTGATGGATACACCTTATATGGTTTGGGATTTATTTTTCAATGTTATTTTATCTGCTTGTTTATGGGGTGGTTTTTTAAATGTTATTCAAAAAACGGGTTTTATGAATTATTTTTCTTTTTTATTGAAACCACTCTTTCATCTTATTTATGGATCCGTTATTAAAAATAAAGTCATCTATACTTATTTGTCTTCTAATATTCTTGCTAATCTATTCGGATTAGGAACTCTTGCCACAATAAGTGGTGTCAAGGCTTTTCAAAAACTTCAAGAGCTTAATCCTCACTCGAAACGCCCCAGTCGTCCTATGTTGACCTTAGTCATTATCAATACAGCCGGATTGTCTTTGTTTCCATCTACTCTTTTGATGATCAGACAACAAATGGGTTCACAAAATATTTATGCTTTTTATCCTTATATGCTTTTGATTGGTATTTCCATTATTATAATTGGTTTAATCATGCAAAGGGTGATTGATCATGAATAAGATTGTTTTTCTTTTTCTTCTATGTGTTTTTATTGATGGTTTGATGAAGCATCTTCCTTTATTTGATGATTTTATAGATGGTGTCAAAGATGCCCTGCAATTATGTCGAACATTATTTACAACATTTATGGCTTTAATGGTTTTTGTTCAATTATTACAAAGCAGTGGAACAATTGATTTGTTAAGTCATTTGTTTTCACCCTTATTAAGTCTTTTGCATATTCCTATAGATATCATTGTTTTGGGTCTATTACGCCCAGTCAGTGCCAATGCATCATTAACTTATTTATATTCTTTTTATGAAACTTTTGGTGTGGATCATCCTTTGAGTTTACTGGCCACATTGATTCAAAGTGGCAGTGATACAACATTTTATGTTGTCACAATTTATTTTTCATCTATTCATATGAAAAGAACCAGATATGCTTTACCCATTGGTTTAATAATGGATTGTTTATCGGTTATATTTGCGATTATGATTTATTTAAAAATGTTTGTATAATTGCATAAATTATGTATAATGGTATCTGGAAAGGACGGGATACTATGGAAAGACTACAAAAAGCAATTGCGGCGAGTGGCTATACGTCAAGAAGAAAAGCGGAAGATCTCATTCGTCAAGGGAGAGTCGAAGTCAATGGTGAAGTCGTAAGTGAATTAGGTTTTAAAGTGAAACAAGGAGATTTGATCATGGTTGATGGAAAGGCTCTCCAAGGTGAAAATAAAGTTTATTATGTTTTTTATAAACCTAAAGGATGTATCACTTCATTAAGTGATGAGTTAGGGAGAAAAACAGTGATTGATTATTTTGGTGATGTACAGGAACGTATTTATCCAGTAGGTAGATTGGATTATGATACATCTGGTTTATTGTTGATGACCAATGATGGGGAGTTTGCGAATCTGATGATGCATCCTTCTTCTCATCTTGAAAAGGTTTATGAAGTCAGCATTAAAGGATTAATCAGTGGATTGACAGTGCATCAATTAGAAAAAGGTATTTATTTAGATGGTGTAAAAACATTACCTTGTCGTATTAAAATTGTTGGTAAAGATGAAGAACATGGCACAACGATGTTGATGATTAAATTGATTGAAGGAAAAAATAGACAGGTGAAAAAGATGTTTGAAGCAGTGGGACATCCTGTAAAAAGACTACATCGTTTACGTGTGGGTATGATTGATTTAAAAGGCTTAAAACCGGGGCAATATCGTCGTTTAAAACCTCAAGAAGTCAAAGATTTAAAAGCTATGGCTTTAGCTAAAAAAAATAATCATAAATAATCAAAAAGGAATATTTTCAAGAATATTCCTTTTTTTGTCGATATTTGTATGATGAAGTTTATTGAAGAAGATGTTAAAGTGATTATAATAAAAGCAAGGAGGATGAAATATGCGTAGTGTTGTTTTAGAATCGAATATTAAAGATGTTTGTGGTATATGTGGGGCAAAAGAGCCTTTGATTGAATATAAAGAATTACAGGGAATTCATTTTATCTGGTGTCATAAATGCCATACGATTAGTTTTCTTGAACCACCACAAAATGAAACAAAGAAACATCTCATTGAAAATGAAATGAATAGTTATTGTGTTCATAAAGAATAAAAAGCCCTCTAATCAAGAGAGCTTCTTTTCTTATTCATTAACAATTGCATCAACTGGACAAGATTCTGCTGCTTCTTTTGCAGCTTCTTCTAATTCAGCAGGTACTTCTCCAATAATGTTTTCTGCAACACCATCAGCGTTTAAATCGAAAACTTCTGGACATACTGCTGTGCAAGAACCACAACCAATACAATTTTCATTCACTTTATACATTTTTTTACCTCCTATTCATATGCCTATTATATACTAAATGGAATTATTTTAAAAGTTTATTTTATAATTTTTTATAGTTATGTTATAATGGTGGCGGTGATGTAAAATGGAGAAACAAACAAGAATAAATAAATACAAAGAGTTAAGAGATGAAATGAAAGAAGAAGTGGCAATTGATCGTCAAGTAACATATGAACAAGATGATGAGGATGATGATTTTTTATCTTTTCTTCCACAAAACCATCAAAAAGATATTCAAGATACTTTGATGGAACCATTGTCTTATGAAACGTTAAAACCAGATAGCGAAGATATTAAATCTGCATTAAATGAGGCAAAAACAAATATGGGTAAGGAACAATATAATACTCGCTTAGATATTTTAAATAAGATTAAACAATCTGAAGAACATCAGCCTCAACATAGTGAAGCTTCTCAATCAGAAGTAAAAGCTGAACCACAAAAAAAGATGTCTTTACTAGAAAAACTGGCGGCTATGTCACCAGAAGAAGATGCTGAAGAATTGAAAAAGTATGAAGAAGGTTTGACAGTGGCTGATTTTATGAAAGAAGATAAGAAAAAATCAAAACGTGAAAAAGTAGAAAAGACAGAAAAAAGAGAAAAACATCAAGAACCTGTTGAAAATATAAAAGAAGATAGCGATGATGAAGACCAAGAAGATAGTAAACTTGTGACTATTTTAAATTATGTGATTATTGTTTTTATCGTTATATTTATTGTTTTAGCGTTCTTTATCGCAAAACAGCTATTTTTCTAAAAGGAAAGGGAAAGTGAAAAGATATGTCAAAAAAAATTTCTATAGCGATTGATGGACCGGCGGCTGCAGGAAAATCAACGATTGCGAAAATGGTCGCTAAAAGTTTAAATTATACATATATTGATACAGGAGCGATGTATCGTTGTGTGGCTTATTATGCTTTATTGAAGAATGTTGATGTGACTGATGAACAGGCGGTATCTATGCTTTTAAAAGATATTGATATCCGTATGTTTCCTGATGGAACCATCCAATTGAATCGTGAAGATGTGACATCTGCCATTCGTGAAAATGAAGTGTCAATGGGAGCCAGTGTCGTTTCTCAATATGGCGCTGTCAGAAGTTTTCTTGTTGAAAAACAGCGTGAGATGGCTCAAGGTGGGGGCGTTATTCTTGATGGTAGAGATATTGGTACAGTTGTCTTAAAAGATGCTGAATTAAAGATTTATCAAGTCGCAAGTATTGAATGTCGTGCATTACGTCGTCATAAAGAAAATTTACAAAGGGGTATTGACTCTGATTTAGCAGCGATTCAAGAAGAAATAGCAATGCGTGATCAACAAGATATGACACGTGCTATTTCGCCTTTAAAGAAAGCTGATGATGCTATTGAGATAGATACCTCTGATATGACATTGGAAGAAGTTGTAGCCAGAGTCATGCAGCTTGTAGAAGAAAGAATATAAGGAGTGATTCATAATGAAAAAAGGAGTCGTAGCGATTGTTGGCCGAGCGAATGTTGGGAAATCGACAATTTTTAATCGTATTGTTGGAAAACGTGTATCAATTGTTGAAGATACACCAGGAGTCACACGTGATCGTATCTATGGAGATGCATCATGGCTGACACGTGAATTTAGAATCATTGATACAGGTGGAATTGAACTGGAAAATGCTTCTTTTACAGAACAAATTAAAATGCAGGCTGAGATTGCAATTGAAGAAGCTGATATTATTTTATTTGTGGTCAATGGACGAGAAGGTATTACAAAAGAAGATACATTTGTTGCACGTTTACTACAAAAATCAAGAAAACCTGTTGTACTCGCTGTGAATAAAATTGACGATCAGATTTATAAAGATAATATTTATGATTTTTATAGTTTAGGAATTGGTGATCCTATTGCTGTATCAGGAAGTCATGGTATTGGAATTGGTGATGTTTTGGATGAAATTATTCATCAGTTGCCAGCAGTGGAGGAAACTCAAGAAGATGATGTGATTCGTTTTTCTATTATTGGAAGACCAAATGTTGGAAAATCTTCATTAACGAATGCTATTTTAGGAGAAGAACGTGTTATTGTTTCTGACATTGAAGGAACAACCCGTGATGCTATTGATACGGCTTTTGAAAAAGATGGACAAAAATATTGTGTTGTAGATACTGCTGGTATGCGTAAAAAAGGAAAAGTTTATGAAAATATTGAAAAATATTCTGTTTTACGTGCATTATCAGCCATTGAAAAAAGCAATGTTGTATTAATGGTGATTGATGGTCATCAAGGGATTGTTGAGCAAGACAAACATGTAGCTGGTTATGCGCATGAAGCAGGGAAAGCTGTTATTTTAGTAGTCAATAAATGGGATCTGATTGAAAAGGATTCTAAAACAATGAAGAAAATGGAAAATCAGATACGTGAACAATTGAAGTATCTGGATTATGCTCCTATTGTTTTCGTTTCAGCGAAAGATCATAAACGTGTTCATTTATTATTACCATTGATTCAAGAAGTCTATGCAAATAGTCAAAAACGTGTGGCGACAAGTGTCTTAAATGATGTCTTGATTGATGCGCAAACAATGAATCCAACCACAACATTTAATGGGGGACGTTTAAAGATTTATTATGCCAATCAAGTGAGTGTCTGTCCGCCAACATTTGTTTTATTTACAAATGATCCACAATATTTACATTTTAGTTATAAACGTTATTTAGAAAATCGTTTGCGAGATGCATTTGGTTTTGAAGGAACACCAATTCACATTCTTTGTAGAAAGAGGGACTAAGATGAAAATAGCAATTTTAGGAACAGGAAGCTGGGCTACAGCTCTCGCAAGGGTCTTTAATGATAATGGTCATACAGTTATGTTATATGGTATTGATCAAAGCGAAATTGATGATATTAATATAAGACATTGTAATTATAAGTATTTTAAAGATGTGAGATTAGAAGAAAGTATTGTTGCCAGTGCATCTTTAAATGATGTTATCAAAGATGCACAATATCTTTTAATTACTATTCCAACACAATATGTCAGAGGGGTATTAGAACAGGTCAAACCTTTATTGACGCAACCTGTCACTATTATTAATGCAGCAAAAGGATTTGATATGAATACCAATATGCGTATGTCTGATACGATTAGAAGTGTTTTAGACAATACTAAGATTCATCCTGTTGTTTCATTAATTGGTCCATCACATGCTGAAGAAGTTGTTGAGCGTATGCTAACTGTTGTTTGTGCTGTATCACTTGATGAAGATTATGCCAAAGATGTTCAAAAATTATGTTCTAATCATTATTTTAGAGTCTATACTTCAACAGATGAAATTGGTGCAGAATATGGGGCTGCCTATAAAAATGTCATTGCTGTGGCTTCTGGAATTATTGCGGGGCTGGGCTATGGTGATAATACACGTGCAGCTTTAATTACACGTGGACTTTATGAAATGAGTCTATATGGAACAGTCAAAGGTGCTAATCGTGAAACGTTTTTTGGCTTGACCGGTATTGGGGATCTCGTGGTGACATGTTCTTCTATTCATTCACGTAACTTTCAGGCGGGACTGGAAATTGGTCAAAGCAATCATGCATTGGATTTTATGGCACATAATACCAAAACCTGTGAAGGGATTCGTACGTGTAAAGTCATTCATGATGATGTAGCAACACATGATTATGGTATAGAAGTGCCGATTGTGGATGCGGTTTATCGTGTTCTATATGAAAATGCTACACCGCAGGAAACGATTCACTCCTTAATGTTAAGAGATTTAAAAGCTGAACAATAATGTTCAGTGATGCATATATTAACATGGGTGATCGAATTGGATAAACAAGATAAATTATTAGATAAAGTTTCACAAAAAACACATGTATCTAAAGAAGATATACTTTCATTAGCGAATGATTTGCAAACAAAAGATTTAAAAGATGAACAAAATATTAGAGATTTTGTTCAAAAAATTTCTCAATTAACACATAAACAAGTCAAACCAGAACAAATGGATAAAATCATTCAAATCATTCAAAATAATCAAGTCCCTTCTGATATTCAAAAATTTGTGTAAATCATTTTCTTGAAATATTATTATAAAAAGATTATAATAATAACTGATGAAGGGGTGTGAAAAGATGTATTTATTTTCTTGCCAAAATGGACAATTGTATTGATGATATTTGCAGGAAAATAGAACTCTTTTAATCACAAATGATGTATATAACGACAGGAACTATTTTCTTGTCGTTTTTATTTTGGAAAGGAGTGATACTTTATGTCTTTAATACAAGTTCAACATTTAACATTTGGGTATGATGGAAGTTATGAATTGATTTTTGACGATGTTTCATTTGTATTAGATACACATTTTAAAACAGCTTTGATTGGTAGAAATGCAAGAGGTAAGACGACACTTTTAAAACTGATGATGCATGAATATGAATATCAAGGACAAATCATGATACATGAAAAATGCTGTTATTTTCCTTATGAAGTAAAAAATCCTCAATTATTGACATTAGATGTCTGTTACGAAATTGAACCGTCACTTGAAAACTGGCGATTGGAAAAAGAACTTCGTTTATTAGGAATGGATGCAATGGATGTGTTTTATCGTCCTTTTGAAACACTTTCTCATGGCGAACAGACAAAAGTTTTATTAGCTATTCTTTTTTTGAAGGAACACTCTTTTTTATTGATTGATGAACCAACAAGTCATCTTGATCAAGATTCTCGTTTGAAAATTGGAGAATATTTAAAACGTCAAAAAGGTTTTTTGCTTGTCAGTCATGATCGTTATTTTATTGATAGCTGTTGTGATCATGTGATGGCTATAAATCCTCAAAGTATTGATGTGGTCAATGGTAATTTTTCTAGCTGGTATGAAGATAAAACCAAAAAAGATGAAAGAGAAATGATGTTAAATAAGAAACTGAAAAAAGATATTGTGAAAATGGAAAGTTCTAAGCGTCAAAAACAAAATTGGGGTTATCAGATTGAAGAATCTAAAAAAGGAGCCGCAGATAAAGGATATGTTGGGCATATGGCTGCGAAAATGATGAAGCGTTCTCGTGCTATTGAAAAGCGACAACAACAGGCTATTGAAAAGAAAAAGACTCTGTTAAAGGATATTGAAGAATATGATGATTTAAAAATTCATTGTTTAAAATACTTTCAAAATCAAATCCTTCAATTCCAGCATTTTTCATTATCTTATGATCATCATCAGATATTTGAAGATCTTTCATTGACTATCCATCAACATGATCGTATTTTATTAAAAGGACCTAATGGTTGTGGTAAATCAAGCTTAATACGTTTTATTCTAGGTGAAAAGATTGAATATGATGGACAATATATATGTGGAAGTCAGTTAAAGATTTCCTATGTTCCACAGGATTGTACTTTTTTAAGTGGTCAACTGGATGATTGGATAGAACAGTGTCATAGCGATTTAACCTTAGTTAAAACTTTATTAAGGAAATTAGGATTTTCTCGTGAACATTTTGATATTCCTCTAGAAAAACTCAGTCAAGGTCAAAAAAAGAAAGTCATGCTGGCTATTTCATTAGCCTCACCAGCCCATCTCTATATATGGGATGAGCCACTTAATTATATTGATATTTTTTCACGTATACAGATTGAACAAGCTATTTTGACTTATCAGCCGACTTTATTATTTGTTGAACATGACCAGTATTTTCAACAGAAGATTGCGACTGAAGTGATTGATTTTTCGTAACATGTTTGACAAAAGGGGTTCATCCATAATAAAATAAGAGGCAAAGGAGAAAACACATGAAGAATTTAGTAGTAACAGATAGAGATATTTCAACCGATTATTTTCAAAATTCCGTCATTGTCAATTTAAATAATATTCATTATTCATCATGTACGGGTGGTTTGACTTGTTTAAAATGTGAAGGGGCCTGTTATTTTAAGGATGATATGAGTATTATTTCTAAATGGACGAATGATTGTCAGTTAATTATTTATATTACAAGAGTGAAATATGGTTGTTTTGATATACCTTTTAAAAAGATGTTAGAAAGACTTGTTGTGAATCAAGAACCTTTTTATACGATGGTTGATGGTGAAACTTGTCATTTGGGTTTGAGTCAATTAAGAAAAAAACTGCTTGTGATTGGTTATGGAGAAGCAACAGATGAAGAAAAGAAACTCTTTAAAGATATTTTAGATGATTCGACATTGGGTTATTCTTATTCTTCTGTTGATGCTTATTTTTGTGAGGAAAGTGAATTAGACGAAGTGCTTCGTACGTTTGGAGGTGTTGATCTTGGCTAAGATTCTTTTACTGAATTCAGGATTAAAACATACCCAAACATTTATGAAACCTTTCTTATCCAGACTTGAAGGCTATCTTAATGAGCATTGTGATTATTTGGATATCCGTTATGCTTCTCAATTTGATGAACGTACCTTTTTCCAATATGATCAAGTTGTCTTTTTATTTCCTGTTGCATTAAATTCCATTCCATCTTCTACTTTAGAAATCTTTGAGCGTTTAGAAAAACAACCCAAAGGCCATGTGGAAGTCTATGCATTGATTGGATGTGATGAATATGAACCGGAAAAGTGTGATCTTTCTGAAAAGATTATACAGAACTGGTGTCAACGAGAACATCTTAAATATAAGGGAAGTTTAAAAATTGGTTCTATATTTTTTATCATGAATACGATGTCACGTTTTGTTGTTTGTAATGAAATAAAAAAACTGGCACAGGCCATTATTCATCATCAAGAGTTTTATAGTCAAACAACGATGCTGACAGATCGCATTTTTATGAAAAAAGCCAATCAGTATTGGAATAAAGAAATTAAAAAAATGAATAAACACAAAAAAAAGCAAAAGCATTAACACTTTTGCTTTTTTGATATCATTCCATAATCTGTTTAATATAGTCAAGAGGAACACGTAAGCGATGAGCTAGTTCTTCATAAGAGAAGCCTTGACTGAGAAGTCTTTTGATGATTTTACGCATACTTTCTCCCACTTCTATGACATGTCCATCCAAATCATAGAAACGGACAACTCTTTGCCCCCAAGCGCCTTCTTTTAAAGGATGTAATAGTGTGACATGATATTGATCTAAAACATACATGAAGGCATCAATATCTTCTGTTTCAAAAGATAATTCAACAGCGTGATTCAACATGATAATCTCTTGATCTGTTTTATGAATGAGCTCTTTCCATATTTCTTTTGATTGAAGGACAATCCCCGATGTTAGAGTAACTGAACCGTGAAAATCCAATATTGTTTTAAGACCTAAAATATGTTTATAAAACTTCTTTGATTGTTCTAAATCATTCACAATTAAAACTGTATTTTTTAGTTTCATAATATCCTTCCTTTTTTTGATATGTTTTATTGTATCATTTTTTTATCACCAAATGATGAACTTTTTGACTTTTTATAAAAATGTTCTAAACAAAAAAGAGAAATCATATATTGATGTGTGAGAAGGAGGAAGTCTATGCAGACAATAGATATATTAAAAGATATTGGTAAAAGATGTGATGGTGACATTTATTTAGGGGTTGTTGGACCGGTCAGGGTGGGTAAATCATCGTTTATTAAACGTTTTATGGAAAAGGCTGTGATTCCCTATATTGATAATCCGGAAGCAAAAATTCGTGCTACAGATGAATTACCACAATCTGGTGAAGGGAAAATGATCATGACTGTAGAACCTAAGTTTGTTCCTAATCAGGCTGCACATATTCAAGTAGGGGATAATCTTGGTGTTAATATTCGTTTGGTCGATTGTGTTGGATATGTGATTGATGGTGCGAAAGGCTATCAGGATGAACAAGGCATTCGTTATGTCAAAACCCCATGGTATTTAGAAGCGATTCCTTTTGATGAAGCAGCCAAGATTGGTACCCAAAAAGTGATTCAAGATCATTCAACCATTGGTATCGTGATGACATGTGATGGTTCAATTTGTGAAATTCCGGGTGCAGATTATATTCAGGCAACGGATGATGTTATTCATGAATTAAAAGATATTGGAAAACCATTTGTGATTGTTGTGAATTCTAAAGAACCACAAAGTCTTCAATGTACACAACTCGTGACATCTTTAAAAGATAAACATGATGTTCCAGTCATTCCATTAAAAGTCACAGAAATGAATGAAGAAGATATCACCCATCTTTTAAAAGAAGCACTCTATGAGTTTCCAATTCATGAAGTGAAGATTGAAGTCCCTCGTTGGATTGCCTTAATGGATACTTCTCATTGGTTAAAACAGACTTTAGATGAATCATTAGAACAATCATTACTAGAGATTCACCGTTTCAGAGATGTTGAAAAAATCGCAACGCATATGTGTGAATTTGATTTTATTCATAAAGCGTATCTTTCATCCATTGATACATCTTCTTCATCAGCTTCATTACGTATTCAAGAAAGAAAAGGTTTATATCAGGAAATATTAAATGAAATTTTAGGACAGGAAAAATTTGATGCTGCTTTATTTTTAAGGCAGGTTCAAGAACTGAAGCAGATGAGTCAAGAATATCAGGCTTATCAAAGTGCGATACAAATGGTTAAACAGACGGGTTATGGCTATGCCTTACCACTTTTGAATGATATTGAATTGAGTGAACCGGAAGTCATTAAACAGGGACCACGTTATGGAATGAAACTTGTTTCAACAGCTTCTACTATTCATATGATTAAGGTTGATATTGAATCCACTTTTGAACCTATCATTGGTTCTAAGGAACAGGCGGAAGCATTTATTCAATATTTGCAAAGTCATGGTAAAAATAATAAAGAAGCCATCTTTGATTGTGATGTTTTTGGACGTAAATTAGGTGATCTGATTAATGAAGGAATGCGTGTGAAATTGGCTTCTATGAATGAAACTGCTTGTATCAGAGTACATGATATATTGAGTAAAATCGTCAATAAAGGGAAGTCTAATGTGATTGCGATAGTTTTATAAATTTGTTATTGCACTTAGTTTTTTGAAATGTTATACTACTACTTAGATTTAAGTAGGAGGCAATACAAAATGAATAAAAAAGAGCTTATTGATATCGTTTCACTAAAAAAAGATTTAACAAAAAAAGATGCTGAAGCGTTAGTAGATACAGTTTTTGATACAATGATTGAAAGTATCTTGAATGGGGATAAAGTTTTAATTTCTGGATTTGGAACTTTTAAAGTGAATAATCGTAAAGAACGTAAAGGTGTTAGTCCAAAAACAAAAGAAGCTATGATTATCCCAGCTAGTAAAACTGTTTCATTTAAGCCAAGCAATAGATTGAAAGATGCAATGAATTAAAATTGCATCTTTTTTGACATATAGAGTTAATATAAAGGGTATATTATAATGACTGAGGTGATAGAAAATGTTTTTTCCTTTTTATGGATTCTATTATAATAGCTATTATATGATTGGAACAATTTTTGTGATATTGGCTGCGATATTGGCGTTGTGGGCACAAATGAAAGTGACATCTACATATAATCGTTATCGTAAAGTTGCCAATGCAAGAGGGATTACAGGAGCGCAGGTTGCTAGAGAAATATTAGATAGTGAAGGATTATATGATATTATGATTTATGAAGTGAAAGGGCAATTAAGTGATCATTATAATCCGGGCAAAAAGACAATTAACCTTTCCAGTGATGTTTATCATGGAACGTCTATTGCATCTTTGGCTGTGGCTGCGCATGAATGTGGACATGCTATTCAGTATAAAGAAAAATATGTACCTATTTCTTTAAGAAATGCGATTTTACCGATTGCGAATGTGGGGCAATATTTAGGATGGATTGCAATATTTATAGGTTTGATTTTAGGTCAAACAAATATTGCATGGATCGGATTTATTGCGATGTGTGGAATCTTGGCTTTCCAGCTTATAACATTGCCAGTGGAATTTGATGCATCCAGTCGTGCTTTAGCTATTTTAAAAACACGTTATTTGACATCTGAAGAATATCCCGGAGCCAGAAAGATGTTATCAGCAGCAGCGATGACATATGTGGCTGCAATGATTTCTACATTGATGAGTATGTTAAGAATTTTTCTGATTATTTTAGGAAATTCTCGAGATGATTAAAAGACCTGAGGGTCTTTTTAATTTTGTTTTGCATTTTAATGGTTTTGTTATATAATAAAAACACTGGAGGTGAACAGATTGAAAAAACAGACGTTTATTATATCAGTTATTGTTTTGGTTATTATTTTAGCGGTTGTTTCGTTTTATATGTTGTTTGTTCATATTCCATATTATCAATATCATCATGGTTTAGATGAAATAAGAAATGAAATCTGTGAAACCAATCAATATGAATATGATGATTATTTTAGTGAATATCGTGGTAAGGAAACATATTATATTGCAAGAGTTAAAATCAGTGGGGTTACATCCTATGTAGCTTATAATAAAGATTTGGCACTTGTTGATACTTATCAGGGAAGTGTGGCTGATTCCAAAGATGTTCAACAGGCGATTGAACAAAAGTATCAAATAGTCATTGATGATTTAGAAGTGGGTTATGAAAATGAAAGATTTGTTTATTATGGACGTTATCAAGAGGATGAATCGTTATTATATGTTTATTATGATCTCATGTCTGGAGAGTTTATAAAGGCAGTAAGGTTAGGGTAGTTGTATGGATGAATTGATAGATTATCGTTGTGTGGATTTTCAAAAGTTATTGATATTAAAAGCAAAGTCATTGCATCTTTCAGATCAGCAATGTTATGTCTTGCTATTAATTATGACTCTAGATGAAATTGGTGTAAAACCTATTACACCATTACAAATTTCTAAGATTTGTTCTTTATCTGTTCAAAAATTAGATGATATTTTGATGTCTTTGGTAGATAAACATTGGATATCAAGGCAGAATGGTTCTTTGAATCTTAAGCCATTACAAAGATTATTGTTGGATCAAAATGAACAGTCAACAGATCAGGATATTGATCTGGTTGGTATTTTTGAAGATGCTTTTGGACGTAGTTTAAGTCAAAGAGAAGTTCAATTAATTAATTCTTTAAAGTGTCAAGGATATGATGATGAAATGATTGTAGATGCTTTAAATGAATCGGTTAAATCTGGTGTCATCACTTTTCGATATATTGAAAAGATTCTGGACAATTGGGCACGTTATGGGGTAACAAAGCGTTATGCGCCAACCAATGTATCGACACATCAGGAAGTAGAACAAAGTATAAAGGATTATAAATGGTGGGAAAATCATGAATAAAGAGAAAGTACAGCGTATATTAGATGTTTTTGATCAGATGTATCCTGATGCCAAGTGTGAGCTTGTGCATCAAAATGAATTAGAACTTTTGATTGCAGTGATGTTGTCGGCTCAAACAACAGATGCCAGTGTTAATAAATTAACAGCTCATCTTTTTCAAAAGTATCGTTGTGTTGAGGATTATGCGAATGCTCCTCTATCACAGTTAGAAGAAGATTTACGTACAATTGGTCTTTATCGCAATAAAGCGAAAAATGTCAAAGCAATGGCACAAAAATTAATGAGTGATTTTAATGGACAAGTTCCCTGCAATCATGAGGCTTTACAGACTTTGCCCGGTGTTGGTCGTAAAACAGCTAATGTTGTCATTTCAGAAGGTTTTAAAGTTCCAGCTATTGCAGTGGATACACATGTAGAACGTATCTCTAAAAGGCTGGGATTGGCTTTGAAAAAGGATTCTGTTTTAACGGTAGAAAAGAAACTTCAAAAAGCAGTGCCAAAAGAAAGATGGATTAAAACCCATCATCAAATGATTTTCTTTGGTCGCTATCACTGTAAAGCCATGAATCCTCAGTGCCAAGATTGTCCTCTTATTGATATGTGTAAAGAACCAAAACGTAAAAAATATTTAGAGAAAACAAAAGACTGAAATCTACGAAAGATTCAGTCTTTTATTTTCCTATTGCACTGGTGTGGTTGGCACTGTAGGATCAACTTGAGGTGTTGAAGGAGCAGATGTTGTAAAAGTATCTGTTCCTAATGTTACAGTTTGACCATTTGCAAGAGTTTGTGTGAATGTCACATTATAACTTGTATTGGCAGTCAATTCACTAAATGTGATTGTTCCATTTGCTTGTAAAGATTGTGTTGCTCCATTAAGTGAAGCGGTGATGCTTGTTCCTTGAGGAACAGTAATTTGATAAGTTGCTGAGTTTTCAGTAACTGATAAACGTGTATAACTGGCTGGTGTTGTATCTTCTACAGTGACAGTCTGTGAAATCTTATTTGATGTTCCATTGCCACTTTCAAAAGCATAATATCCTGTGACTGTATACGTTCCAGCAGCGAGTGTATAATCAATAGTTCCTGAAGCACTGCTGAGTGTCTGACTATGAACAACTTTTCCACTGGCATCAGTAATATCGACTTTATAAACAACTTTGCCATAAATTTGATTGATATTTCCTAAATAAGGAAGTGTATAACTATCTCCACCTACTTTATATGTTTTAGTAGGTGTGGCATCTTCCGTCATACTTTTTGGTTCATATTCACTAAAATTCACTTGCAGCTTACTATCCGTCATTTGTGCTGTAAATGAAGCAAGATTGCTTAGACTGGCACCACTGGCACTACCACTTGGTGTATTCCCTTTTTTAAATAATCCTGATACCACACGATCACTAGGGACACCGTCACCAGCACTGACATATGGATAAATGCCTGATACACAACTTGCTTTGACTAATCCAGATGGCATAGAAGAATAAGAGTTTTTCACACCATCTTGATGTAAGAATTTAGCTATCATAGCAGAAATATTGTTTGTATCACGGTTACTCTTGATATAATAACCATCTTTTTGATCTTCACCACTATATCCTGTCCAGACACTCCATGTATAATCTGGTGAATAAGCAGATAACCATGCATCTTTACTATGACCAGCTAATTTTGGATTAGCAACTTGTGATTTGTCGCCAGAATGATTAGAAGTTCCTGTTTTGGCACCAATTTGATAACCTAAATTCAATAAACGATAAGTTCCTGTTCCAGATTTAACATAGTTTGTCATAATATCACGAATCATATAAGCAGATTCTTCAGAAAGAGCCTGTGTTTTGTCTTCTTGATATTGTTGATCAATTTCAATGACTTCACCAGTTGATAATAATTCAATTTTTTGAACAGTATGAGGTTCAATATATGTTCCCCCATTAGCAATCACAGCATAAGCTCCTGCTTCTGATTCTGGAGTGACGCCTTTTCGCCATGCTCCAATGGCATAACCAATATCAACAGCTTCATCTTCCATATCAAAACCTAAGCTTTCTAAATATTCTGTTGCTCCATCAATGCCAATGCCATCACCCACATCATTGCCATTACAATCTTTTCCTGTAATGACTTCACTAAATGTCTGTAAAGCGGCAGCATTCCATGAATTACTTAAGGCATTAGAAATAGAAATATCACCGTTATATTTTCTTCCATTCCAGTTACTAGGGACAAAACCATTAGAATATTCATAAGGAACATCATGAACATAATGAGCTGTTGAATAATCTAAAAATTCAAAGGCAGCTGCATAAGCAATCAATGGTTTTAATGAAGAACCGGGCTGATTTTTTTGACCATAACGTGCCCCTGTTTTAGAAGCATAAGCATAAGTTGTTCCTAATGGCGTATAATCACGGCCACTTAAAACACCTACAATACGTCCGGTTGTTGATTCTTGAATGACTGCACCTACTTGAATTCTGGAATCTTGAAAATCATAAGATTCACCATTAGCGATACTATCAAGTTCTTTTTGAACATCTGTATCAATATATGTATAGATACGCATAGGTGTTTCATAAGGATCGTATCCTGTTGTTTCCTGAACTTCACGAATGACTTTATCAGCATACGCCTGATATTGACCACTTGTTGATACAGGATTTGATTTTAATGTATTTTCAACCGGAATCGCTTTGGTTGCTTCACATTCTTCTTTAGAAATATAACCATGCATTTCCATTAAATCTAGGATTTTATCACGACGTTCTTGGGCTAAATCCAGATTTCTAAATGGATCATATCGATTTGGTGAATTTAGTGTTCCGGCTAAAAGAGCTGCTTCTGGTAAAGTCAGATTTTGTACTGATTTATCAAAATAATATTTTGAAGCAGCATATAAACCAATTGTCTGAGGTCCATAACCAAAATAAATCTTATTGAGATAAAGTTCTAAAACTTCTTCTTTAGTTGTTTGAGAAGTGGCTTCAATCGAAAGAATAATTTCACCAATTTTTCTTTCAATGGTTTGTTCTTCATCTGGATAATAAGATTTTTTAATCAGCTGCTGGGTAATTGTTGAGCCTCCAGAGGTAATGCCTCCTGCAGCAATATTACCTAACAATGCTTTAACAATACGAGGAACATCGAAACCGTTATGTTCAAAGAAACGTGAATCTTCTGCAGCAACAACAGCGTCAATCATGACTTGTGGAATATCGTTGTAGCTGACATTTTTTTGAACACCTCCACGTGCCACAGAGAACCATTCTTCTCCATCAGTTGTACATAGAACAGAGGATTCATCTGAAACAAGTCTTTCTTTAGAAAAGCCCTCAACCTGTTTAAAGATACCAAATCCCAGATACATTCCTCCCGAAGTAATCAAAACAGCCAGTATCAGACAAATTACTTTAATGATACGTCTTTTTTGTTTTTTGTTTGATTTCTTTTGAGTTATTTTTTTCATCATTCGTCCTCCTTAAAATACCAATCATCAACAACTTTTAAATAATCTAATCGAGGTTGATAACCTTGTGGAATCAGATGTCCCAAATCTTTGATTTTTTGATAAGTTATTGATTTTCGTTGGGAATGATAATAATCATTGATCATATGACTTGCGTCAATTAAGTATACCTCATTTAATGAGGTAAATGCAATAATAACAAAAGCAATCCCACCATGATTGATAATTTTTTGTAAATGATCAATCTGATGTTTGGAAATATTCGCAAATGGAAAGGTTTTGACTTTTGTTTCCTTCGCTTCAAAATCAATATATCTGCCTCGATAAATGCCATTATAATCGGTTGTGGATGGTGTTTTATAATAAGCCTCTACAATTTTAGCTGATTCACGTCGAGGATAATCCACTTTTACAATTTGAATGGGTGTGGGTTTTTTATAAATAACTGCAATGTCATGAGAAAGATAATATTGATTAGATAAGGAAATATCTTCTTCTAGTGACATCCCACGATGGGCTGTATAATGTTTTTTATCGCTTGTCATCATGGCTCGAGATTGCCATGAGCGTTTCATATTTGGATAATTAACCATAATCATGTCCTTTCATTCATTTACCATCACATTATAACATATATTTTTCCCATCTTGTCTAATTTGTGTGGAAAAACATCTTTTTTTAAAAATATCTTGCATTTATAATTATTTTTTGTGAAAATATGGTGGAGGAAAGGTGATGTATATGGCAAATAAAATACAATTAAGTCCAAAGAAAATTTTAAATAAACATTTTCAAATAGATTTTAAAGGTTATAGTGCTACAGAAGTGGATTATTTTTTAGACACAGTTGTAGAAGATTATGAAACATTTGCAAAAATGTTGAATGAATCTTATGAGCAGATTGAAAATCTTCAAAAAGAAAATGAAGCTTTAAAAATGAAAATGGCAAATATGGAAAGAGAACATATGATTCAACAGGATAATTTACGTTCAATGGAAGAAAATCTTTCTTCAAATGTGGATTTATTGAAAAGAATATCAAATTTGGAAAAAGAAGTTTATAAAAATAAATAATGATTGCTTTTTGATATGTTTTTGAGTAAAATAGTTATGCTCATGAGAACCGATTGCTAGAAATAGAGGAAAGTCCGGGCATCCACAATCTGTGATGATTGTAGTGTTTGTACTGCATCTAATAAATGCAGGTAGCTTGGCTAACGACAGACCTAAGACCTAAACCGTCAGGCATGGTTGATAAGTCATAAAGTGCCACAGAAACAATGTCTTTTGAAAAAAAGAGTGAAAAGAGGTAAACTCTGCAAGGATGAAACCCAAATTTTGGTAGGGGAGCTTCATGAAAGGAAACGAACGGACATGAAGATGCAATGCATAGATAAATAATCGGTTGAAAAACAGAACTCGGCTTATCAGAATGAGCATTTTTTGGTCGATAGAAATGTCGACTTTTTTTCTATTTGAAAGAAAAAAATCATGAAATGTATAGTGATTTGTGAAAAATTCATAACTTGTTCATAAATTCATAAAATAATAGTGTTGGTATTGTAAAACGTGATATTTTATGGTTTAATATGATTATTATTGAAGGGACATTTTCTGGAAATAAGGAGGTATTTTTTTGGATAATTTAGGTGAAAAGATTCGTCAAACAAGAGAAAGCAAGAAAATGACGATTGAAGATTTATCAGCAAAGACAAAAATTTCAGTAGCTGTTTTAAGAGATATAGAAAAGGGAAAGTTTGATCGCTATAAAGGGGATGAAGCTTATGTGAAAATGTATTTAAAGAAAATTTCACAGGCTTTAGATATGGATAGTGAACAATTGACAGAACAGTATATAGAATTAACAAGAGAAATTGAACTGGAAGATTTAAAAGAGAAGGAAATGCTTGAAGAACATAATGAAGAAATTGTGAAAAAAGGAAAAAAATTTTCTTTTAAAGCACCTCAATTAACTAGAAAACCTTCTGTTTATGAAGATAAGTCACATGTGACAATTATTCGTGCCGCTATTATTCTTGTTTTGGTATGTCTAGTCATTGTTGTAATCTGGTTTGGTTTTTATGCAACACGTTCAAAGACAGAAGAACCAGCGAAGCCAGAAAATCAGTTAACAGTAGAAGGAGAGGTTGACCCAGTACCAGATACATCTTCTCCAGATACATCTGGTGATAATCAGAACACAACAGAAGAAACTGTTCAGTTTACAAGAAATGACTTTTTGGATTATAGTTTTGTGTTACCTGCAGATGCGACAACTTTCACATTAAAGATTGAATATAATGCACCATGCTGGGCACAGATGAGAGTCAATGATGAAATTTATGATCAGTTTGTCTCAAAAATTTATCATGAAAATGAAGATGGTGACACAGAAGTTGTTGAATTGACTTTTGATGTGAATGATTTTGAAAGTTTAGATTTACGTAATGGTAATAATCGAGGACATCGTTACTATATTAATAATCAGGAAGTTCCATTGACTGATGAAGATAAAAATACAAATCAGGATCGTCCTGTTGATGTAATTTTGACATTAGAGAAGGAATAACATGAATTTACCCAATAAATTAACAACAATTCGTTTAGTGAGTGTCCCATTATTTATTATTGTTTATTTAATACCTTATCAATCTTTAGGAATTCAAATACCTGTTTTTCATATATTATCCTCATCATTATCATTATTGGATATAGTCTTATTTTTCATTTTTGCTTTATCAGCATTGACAGATTATTTTGATGGTTATATTGCACGTAAATATCATCTGATTACAACTTTTGGAAAGTTTATTGATCCAATTGCTGATAAACTGATTGTCAATACAGCATTATTATTATTAGCGTCATCTCAGGATATCCATATCATTATTCCTATTATTATGATTTCCAGAGATACGATTGTTGATGCTATTCGTCTGGTTGCCAGTCAGAAAAATATTGTTTTAGCTGCCAGTTATTTAGGTAAAGCGAAAACAATGACTCAGATGATTGCGATTTGTTTATTATTGTTGAATAATATTGTTTTTGCGGGGTTGCATATTCCAATGGATCAGATTATGATCTGGTTAGCAACGCTGATTTCATTTGTGAGTGGTGTGGATTATTTTATGAAGAATCGTCAATATATTTTGGAGAGTATGTAGAATGGAAGAATTAGCACAGTTATTAATGCAAAGACAGATTTCTATTAGTAGTGTGGAAAGTTTTACTGTTGGTGGTTTTGCAAAAGCGATTGGAAGTATCAGTGGTATTTCTGCAGTTTATCGAGGAACTTTAGTGAGTTATCAGACACGTATTAAAAGAGATGTTTTGCATATTGATGAAAAAGTTATCAATCAATTTGGAGTTGTTTCTCAAGAAGTGGCAGGTTTAATGGCCATTCAAGGACAAAAGCTTTTTGATTGTGATTTATGTATTTCGTTTACTGGAAATGCTGGACCATCTGCAATGGAGGGAAAACCAGTCGGTTTAATTTATATTGGAATTGCTTATCAGGAGCATATTCATACATTTTGTTATCATCTTTCTGGAAGTCGTGATGATATTCAAAAACAGGCTATTTTGTTAGGAATTGAAAAAATTTTAGAAATTTTGAAGTAATTTCTCAAAAATGTGTTGTATATAAATAGTAGGAGGAATATTTTATGGCAGAAAAGAAAGTGAAAAAAACGGAATCAGTTGATGAAAAAAAGGATAAAGCATTGACTGATGCTATTCATTTGATTGAAAAACAATTTGGTAAAGGGTCTATTATGAAACTTGGTGATCGTGTGGCTGTAGATATTGATGTGATTCCAACAGGATCACTGACCTTGGATGCAGCACTGGGGATAGGAGGTTATCCTAAAGGACGTATTATTGAAATCTATGGACCAGAATCAAGTGGGAAAACAACATTAACATTACATGCGATTGCAGAAGTTCAAAAACAGGGTGGACGTGCAGCTTTTATTGATGCTGAACATGCTATTGATCCAGTTTATGCGAAAAATCTCGGTGTAGATGTTGATGAGCTGATTTTATCACAGCCAGATAGTGGTGAACAGGGATTGGCCATTGCTGAAACATTGGTGAAAAGTAATGCTATTGATCTGGTTGTTGTCGATTCAGTAGCTGCATTGGTTCCACAGGTTGAACTTGATGGTGAGATGGGTGACAATTCAGTGGGGTTACAGGCACGTATGATGTCTAAGGCTATGCGTCGTTTATCTGGATTGATGAATAAAACATCTTGTACGATTATTTTTATTAATCAGTTAAGAGAAAAAATTGGTGTGATGTATGGAAATCCAGAAACGACAACAGGAGGTCGTGCTTTAAAATTTTATGCTTCTGTACGTATTGAAATCAGACGTAGTGAAGCTATTAAAAATGGTAGTGAAATTGTCGGAAATAAGGTCAATATTAAAGTTGTTAAAAATAAGGTATCACCACCTTTTAAAACGACATCAGTTGATATTATTTATGGTAAAGGAATTGCCAGAGATGGGGAAATCATTGATTTGGCAGTGGCTCATAATATTATTGATAAATCTGGAGCGTGGTATGCTTATCAAGGTGAAAAGATTGGTCAAGGAAGGGAAAATGTGAAAATTTTCTTAGCTGAGCATCCAGATATTATGTCTGAAATTGAAGAAAAAATTAAAACACAGATATTTGCATCTCAAGAAGATGAGTCAATATAGTTTCTATATTGGCTTTTTTTGTTGTCTAATGGGTGAACATGCAATCTTTTGATATTTTATTGTCAATTTCACAAAAATACGATATAATATTATATGTGCGTTATGCACAAATAGAAATTTGTCATAGGAAATAGGAGGAAAAGATTATGGATGAAAACCTTCTTACTATTGTTACCTATGTTCTTTGTGTCGCTTTGGGATTTGGTTTATATTTTCTTTTAACAAAATTAGGTATTTCAAAAGCTCATGGAGATGCCACAAAAATTGTTGAAGAAGCGAATTCTAAAGCAGATAATATTGTCAAAGAAGCTATTCTTGATGCAAAAACACAGGCTTATGAATATAAGCTGGAAGCAGAAAAAGAAATCAAGGAACAGCGCTTAGAAGTTACTAAATTTGAAAACAAGCTATTGCAGCGAGAACAAAATATTGATCGTAGAGATATTGCTTTACAGGGTAGAGAAGATGTTTTGGAAGAAAAAGCAGAGCAATTAGAAAAGAAAAGTGAAGAACTAGGGAAATTAGAAGCTCAATTGAAGAATCAGATCGATGAAAAGATTTCAGAATTAGAGAAGATTGCAGCAATGAGCGCTAATGAAGCAAAGGAAGAATTATTTAAACAAGTTGAACAAAAAATGTCTAAAGAAGTCACAGCTTATATTAAGGAGCAGGAAGATGAAGCCAAGTCTAAAGCTTCGCTTTATGCTAAAGATATTATTGCAGCGGCTATTAATCGTTATTCACAAGAAGAAACGATTGAAAGAACGGTTAATGTTGTGGCTTTGCCAAGCGAAGAAATGAAAGGACGTATTATTGGACGAGAAGGAAGAAATATCAAGGCTATTGAAAATGCAACAGGGGTTGAATTGATTATTGATGATACACCGGAAGCTATTACTATTTCATGTTTTGATCCAATTCGTCGTGAAATTGCACGTCTATCATTAGAAACTTTGATTCGTGATGGAAGAATTCAACCTGGACGTATTGAAGAAGTTGTTCAAAAAACAAAAAATGAATTGCGTGAAGTGATTCAAAAAACAGGTGAAGATGCTATTTTTGAATTGGGATTATCGCGTGTTCATAAAGAAATTGTGATGTTGATTGGAAAGCTGAAATATCGTACAAGCTATGGGCAAAATGCTTTACAGCATTCTTTAGAAGTTGCACATTTTGCCGGTATGATGGCAGCAGAACTGGGCTTAAATCAACAACTGGCAAGACGTGCTGGTTTATTACATGATATCGGGAAAGCCATTGATCATGAAATGGAAGGGAGTCATGTAGAATTAGGTGTCAAATTTGCTAAAAAATATGGTGAAAATGCGACTGTTGTTAATGCGATTGAATCACATCATGGTGATGTAGAACCAACGAGCGTGATTTCGATTTTAGTGGCTGCTGCTGATACATTATCTGCTGCCAGACCGGGAAGTCGCAGTGAAACGATTGAAAATTATATTCAACGTCTTGAAAAACTGGAAGAAATTTCAAAAGGTTTTGATGGTGTTGATAAGGTCTTTGCGATACAGGCAGGACGTGAAATTCGTGTTATTGTCAAGCCAGATCAGGTTGATGATTTGATGAGCCATCAGCTGGCAAGAGATATTAAAGATAAAATTGAAAATGAATTAACATATCCTGGTCATATCAAAGTGACTGTTATTCGTGAAGTCCGTGCAAATGAAATTGCCAAATAGAAGATAGGGGAACCTATCTTTTTTTAGAAAGTAGGAGAGAACATGAACATTCTTTTTATTGGTGATGTTTTTTCTTCAATTGGTCGAGAGATGATTGAGCGTTATTTACCAATATTGAAGGAAAAATATCATATTGATATTGTTATAGCAAATGTAGAAAACGCAACACATGGAAAAGGTTTAATTAAAAAGCATTATCATGATTTTTTGTTTCAAGGTATTTCTTTGATGACAATGGGAAATCATACTTTTGCGAAAAAAGAGTTGTTTGATTATATTGATGAAGCAGATCGTTTGATTGTGCCTTATAATCAGCCAAAGGCTTTACCCGGTGTCGGCAGCCGATTTATCCTTTGTAAAAATCGTCAGATCAGAGTGACAAATTTACTGGGGATTACTTTTATGGATGGGAAATCACAAAATCCTTTTGAAGCCATTGATGAAGTTTTAGACAATGATCAAAGTGATATACATATTGTTGATTTTCATGCAGAAGCAACAAGTGAAAAGGTTGCTTTAGGATATTATCTGGATGGAAAGGTATCAGCTGTTCTAGGAACACATACGCATGTTACAACAGCAGATGAAAAGATTTTGCCAAAAGGAACAGCTTTTCAATGCGATGTTGGGATGACGGGACCTTATCATAGTGCTATTGGCTGTGATGTCGAGAGTATTATTAAACGTATGAAAATGGGAATTATGACTCCATTTCAGATTGCTGAAAGTGAAGGACAGTTATGTGCAACTCTGTTAAAATTTAACGAAAAAAATCAATGTACTCATATTCAAAGAATTTGTATTGATCCAAATCATTCCATATAAGTATATTTTTCCTCCTTGTTCATATATTAAAGCAGGGAGGAATTTTTATGGAAATGATGAGAGTATCGTCAACTTCTCAACCAAGCAAGGTTGCAGGAGCATTAACGAGTTTATTAAGAGAGCATCAAAGGGTTCAAATTCAGGTGATTGGAGCAGCTGCTTTGAATCAGGCAATGAAGGCTATTGCGATTTCAAGAGGGTATATTGCTCCAAGTGGTTATGAACTTTATTGTATCCCCTCATTCTATGATTTGATGATTGATGAGCAGGTGATTACATCACTCAGATTAAATGTGGAAATGAAATGAAAAGGCTTTATTTTTTTTATGAAAGTGTTATAATAGAAATGTGAAAACAAGGAGGAAATATTATGGCAAAATGTAAATTATTAATGTCTACTGCTCAAGTTCAAAAATTAATTGATTTTTTTGATGGGTATGAAGATGATAAAGTGAAATGTAAATTTATTAAGAAAACAGGAATTAAAGCTGAAGTTGAATGTGAAACAGAATTAAGCCCTGATGAAGCTGCTTCTTATTGTAAAGGATTATTTAAGAAAACACCTGAAGGTGGAGTTTTATACTTCTCAATTCAACCAGATGGATTCTTTGGATAAAAATAAGGACATTGTCCTTATTTTTTTCTTTTCTATTTTGATTTATTTGATATAATAGAGCAGAAAGTGGTGAGAAAATGAAAGATTATAGTCAATATTTTAAAGGTCCATCTTTAAAAGATGCCAAACATAGAGGAAAAGATGAAATTCATCATATTAAAGATGCTTATGAAATTCCTGCAGATATGGTAGGAATTGGAAAAGGACAAAAATATTTTATTCAGACATATGGATGTCAAGCTAATGAAAGAGATAGTGAAACATTGGCTGGAATTTTAGAAAGTTTAGGATATAGTCCAACAGATGAAATCAAAGATGCTCAAGTTGTTTTATTAAATACTTGTGCGATTAGAGAAAATGCAGAAGAAAAAGTTTTTGGAAAAATTGGATATTTAAAAAAAGTCAAAAGAACAAATCCTAATATTATCTTTGGTATATGTGGATGTATGGCACAGGAAGAAGTTGTTGTACAAAAGATTTTAGAGAAACATCCACAGGTTGATTTGATTTTTGGAACACACAATATTCATCGTTTGCCAGTTCTTTTAAAACAGGCTATGTTAGATAAGGAAATGGTTTTAGAAGTCTGGTCAAAAGAAGGCGATGTGATTGAAAATTTACCAAGTCATCGTGCCCATCCTTATAAGGCATGGGTCAATATTATGTATGGCTGCAATAAGTTTTGTACATACTGTATTGTTCCTTATACACGTGGCAAAGAAAGATCCCGTCTAAAAGAAGAAATATTAGATGAAGTCAAAGAATTGAAAGACAATGGATATCAGGAAATCACTTTGCTGGGTCAAAATGTCAATTCTTATGGTAAGGATTTTCATAACGATTATGATTTTGCTTCTTTACTAGAAGATGTAGCCAAAACTGGGATTCCACGTATTCGTTTTACGACGAGCCATCCATGGGATTTTAGCGACGCTATGATTGATGTCATTGCCCGTTATGATAATATCATGCCGGCTATTCATTTACCTGTTCAATCTGGAAATAGTGAAGTTTTAAAGCGTATGGGAAGAAGATATACAAGAGAAGATTATTTGACTTTGTTTGATAAAATCAAAACAAAGATTCCTGATTGCACAATTACAACAGATATTATTGTTGGTTTTCCGGGTGAAACGGATGCTCAGTTTGAAGATACACTGTCATTATATGAGTATTGTGAATATGACTTGGCTTATACATTTATCTACTCTCCTCGTGCAGGAACACCAGCTGCAAAAATGGAAGATGATATTGATATTCATACCAAAGAACAGCGTTTATATCGTTTAAATGATCTGGTCAATGAAAAAGCTTTAAAACAAAATCAAAAATATCTAAATGAGGTTGTGGAAGTTCTGGTGGAAGGAACTTCTAAAAGAGATGATCAAATGTTGACAGGATATACAAAGCATCAAAAGTTAATTAATTTTAAAGGAAATCCTCAACATATTGGTCAAATTGTTCCCGTACGTGTTACGGAAGTGAAAACGTGGGCTTTAAAAGGTGAAGAAATTGAATAAAGATGTTTATGAAAAAGCAATGGCTTTGCATCAATGGATTATGGAACAGGAAGTTGTGCAGGAATATCAAAAATATGAACAACAGATGAGCAGTCATCAAGAATTGAAGGACTTGGAAGAAACATTGAAACAACTACAACAAAAAATTGTTCAAGCCAAGCATACACAGCTTGATTGTCGTGAGCTGATTCAAGATTATGAAGTGAAGAAGAAAGCTTTTGATCAACATCCTCTTGTTTATAATTATTTGATTTTAAAAGAAGAAGTGAATACATTATTACATCAGATTCAAGATGATATTAATTTAGAATTGAAGAAAAAGAGTTGACGAAAGCATGAAAACTCTATATAATTTTTTCAATAAATGACAATATAAGGGAAAAGGAGAAAGATTATGGCATATTTTTTTGAAGAACCATCACATACATTTAATGAATATTTATTAGTACCTGGATACTCAAGTGCTCAGTGTCAACCTAAAAATGTAAGTTTAAAAACACCGTTAGTAAAATTTAAAAAAGGTGAAGAACCAGCATTATCATTGAATATTCCACTTGTATCAGCAATCATGCAATCTGTATCAAATGATACAATGGCGATTGCTTTAGCCAGAGAAGGTGGCGTTTCATTTATCTATGGTTCACAAACTGTAGAGGCGCAAGCTGAAATGGTAAGAAAAGTTAAAAATTATAAAGCAGGATTTGTTCCAAGCGATTCTAACATTGCTCCTGATCAGACATTACAGGATGTTATTGCTTTAAAAGAAAAAACTGGACATTCTACAATGGCTGTGACAGAAGATGGAACACCTAATGGAAAATTAGTAGGAATTGTAACTGGTAGAGATTATCGTATTTCTCGTATGTCTTTAGATACAAAAGTTTCTGAATTTATGACACCTTTTGAAAAACTTATCACTGCCAAAAGTGGTGTTTCATTGAAAGAAGCCAATGATATTATTTGGGATAACAAATTAAATGCTTTACCTATTATTGATGATCAACAAAAATTAGAGTACTTTGTCTTTAGAAAAGATTATGAATCAAGAAAATCTAATCCTAATGAATTATTAGATGATTCAAAAAGATATGTTGTAGGAGCTGGAATTAATACAAGAGATTATGCAACACGTGTTCCAGCATTGGTAGAAGCTGGTGCTGATGTTTTATGTATTGATTCAAGTGAAGGATTTAGTGAATGGCAAAAATTAACAATTGAATGGATTCGTGAACACTATGGTGATAGTGTAAAAGTTGGGGCTGGAAACGTTGTAGATGCAGAAGGATTTAGATTCTTAGCTGAATGTGGTGCTGACTTTGTCAAAATTGGTATTGGTGGTGGTTCTATTTGTATCACCAGAGAACAAAAAGGAATTGGTCGAGGACAAGCGACAGCTACGATTGAAGTTGCAAAAGCCAGAGATGAATACTTTAAAGAAACTGGTATTTATGTTCCAATCTGTAGCGATGGAGGAATTGTTCATGATTATCATATGACTTTAGCGTTGGCTATGGGTTCTGATTTTATCATGTTAGGAAGATATTTCTCACGTTTTGATGAATCGCCAACAAATAAAGTCAATATTAATGGACAATATATGAAAGAATACTGGGGTGAAGGAAGTGCCCGTGCTAGAAACTGGCAACGTTATGATTTAGGAGGAGATGCTAAACTTTCATTTGAAGAAGGTGTCGATTCTTATGTTCCATATGCTGGGCCTTTAAAAGATAATGTTGGTTTAACTCTTGCTAAAATTAAATCAACAATGTGTAACTGTGGTGCTTTAACAATTCCAGAATTGCAACAAAAAGCTAAAATTACACTTGTTTCTTCAACAAGTATTGTTGAAGGTGGTGCACATGATGTTGTGTTAAAAGACTCAACACCATCACATAATCAATAAGATACTTCTTAGGAGGTATCTTTTTTATATTTATGACAAAGAAAAAAGAGTGGTAATTTAGGAAATTTATCATATAGTATAGAGAGGTGGATTTATGAGTCATAATATTAGAGAAATCTATACGAAGGCGATTGTCGCTAAAGGGAAAAAGCTATCAAGGATTACGTATAATTTTACATTGAATCACTTTCCTGATGATATACTGGGGTGCTGGATTACCAACCATCATTATGAGGCAGTTATTAAAAATAAAATTCCAAAAATGATAGGAACTTTTGATGTTCATATCTGGTATAGTTATCATGATGAAATGGATTCGATAGTTGAAAAACATCAAGTGACTTATATTGATGATATGCAAGTGACAAAAAAAGAAGATCGTGAATTTGAAAACAGTGATCAGGTGAAAGGAAGATGCTTGAATAAACCAAAATGTTTATCAGCATCACATAATGGAAAAGATGTAACTATGGAGATTGAAAAAGAAATGCAAATTGAAATTAGTGGAGAAACATGTATTAAAGTGGAAGTCAAAGATGAAGAAGAAATATGGGATGATCTGGAGGATATTGAAATTAACCCACATTTCATTAAAAGCTGATGGAAGATGCTTTTTGCATCTTTTTTTAATGGTGAAATCTTTTCATTATTTTACAAAATATGCTATAATGTTAAAGTTATAAAGGAGGGCTATCATGAAGCAAAAGTATTCACCGATGATGATGCAATATTTAGAAATTAAAGAACAGAACCAAGATGCGATTGTAATGTTTCGTTTAGGTGATTTTTATGAAATGTTTTTTGATGATGCCATTGTTGTTTCTAAAGCCTTAGATTTAGCTTTGACAGGTAAAAATGCTGGGGTGAAAGAACGTGTGCCTATGTGTGGTGTGCCATTTCATTCGGTAAGTGGTTATATTCAAAAATTAATTGATTTAGGGCATAAAGTGGCGATTGTAGAACAATTATCTGAACCGGGGAAAAAAGGAATTGTCAAACGTGGAGTTGTACAAATTATTACACCGGGAACAATCATGGATACATCACTCAATGAAAAGCGTAATCATTATATTGGGGCTTTAGGAATCTTTGATTTTAATTATACATTAGCTTATTGTGATATTTCGACAGGTGAATTTTATGTTGTGAATATAGATAAAAAAGAACATATTCTTAAAAATTATATTGATTCATTAGGTTTAAAGGAAATTGTTGTTTCTGAGGATTGGTCAATGGATGGTTTGTTTATATCTCATTTTGAAGATGACCATTTTAATGATCAATATAAAAAAATTTTTGAATCTTTAAGTGATTTAAAACAAATCAAAATGTGTTCGTTGCTTTTAAATTATATGTTAGATACGCAAAAAAGAGAGTTAGAACACCTTCAAAAGATTCAAGAAGTGAAAACTGAAGATTATATCTATATGGATTCTTATACAAAGAAATCTTTGGAATTGATTAAAAACTTAAATAATGAAAGTTATGGAACTTTACAATGGTTATTAGATGATACGAAATCAGCTATGGGTGGTCGATTATTAAGACAGTGGATTGAAAGACCTCTGGTCAATCAAGAAAAGATTGAAAAACGTATGGATATTATTGAAGTCTTTATTGATAATTTTATTGAAAGAGAAACCATTAAAGATATTATTAATGATATTTATGATTTAGAAAAACTGGCTGGACGTATTGCTTTTGGTAATGTCAATGCCAGAGATTTGAAATGGATTGCTTCTTCATTGAATGTTGTTCCAGAATTAAAACATCAGTTATTATCATTAAATACATCTTATACTGATGAATTGGCTCATCAGCTTGTTGATTTATCCCATTTAACAAAAGCGATTGATGATGCAATTGTGGATAATCCCCCATTGACTGTTAAAGAAGGTGGGTTGATTAAAAGTGGATACAATCAGGAATTGGATGAATTAAGATATATTCGTGAAAACGGAAAACAATGGCTGAGTGAATTTGAAGCAAAAGAAAGAGAAAGAACAGGGATTAAAGGGTTAAAAATTGGTTATAATCGTGTTTTTGGATATTATATTGAAGTCACAAAAAGTTATTTACCAATGATTAAAGATGAATTTGAGTATACAAGAAAACAAAGTATTTCTAATGCTGAACGTTTTGTAACACCAGAATTAAAAGAAATGGAAGCGAAGATTTTAAGTGCTAATGATAAAATTGTTGCTTTAGAATATGAAATCTTTGTTCAGTTGCGTGAATATATGAAAAAAGATGTTCATCTGATTCAGGATGTTGCAGGAGTGATTGCACAAATTGATGTCTATCAGTCACTGGCTTCAAAGGCTAGTCAAAATAGTTATGTCAGACCTGTTTTCAATCTGGAACATCGTTTACATATTGTTAATGGGCGTCATTCCGTCATTGAACAAGTGATTTCACGTCAAAATTATGTTCCTAATGATATTGATATGTCACAAGAGCAGTCTATTTTGTTGATTACTGGTCCTAATATGGGTGGGAAATCAACTTATATGCGTCAAATAGCTTTGAGTGTGATTATGGCTCAAATTGGTTCTTTTGTTCCAGCAGATGAAGCTCATATGCCTATTTTTGATCAAATTTTTACAAGAATTGGTGCCAGTGATGATTTGATATCTGGACAATCAACATTCATGGTTGAAATGCTGGAAGCAAATAATGCTTTACGTTATGCCACAAAAGATTCATTGATTATATTTGATGAGATTGGACGTGGAACGGCAACGTTTGATGGGATGGCTATTGCACAATCTATTATTGAATATATTGCTTCTTCGATTCAATGTATTACGTTGTTTTCTACCCATTATCATGAATTAACAATGATGGATGATTCTTTCCATATTCAAAATGTACATGCCAGTGCCTCTATTGAAGATGATCATATTGTTTTCTTATATAAGATTAAACCCGGGAGAAGTCATCGTTCCTATGGAATTAATGTAGCTCAATTAGCCAAACTTCCAGATGAAGTCATTCAGCGTTCACAAGTGATTTTAGAATCATTAGAAAACAATAATATTGAAAAAGTGATTAGTGAAAAACAAGAACCTCAAACAATAGTTAAAGAGAGTGTCGTGGAAAAAGCTTTATCACGTATTGATCCAATGACACTTTCTCCAATTGAAGCTTTGAGTACATTAATTGAATTAAAGAAATTATTATAAAGGTGGTGAATTTATTGGGAAAAATCAGACAATTAGATGATATTCTTTCTAATAAGATTGCAGCTGGTGAAGTTGTCGAAAGACCTGCCAGTGTTGTTAAGGAACTTGTTGAAAACAGTATTGATGCTTCTGCCACAAAAATAGATATATTTATTGAAGATGGTGGTATGCAAAAAATTAAAGTTTGTGATAATGGAGAAGGAATGGAAGAAGCCGATGCCCGTTTGTGTTTTTCAAGACATGCGACCAGCAAGATTAAAGATGATCAGGATTTATTTCAAATTATGACCTTAGGCTTTCGTGGTGAAGCGATTCCTTCTATTGCTTCAGTGAGTCATTTTGATTTAAGAACATCTACAGGCTCTCAAGGGACATCCATTATCTATGAATTTGGAAAATATCAAAATGAAAGTATCTGTGATTTACCTCGAGGAACACAAATTACAGTTACAAAACTGTTTCAAAACGTTCCCGCCCGTTTAAAATATTTAAAATCTGTTAATAGTGAGTTTGCTGCAATACATCAATATGTAGAACGTATGGCTTTGGCTTTTCCTCAAATTGCCTTTCATCTTTATCATAATGATAAAATGATTTTTCAAACGAATGGAAAAGGTCAATTATTAGAAGTTATTGCCAATATGTATGGAATTGCGACTGCTAAAAATATGTTGCCTATTCATTTAGCAACGGATGAATGGATAATTGATGGATATATCAGTAAAATTGATACATCACGTGCTTCTAAAGCAAATATTATTACACTTGTGAATCATCGTTATGTCAAAAATGTAATGAGTATTGATGCAATTAATAGTGCTTATCGTGCTTATTTAGCAGATAATCGTTTCCCAATCGCAGTGATTAATATTGAAGTCGATCCTTATCTCGTTGATGTCAATGTGCATCCTTCTAAGTTGGAAGTCCGTTTTTCTAAAGAATATGAACTAAGAGATTTGATATATCAAGGAGTCAGTGAAACCTTACAACAAGCCAATTTAACGTATCAGCCTAAAAATAAAACAACGGAAAGAGAAATATTTAAACCACAGCTTGATCAAATGACATTAGAAATGGAAGAACCAGTCATATCTGTTGTTGAAGAAAAGAAGATTATCGAAAAAAGACAATCTGTCCATGAACCTGTCTTGACTTATACGTATCAAGATCAACCAGAAGATAAAAAAGAAGATCAAATTTATTCGCAAAACAATGTAGAAACAATCAAACCAATGAAAGAGAAAATCTATGCAAAAGTACAAATACATGGAACGTATCTGATTGGAGAAAATGAAAAGGGAATGTATCTGGTTGATCAACATGCAGCACAGGAACGTATTAATTATGAATACTATAAAGACAAGTTTGCACATCTAGATTTAACGATGCAGCCTTTACTTGTTCCCTTACAATTTGAATATCCTATGAGTGAGTTTTTGATTTTGGAAGAAAGAAAAAATCTTTTAGAGAAGGTTGGTATTCATTTAGAAGTTTTTGGTGAGCATGGTTATATTGTTAGAAGTTTACCATTATGGATGAAAAAGATTGATGAGAATGTATTTGTTGATACGATGATTCAAGAAGTCTTGCATAAGAATCATTTAGATGTTGTTGCTTTGCAGGAACATGCAATCGCAACACTTAGCTGTAAGGCATCTTTAAAGGCCAATACTTATTTATCACAGGATGATATGCAGACTATCTTTGATCGTTTGATGCGTTGCGATAATCCTTATGTCTGTCCACATGGTAGACCAACTATTATTTTTTATAGTTGTTATGAATTGGAAAAATTATTTAAGAGGGTGGTATAATGCGTAAAAGTTTTTTTCGTCTGATTTTAGAGTTTATTTTAGGTGGTGCAGTAATTATGCTGACAACATATATTTTTGATGATGTCTATGTAAAGGACTTTGGTGTTGCCTGTTTAATAGCTATCGTTTTAGCATTATTAAATACTTTTGTGAAACCTGTTTTAAGTTTTATTGCTTTTCCAATAACGTTATTATCATTAGGTTTATTTCAACTCGTCATTAATGGTTTTGTATTAGAAATAGCTCAAATGATTTTAGCTCCTGATTTTTATATTCCTTCTTTTGGTTTAACGATTTTGATGTCGGTTGTTATTTCGATTTTATATAGTCTGCTTGGCATAGGGAAAATCAATGACTAAAGTCATTGTGGTTGTAGGACCGACAGGGGTTGGGAAAACCAGAATGGGAGTCGCATTAGCTAAACAATTCAATGGTGAAGTCATTAGTGGCGATTCGATGCAGATTTATAAAGGTATGGATATTGGAACAGCAAAAGTGACGCAGACAGAAATGCAAGGGATTGTCCATCATTGTATTGATTTATTAGAGCCTTATGAAACTTATAGTGTGAAAGATTTTCAAACACAGGTCAGACAAACGATTGATGATATTGAAAAACGTGGAAAGCTGCCTATTATTGTTGGAGGAACTGGGTTATATATCAAAGCGGCTTTATATGATTATACTTTCAATGAAACGGAAGATAATCACGAAGCTTTTCGTCAAAAATATCAACATTTATCCCATGATGAACTCTATCAGTATTTAAAATCTATTGATGAAAAGAGTGCTCAAGAATTGCATCCCCATAATCGTCAACGTGTTTTAAGGGCTATTGAAATTTATGAACAGACGGGGAAAAGAAAAAGTGAGATTGTTGCTGCACAAGAACATATTTGTCTATATGATGCCTGTTTTATTGGATTGACAATGGATCGTGAGTTATTATATAAACGTATCAATCAACGTGTAGATATGATGCAAGATGATGGACTGGAACAGGAAGTTGTCACTTTATATCAAAAAGGGTTAACACGATCTCATCAAAGTATGAAAGCGATTGGATATAAAGAATGGTTTGATTATTTTGATGGGTTGATTAGCCGTGATGAAGTTTATGAAAATATTAAAAAACATTCTCGTCAATATGCCAAAAGGCAATATACATGGTTTAGAAATCAATTTCCTGTTGTCTGGTTTGAAGTCAATATGCATGACTTTCATCAGACAATTAGAAATGTCGTGACTTATATAAAAAAATGGATTGATTAATCCATTTTTTTATTTCACTTTTTCAATGATGAATTTTTCTTCAATATGTAAAGGACTATCCTCATGAGTGCTATTTTGACGATATTGTAAAGGCGTCATACCTATAGTTTTTTTGAATATCTGTGAAAAATAGGACTGCGAAGAAAAACCAACAGCTTCTGATATTTCAGCAATAGAAAGGCTTGAGGTTTTAAGTAAAGATTGACATTCTTCAATACGTCTATCAATTAAATATTGAATAGGCGAAACATTCATATATTTCTTAAATTCATGAGCCATATAATATTTGTTCATCTTCATAGAGTGTGCCAGTGATTCTAAGGTTATATCATTGGCAAAATTTTGATCAATATAGTGACAAATCATTTGAATTTCTCGACGAATTGAAGATGTTTTTTGTTTGGATTGAAGTTGAATATTGATTTTGCGAATAATTTTCAAAATGACTAATTCCAGTAATTTTTGACATACGGTATCATAACCAATATCTTTATTTTTACTTTCAAAAAGAAGCTGAGAAAAATAATAAACAATGTCCTGATTATCTTTGTCAAAATTTTGATAAAGATAATCAAGAGGATGATCTATTTGAAAAAGTAAATCATTAACGCCTAAGACAACATATTCTAATGGTTCATCATCCTGTGAATTTTCATGGTGATAGACATTGGGGAAAACAACAATTAAATCATTCTTTTTGATTGGAAAAGATTCATTTTCAATTGTCAATTTTCCTTTGCCATTAAGAACAAAAAAGATTTCTGTAAATGGATGAAGATGTTTTAAGGATTTCCAGTCTTTTCCATATTTGGAATAAGAAACATACATTAATTGTGATTTATGATCGAAAAATTGATCATCTATAATATTAATACGCTGACTACTCATGGATAACCTCCCGTCATTTCTATTTTTATTATACATCTTTTTTATAAAATAACAAGATATCTAAAAAAATTAACAAGTTCACTATAGATAAAACGCTTACATTTAGATATATTGTTATTAGAAGATATCATGGAGGAGGAAATAGCATATGAAAATGAAAAAAATGTTATCTTTAGGGCTTTCATTATTAATGTGTGCAACATTAATGACGGGTTGCAGCGGCAATGATAATAGCGCATCTGAAAGTGGAAGCAAAACTTTAAAGATCGCCGGATTAGATGGTGGTTATGGAACAAAAGGTTGGGAAGAAGTTATTAAAAAATTTGAGGAAAAAACAGGAGCAAAAGTAGAATATACTTTTGATAAGAAAATCAGTGATGTTTTAAGACCAAAAATGACTTCTGGAAAAGATGTTCCTGATGTTATTTATTTGACAGTAGGTGCTGTTGGTGGATTAACTGATACACTTATTAAAGAAAAACAAATTGCTGATATTTCAGCTTTATTGGATGAAACAATTCCAGGTGAAGATGTAAAAGTGAAAGATAAAGTTTTAACATCTTTCTTTGAAGGAGCAACTGCTGATCCTTATGGAGATGGAACTTTACGTTTAGCACCTTTAAATAATGCCCCTTGTGGTTTATTCTACAATGCTGGATTGTTTAAAGAAAAAGGTTGGGAAGTACCAACAGACTGGGATGGAATGTTTGAATTAGGAGAAAAAGCGAAAAAAGAAGGAATTTATTTATTTACTTATCCAACTGCTGGATACTTTGATGCTTTCTTTACTTCATTATTAAATGCAACTGCTGGACCAGAAGTTTATGCAAAATTAATTGCTTATGATACAGAAGCATGGAAACTTCCAGAAGTCAAAGAAGCATTTGAAATTGTTGGTAAATTAAAAGATTATACATTACCTACAACAGTAGCTAATGCTAATGGTGATAACTTTACAAAGAATCAACAAGCTGTTATTGATGGAGATGCATTATTTATTCCTAATGGAACTTGGTTACCAGGTGAAATGGCTGCAACAACACCTGAAGGTTTTGAATGGGGAATGATGGGTATTCCTGCTGCTAAAGCTGGTGGAGATTCTTATTCTACAAACTTTGTTGAACAAATGTATGTTCCTGAAAAAGCTGAAAACAAAGAATTGGCTTTACAGTTCTTAGCTTATTGTTATAGTGATGAAGCAGCTGATTTATTCTATAAATATGGTGCTTTAAATACTGAAGAAACAGAAAAAACAGGAAAAGATGTTTATAATGCAGGATATTTAATTCCTATTAAAGGTTCTGAAGATAAAGTAGCTGAAGCTGATCGTTTTATGTATACATTATCTGAAAAAGGTGTGAAAACAAACAGTGCTACTTTCATGGCTGCTGAAGCTGTCGAAGGTGTGACTTTAACAGGTGAAACAGGTATCTTATTTGGATCAGTAAATTCTGTTATGAATGGTGATAAAACAGTAGATCAATGGTATAATGAATCAGTTGATGCTGTTAGTAAAATTGCTGAAGCTAATGCTAAAGCAGATAAATAAATAACAAAGAAACATGAGGTAGGCGGTGGGAACACCGCCTCTTTTTATAGGAGGGATTGGATGAATAAGACAAAAGAGAAAAGACGTTTTGTGATTTTATGTCTTGCTCCAGCACTTATTTTATTTAGTGTTTTTATGATTTATCCTACTATTAATGTCTTCTTGATGTCGACTTTAAGGTGGGGAGGATTTTCTGATTTTAAGGAATTTGTAGGAATTCAAAATTTCTTGATTTTATTTGAAGATATGAATTTTATTCGTGCTTTTCAAAATACGATTTTTGTGATTGTGATTGTGACTGTCTTTACATTGGCATTAGCTATTTTATTTGCAGCGATATTAGTGCGTGAAAAAATTAAGGGACAAAATTTCTTTAGGGTTATTTTCTATATTCCTAATATATTATCAATAGTCGTTATTGGAGCTATTTTTAGTGCTATCTATGATCCATCAACAAATGGTTTATTAAATAGTTTTTTAAGCTTGTTTCATGAGGATGGATGGATAGGTGTTCAATTTTTAGGGAATCAGTCCATTGTCATGTATTCTATTGCTTTTGCATTGATATGGCAGGCTATTGGCTATTATATGGTTATGTATATGGCAAGTATGTCATCTATTCCTGCTCATTATTATGAAGCAGCTGAATTAGATGGATGTGGAAAAATCAAACAATTCTTTTCCATTACATTGCCATTAATTTGGACAAATATTCGTACAACATTAACGTTTTTTGTTATTAGTACAATTAATTTAAGCTTTTTGCTTGTTCAAGTCATGACAACTGGTGGACCTGATGGCGCAAGTCGTGTACTTTTATTCTACCTATACGATCAGGCTTATAATAATGCCAGTTATGGATATGGAATGGCAATTGGGGCTATCACATTTTTATTCTCATTTTTATTAAGTGCAGTGATTAATAAGATTACAGAGCGTGATGATTTAGAGTTCTAGGGAGGTTTATATGAAAAAAATAAGTGTTGAAAAATTATATAAGATTTTTGTTTATGTTGCTTTGATTTCCTTAGCTATTTCTATTATCATTCCTGTTGCCTGGGTTTTTGTATCATCTTTAAAAACAAATGCAGAATTTCAGGGAAGTCCATGGACGTTACCAATGAGTTTTTATTTTCAAAACTTTATTGATGCTTTTGAAAAAGCTAAAATGGCTGAATATTTATTAAATTCAGTAATAGTAACAGCATTAGCTTTGATTTTGCTTGTTGTAATTGCTTTACCTGCTTCTTATGTTCTGGCAAGATTTGATTTTAAGGGAAAGAAATTGATTAATACAATGTTTATGGCAGGGTTATTTATTAATGTGAATTATATTGTCGTTCCTATTTTCTTGATGTTGTTAGATTGGGATGATGTGTTTTATAGTTTGTTTGGACAAAGTTTCTTCTTGGATAATATTGTTGTTTTAGCTATTGTCTATGCTTCGACAGCTTTACCATTTACGATTTATCTTTTGAGTGGTTATTTTAAAACATTGCCTAAGGCTTATGAAGAAGCGGCTTATATTGATGGCTGTGGCTATTTTAAAACATTGCTTAAAGTCATGGCTCCAATGGCAAAACCAAGTATTATTACAGTGATATTATTTAATTTCCTTGCTTTCTGGAATGAGTATATCATCGCTTTAACATTGATGCCTGGAGCTTCAAAAACTTTACCTGTTGGATTGGTAACATTATCTAAAGGACAGATGGCAGCTGCTAATTATGGACAATTATATGCGGGGTTAGTTATTGTTATGTTACCTACACTCATTTTATATATACTTGTTCAAAAGAAGCTGACACAAGGTATGACACTTGGTGGTTTGAAAGATTAGGAGTGTGAAGGTATGAATCAAGTCACAAAAAATATCATTGCGATTATTGTGTTTATCGCTTCATTTGGTTTGGTCTGTTTTGGTCAAAGTCAAATTGGTTATGCCGGTTTAGCAATGGAACTGGTGGGATTGGCAGGATTATTGATTCTGTTATATCTCTATAATAGAAAATATAAGTAGGAGGAATTGTATGGCAACGTTATCTTTAAAACATATAGATAAAATATATGATAATCAGGTACAAGCTGTTTTTGATTTTAATTTGGATATTGCTGATAAAGAATTTATTGTATTTGTAGGACCTTCAGGTTGTGGGAAGTCTACAACTTTAAGAATGATTGCAGGATTGGAAGATATCTCTGCAGGAGAATTGTATATTGATGGGCAGCTGATGAATGATGTTGCTCCTAAAAATCGTGATATTGCTATGGTTTTTCAATCATATGCACTATATCCCCATATGAGTGTCTATGATAATATTGCTTTTGGTTTGAAAATTGCTAAAGTACCTAAAGATGAAATTGATCGTCGTGTGCGTGCTGTTGCTAAAGCTATTGATATTGAAGATTATCTGGAACGTAAACCCAAAGCATTGTCTGGAGGACAAAGACAACGTGTTGCTTTAGGGAGAGCGATTGTCCGTGAGCCAAAGGTCTTTTTAATGGATGAACCTTTGAGTAATTTGGATGCTAAACTAAGAGTGCAGATGCGTGTCGAAATTTTAAAAATTTATCAACAGTTAGGAACAACTTTCATTTATGTTACCCATGATCAAACGGAAGCTATGACAATGGGAACAAGAATTGTCGTGATGAAAGATGGACGTATTCAACAGGTGGCTCCACCAACTTATCTTTATGAGCATCCTATTAATAAATTTGTGGCTGGTTTTATTGGAAGTCCACAAATGAACTTTAGAAATGGACAATTGGTTGAAGAAGATGGTAAGGTTGTTTTACAGCTTTCAGATATGACTTTACCAATTCCAGATGATAAAGCTCAAATTCTTAAGGATAAAAATTATCTTGGAAAAACAATCACGATGGGTATTCGTCCTGAAGATATTTCAACTCATCCGCATTACTTTATGTCCCATCCAGAATCTTCCTTCCAAAGTCAAGTGGATGTTGTAGAATTAATGGGAGCAGAAAGTTTTGTACACATGACAAAAGATGGACAACCATTTGTTGTCAAGGTACCAGGAAGTACACCTTTACGTTCTGGTGATCAGGGATCATTTACTTATTTAATGAATAAAGCTCATTTCTTTGATGTAGATAATGAACAAAATATATTAGAAATTGGAGAAAATAAAGTATGAAAAATTATGGAAGATTAACGCTTCCGACAGATTTAGATGTTATTGATGAAACAATAGCGTTAAAAGAAAGTTTGGGAGCAGATGCAATTAGAGATTGTGATGGAACACAAATGCCTCAAGAATTATTGGATTTGGATGCGAAAGTATATGCAACTTATTATACAACACGAAAAGATAATGATTGGGCATTGGCTCATCCAGAAGAAATTCAACAGGAATATTTAATGACAGATCGTTATACAGCTAGAAATTCAACATTGACTATCACATTGATGAAAGGTTTTCATACTGAACAATTAAAGCCTAATTTTATTGATGATCCAAAACAGTGGTGGGAAGTTATTGATCGTACAACGGGTGAAATTGTTCCAGTAGATCAATGGGAATATGATGAAGATAAGGGGACAGTAACGATTCAAACGATCCCTTATCATGTTTATACAGTGAGCTTTTTGGCGTTTTTAATCTGGGACCCTGTTCACATGTATAATTTTATTACAAACGATTGGAAAGATGCTCCTCACCAACTCACATATGATGTTCGTCAACCTCAAACTCAAGCTTATGTGAAGGAAAAATTAAAAAAATTCTGTGAAGCAAATCCACATGTCGATGTTATTCGTTTTACAACATTTTTCCATCAGTTTACATTAACTTTTGATGATCAAAAAAGAGAAAAATATGTGGAATGGTTTGGTTATAGTGCCAGTGTTTCTCCTTATATTTTAAGAAAATTTGAAAAATGGGCAGGATATAAATTTAGACCAGAATTTATTGTTGATCAAGGTTATCATAATTCTTTGTTTAGAGTTCCTTCAAAAGAATTCAAAGATTTTATTGAATTTCAACAACAGGAAGTTTGTCATTTAGCTAAGGAACTTGTAGATATTGTTCATAGTTATGGAAAGGAAGCTATGATGTTTTTAGGGGATCACTGGATTGGTACAGAACCTTATGGACCATATTTTGAAACGATTGGTTTAGATGCTGTTGTCGGGTCAGTAGGTGATGGTGTGACAATGCGTATGATTTCAGATATTAAAGGCGTGAAATATACTGAAGGACGCTTACTTCCTTATTTCTTTCCTGATGTCTTTTGTAAAGGAGGAGATCCAATTGGTGAAGCCCATACAAACTGGTTAAAAGCACGTAGAGCTATTTTAAGAAGTCCACTTGATCGTATTGGATATGGTGGTTATTTGAAACTGGCTTTACAGTGGCCTGGTTTTATTGACACGATTCGTCATGTCATTGATGAATTTAGAAGTATTCATGATACAATTCAAGGAACAAAAGCCTATGTTTCACCGTTTAAAGTTGCTATTTTAAATTGCTGGGGTCAAAGTCGTCGATGGATGAATAATCAAGTTCATCATGCTATCTGGTATCGTGAAATTTATTCATATGTAGGTATCATTGAATGTTTGAGTGGTATGCCTATAGATGTCGATTTTATTAATTTTGAAGATGTTAAAAATGGTATTTTAGATCAATATAAAGTCATCATAAATGCAGGAGCACAGTATACTTCGTGGTCAGGAGCTGAAAATTGGATTGATGAAGATGTTGTGACAAAAGTCAGACAATGGGTTGATCAAGGTGGTGGCTTTATTGGTGTTGGAGATCCAACAGCTTATCAATATCAAGGACAATTTTTCCAATTAAGTGATGTTCTTGGGGTTGACAAAGAAATAGGGTTTACTTTAAGTCATGATAAATATAATGAAGTGAATCCTGAGCATTTCTTATTAGAAGATATTGAAGATGAAATAGATTTTGGTGAAGGTATGAATGGAATCTATGCACATGGTGACAATTACCAGATTTTAAGTCAACATCATGGTTATGCACAACTTGTGACGAATACTTATGGAAAAGGACGAAGTGTTTATCTGGCTGGATTACCTTATTCACCACAGAATTGCCGTTTGCTTTTAAGAACAATTTATTGGGCAGCCGGTAAAGAAAGTGAAATGAAAAAGTTTTATGTCAGCAATGTGAATACAGAAGTTGCTGCATTTGAAGAAGTCGGTAAAATTGCTGTTATAAATAATACAACAGAATCATTATCAACAGATTTATATATGCATGGGCAAAAAGTTCAAACACTCAATTTAAAACCAATGGAATTGCGCTGGGTTGAAATGTAGGAGGAAAAATATGGAAAAGCCAATACTTATCATTATGGCAGCTGGGATGGGAAGTCGCTATGGTGGTTTAAAACAAATTGATCCAATAGATCAAGAAGGACATATTATTATGGATTTCTCGCTTTTCGATGCTAGACGTGCAGGTTTTGAAACAGTTGTTTTTGTTATTAAAAAAGAGAACGAAGAAATCTTTAAAGAAGTGATTGGAAAACGTTTAGAAAATATCATGAATGTCCATTATGCATTTCAAGAACTCAATTGTCTGCCTGATGGTTACCATGTTCCTCAAGGACGTGTTAAACCTTGGGGAACGGCTCATGCGATTTATTGTTGTCAACAATGGATTCATGGTCCGTTTGCTGTTATTAATGCTGATGATTATTATGGACCAGAGTCATTCCAAATGATTTATCATTATTTATCTACTCATCAAGATGATGATCTTTATCGTATGGCTATGGTAGGCTATCTCATTGAAAACACATTAACTGATAATGGCACTGTTGCTAGAGGTGTTTGTGAGATTGATGCACAGGGATATTTAAAAGATATTACTGAACGTACAAAAATTCAAGCAACACCGGAAGGTATTGTTTATCAAGACAATAATCAATGGTATCCTCTTGCTAAAGGAACTACAGTTTCTATGAATCTATGGGGATTTAGTCAGGGTGTAATGGATGAATTTATCAAAGGATTTCCTCGCTTTTTAGATGAACATTTAAAATCAAATCCATTGAAATGTGAATATTTTATTCCAAGTGTTGTGAGTTCATTATTGCATCAAAAAAAGGCGACTGTAAAAGTTCTTAAAACATCTTCTCAATGGTATGGAGTTACATATAAAGAAGATAAACCATTAGTTGAAAAGGCTATTCAACAAATGAAAGAACAAGGTATTTATACAACACATTTATGGGGTGATATGGATGAATAATGAAAATTTATTGAAAGAGGTTATCAGTCAATTTGATTTTGTTGGAGAAGTGATTCAAATACGACCATATGGGAGTGGCCATATTAATGATACTTATCTTGTTGAATTTAAAATCAAACATATGGGAGTCGTTCCTATTATATTACAACGTATGAATACAAATATTTTTAAAAATCCTGTTCAGTTGATGGAAAATATTTTAAATGTTACAACATTTTTAAGAAAAAAGATTATTCAATATGGTGGGGATCCTGAACGAGAAACGCTCACAGTTATTTTGAATAAAAATGGAAAACCTTATTGTCAAGATAGTGAAGGTCATTATTGGCGAGGTTATCATTTCATTACTGGTGCAACCAGCTATGATGAAGTGAAAACAGATGAGGATTTTTATCAAAGCGGGTTGGCTTTTGGAAAATTCCAGAGTTTGTTAAGTGATTTTCCAGCACATACTCTATATGAAACGATTCCTGATTTTCATAATACAAGAGCACGTTTAGAAGTGTTTAAAAAAGCTGTTGAAGAAGACATTATAAATCGTGCTAAAGATGTTCAAAAAGAAATACAGTTTATTTTACAAAGAGAAGAATTGGCAAATAAACTTATTTCTATGCAGGAAAATCAAGAGCTTCCACTACGTGTTACACACAATGATACGAAATTAAACAATATTTTAATTGATGATAAAACACATCAGGGGTTATGTATTATTGATTTAGATACTGTTATGCCTGGACTGGCAGTTAATGATTTTGGAGATTCTATACGTTTTGGAGCAAGTACAGCTTTGGAAGATGAAAAAGATTTATCAAAAGTCCAGTGTGATATGCATTTATTTGAAGTTTATACAAAAGGATTTATTCAAGGATGTCAAGGACAACTCACTTTAGCTGAAATGCAAGCATTGCCTTTAGGTGCACTTGTTATGACATTTGAATGTGGTATGCGTTTTTTGACAGATTATCTTCAAGGAGATACTTATTTTAAAATACAATATTCAACACATAATCTTGATCGTTGTCGCACACAATTGAAATTAGTTGCTGATATGGAAAAGAAATGGAATGAAATGAATTATATTGTTGAAAAATATATTTCATAAAAAAGCATCGCTGATGAGAGAATAGAACTCTTTTATCAGTGATGCTTTTATTTTTTGTTGAGTTTTTTCATTTGATTTGTTCGACCATGTTTAAGAATACGGCGATAATTTTCGGCAAGCGCTTTTTCATAAGAACTTGTCATCCAAGGGATATAGAACTGCTCATTTTTAATAGGGTCAGGAAGATATTGGATATATTCCCAAAGTTCGGGACGATTATAATTATATCTTTCATCTTCTTCTAATCCTACGGGAGTGAGTCTAAGATATGCAGGAGCACAATAACAATGCTTTTTTAATGAATTTAAAGCAGCGTCGATAGCTGTTTCAGATGATTTGGATTTCGGTGATAAGCACAAATCAAGAATAGCACTAGCAATAGGAATACGTGCTTCAGGAAAGCCTATCACTTTTGCAGCTTGAAAAGCTATGACTGTTCGCATACAGGCCTGAGGGTTAGCCAGGCCAATATCTTCATAGGCAGTTGTAATGACACGACGTTCTAATGATTCTATATCATTAGCTTCAATGAGTTTTCCTAAATAGTACATGGCTCCATTAGGATCACTACCACGAATGGATTTTTGTAAACCACTCAATGTATCGTAGTATTGATCTTCATCTTTATCATATTGATTGTTGGCTTTGGGTAGTGCTTTTTTAACAATTTGTAATGTAATCATTGAATCCGGTGATAGAATTGTACATACTTCTAAACAATTATAAGCATAACGAATATCACCACCACTTAACTGTGCAATATACTCTAAGACACCTTCTTCAACTTGAAACTGCTGCTTGAGGCCATTTTCTGATACTAAAGCATTTTTTAATCCTTTGACAATGTCATTTTGATCAAGTGATTTGACTTCTACGATTTGGCAGCGTGAACGGATGGCTGGATTAATAGAATGATAAGGATTTGCAGTAGTACATCCAGCAATAATAATCAAACCATTTTCAATGTAAGGTAATAAGTGATCTTGTTTGTCTTTATTAAGACGATGTATTTCGTCAATGATAACAAAGAGTTCTCCATACATTTTGGCTTCTTCAATGATGGTATCCATTTCTTTTTTATTACCAGTAGAAGCATTGAATAACCTGTATGGAATGTGAAGGTCGTTTGCTAGTGCTGAGGCTAAAGTGGTTTTTCCACAACCTGGAGGACCATAAAGAATAGTAGACATAGGGTGCTTCTTTTTTACAAATTGTGTAAATAAAGCGTGTTCGCCAATAATATGTTTTTGTCCTAAAACATCTTTTAAAGAAATAGGACGCATACGATGTGCTAATGTTGTTGCCATAAAATCTTTCCTTTTTATATAAATTTGTTATAATGATTATAACAAATTTAAAGATATATGGGTAGGTGAAAGTGATGAAAGTTGTTGTTCAAAGAGTGAAAGAAAGCTCAGTGACAATAGATGGAAAGGTGTATGGAAGTATTCAAAAAGGTTTTATGGTATTGGTTGGCTTTTGTGCAAGTGATACACAGGAGATAGTAGAAAAAATGGTTGATAAGATGATTGGTCTGCGTGTTTTTGAAGATGATAATGGAAAAATGAATTTATCTTTACAAGATGTTAATGGAAGTATTTTATCAATTTCACAATTCACACTTTATGCAGACTGTAAAAAGGGAAGGCGACCAAGTTTTATTCATGCAGCAAAACCAGATGTGGCTATTCCACTTTATGATTATTTTAATGAAACAATTCAAGTGCAGGGGATTCATTTAGAAACGGGAGTTTTTGGTGCTGATATGAAAGTATCACTTATAAATGATGGCCCAGTAACCATTATTTTAGATAGTCAAGAGATTTGTAAATAGATCTTTTGACTTTTTTTTGTTCAAAAAAATGTGATAAAATCAATAAAATTTATTTTTTTATTTAATTTTTTAAAAAAATATGAAAAAAAGACTTGCAAAGGTAAGGGATAGATGGTATTATAGATGAGCACTCGAGAGAGGGCGACAGGGACATTGAAAACTGAACAGTAAACACGTCAATAAAGATAGGAAAAAAGA